>DATEMU010000015.1:600000-826271 GCA_035275405.1 Phycisphaerae bacterium
ACGGTCAACAACGTCCATGCGTAGATGTTGAGGTCCCACGCGGAGGCCCCCGGTTGGTCCGCTGCCGCGCGCTGGTATTGGATCTGCTCGACGACCAGCGGCCTGGCGTCTTCGAACCGCTTTTGCTTGACGTACAGGTTGATCAGATCGCCGCGGACGCACATTGTATCCGCATGCGACGCGCCGGAAATCTTTAATCGCGCTGCAAGCGCCGCACGGAATAGCGGTTCCGCGTCGGCGTATATGCCCTCGGCATAGTAGGCGTAGGCGAGGTTGCGCATCGACCTCAGAGTATCGGCGTGCTCCGGCCCTAGCACGCGGCGCCTTATTTCCAACGTCTGCTCGTAGAGCTTCTGGGCGTCTTGGTATTTGCCTTGGGCGTAGTGGCAATTGGCGAGCAATTCCATCGACACTAGCGTGTCGGTGTGCTCGTCACCCAGCAGCTTACGTTGTATCGCCAGGGCCTCACGAACGAGCGGCTCGGCCGCGGCGAGGTCGCCTTTCGCCTGCAGCAGTCGCGCCAATTGGACTAGGCCAGCCGCCACTTCCGGGTGTTCGTCGCCTCGTAGCCTGCGATTAACGGCCAGTGCCTCGCGATACAGTCGCTCTGCCGCCGCGAGATCGCCCTTGGCTTGCAGTGGATGCGCCAGTGCGATCAGTGTGATCGCCACCTCCGGGTTCTTTTCGCCGAGTATTATGGTACACATGCGGGGAATCATGTCTACCAAGGGCTGCGGCAACGGATCGCGCTGCTGCGGAAACGCAATGGAGACGAAGTTCGCTTTGTAAGTCTTAAGCACTTCCGCATCGTCCTTACTCAGTGCTCCGAAAAGCCCGGATAACCCCCTGGGAAGCTCCAGGGCCAAAGCAACGTCCTTATTCTGGGATCGCAGGGCCAACACAAGGCTAGTCCACGCCCTTAATGTATCTCGATGACTTTCACCGTGGGCTTTTCGATAAATGGCCAATGCCTCGCGATAAAGCGGCTCGGATGCGGTGGCGTTTCCTCGGTTCATTTGTAAGTCGGCAAAATTATAGAGGGTGCCGGCTACATCCTCGTGGTCGTTGCCCTGGAGTCTGCGGCGCAGCGCGACCGCCTCCTCGTACAACCGCTGGGCCTCAACATAGTCACGTTTGTTGCCCGCCAACCAGGCTATATGTTCCAGGCTCGTCGCCACGTCCAGATGCTCCCCACCCAACTCGCGCCTGCGCAATTCCAACGCCGCGCGCAGGTATGGTGCCGCGGTGTCGAAGAGTCCCAGGCGGTCATACATTGTCCCGAGGGCGTCATCAATCTGCGCCAGTATGAGCGGCTGGCCGGCAAACTCCTGTTCGAGTGTGGCAGCGGCCCGCTTCAAGATGTAATCATCTATTACCCGCCGGGCCAGGTCGACCGGATGTCCGGGCGCGACGGCCTCGTCGAGTGCCTTCAGCGTCGCCTCGATCTCCGGCTGGGTACGCTTCCGGCGGTTGGGCCACTCGTCCACGGTCTGACGCTCCAAGCCGGCCTTCACCTGGTCCCGCAGACTTTGCACGATCCCGCGTCCCATGGCCGGCACGTCAATGTCGGCGAGCATCCGGGATTGGAATTCCGCGACAGTTTGCGTTTCTTTCTGACGCTGCTGAGCGTCCACGCGGGCCGCATCCGCTTCCTCGCGACGCTGCTCTGCGAGTTTACGCTGCTCTGCTTCAGCCGTCAGGGCCTTTTCAGCCCGCCGGCGCTCCGCCTCGGCACTCTCACGCTCGCGGCTCTGCTGCTTCTCCGCCACCACGGCGCGATCGCGCGCCTTGCTGGCCGCGCGCCAGAGGGCGACAGAAACGATCAAGCTGACTGTGATGATCGCCACGAAACTTGCTGCCAGCGCCACCGGTAGGCGATACCGCCGCAGACTCTTGCGAAGCACATAAAAGGCGCTGTCCCGCTTGGCCTCGATCGCCTCGCCGCCGAGATATCGCTCCACGTCCCGGCCCAGGGCCTCGGCCGACGCATAGCGACGGTCCTTTTCCTTGGCCAGGGCCTTGAGGACGATCGTCTCCACCTCGTCGTTGACCTGGCGGCGGACCGTCGAGGGCCTCGTCGGCTCAGTCTCGGCGATATGCCGCAATACCTCACCCATCTGCCCGACCACCGGGTACGGGTACTTGCCGGTCAGCATCTCATAGAGAATCACGCCCAAGCTGTACACATCGGTGCGGATGTCGATCAGGTTGGGGTCGCCCCTGGTCTGCTCCGGCGAGGCGTAGGCCAGCGTGCCCATGAACTCGCCGGTGACCGTCATGGGTGCTCCATCGTGGAGATCCAGTCCCGCGGCCTTGGCCAGGCCGAAGTCCACGACGTGCGGCTGGCCGTCGGCGTCGACCAGAATGTTGCCGGGCTTGAGGTCTCGGTGGATCACTCCGCGCTGGTGGGCGTAGTTCACGGCGGCGCAGATTTTGTTGAGAAGCTGCAAGGTGTCGTCAATGCCCAGGTGCTTGTCGGACAGGTACGCGTCCAGCGGCTGGCCGTGGATGTACTCCATGGCGAAGAAATGCCGGCCGCCGGCCACGCCGCTGTCGTAGATGGTGACGATGTTGGGATGCTGGAGGCTGGCGACCAGGTCGATCTCGCGCTCGAAGCGATGGCGCTGTTTCGGCGAGGCGTAGGGGCCTTGCAACAGAACTTTCAGCGCGACTGTTCGCTTCGTCGTCTTCTGCACCGCCTTGTAGACGACGCCTTGTCCGCCGCGATGGATTTCGCGGAGGATTTCGTATCCTTCGATAGATTCGTTGACTGGGAGGCCGGCCTGTGCGGAAACCCTTGGGCTCGCGGGCCGGAGCAGCGTCTCGTCAGGTCGGGCCTCTTTTATCTGGCCGAAGAGCTTCTCGTCCGTCCGGCGGGCCTCGATCCGCCCGCGGCAGGCTTCGCAGACCGCGGCATGCTCCTCTGCGCGGCGCTGCTCCTGAGCTGAAAGCGTACCCGCCAACAGGCTTTCGATTTGAGCAGGTGTGAGGCAGCCGGCCATCGACGTGACTCCGCGAGACGGAAACCACTCCCTCGATCAGAACTCCATTCTACCATCCTGCCTCTCCAAGAGGCCTGACGCGGATCACTACATTCTGACCCACGTAATAGAGTCATGGGTGGACGTCTCTCCATCAGAAACCACAGAAAAACTGCCCTTTAGCGAGCCATCAGGCTGAGTCGTCATACTAAAGGTCCCAACGCCTGTTGCCCCGTTACTTGACGACTCGAGAATCCAGGTAACTTGATCTCCAGATATCGTAGCAACTTGCGAGTTTGTAATCGGATAGTCCTTCCCAGCGCAGTCGTCCGCCGCGGTCAATGCGCCGCCTTGAATGGTTATGCAGGCTTCATTGTTCATGCCCGGCGAACCTGATTGTCGCCATTTGCCATCAAACGAGGCGGGGGTAAGCGACGCTACATCGGTCCCCGGTTCAAAAGGCACCGTTCCCATGGGCGACGTTCCAACAGGCAATGTTCCGCAACCGCCTACTGCCATGACGACAACAAGGGCGAAACTCTTTCTGAACATGACGCACCTTCCTTTCAATTTCCACAAGAATTCAGACTAACCAAGTTTCCCATTCAACGCGTTTCGTGAGCATTCTGCCGCCATCGATGCGTCCTCAAGCCCCGAGCCGTCCCCGGCCTGTTCAATGCCTCACTCATCAATCCGGCCCAGCCGCGAAAACCTGACGCAGAAAAAAGGGGCGACTTCGCCGCCGCGGCGAATGTGAGCACGAGAACCGCTGCAATCCGGTCCCCGCGCGTCAGAACCACGCCCCTCGCCCGGATATCAGGTAGGCGGGTGAATGGGGCCCGCCAATAGCTGGTTCGCGGTCGATGCCCAACGCGGCTCGACGGCACAGAGAAAGTGAGACGATCATGAAGAGAATACGACGCTTGGGAATCTGTAGCGCGGTCCTGATGGGCCTGCTGACGACGATCGGCAGCACGGGCTGCGATGAGAGTCAGCCCAATGGCTGCCCGATCGATTACAGCCAAGACGGCCACATTGGCTGGGATGAAGGACTTCGTTTCCTCAGCGACCAAACCGGGCAAAGCACTTTGGCCGGTAGCCGCACGGCCCAGCAAGCATGTCAGCAGCTGAGCACCGATGTCGATCAATACATCAAGCGGTGAACCTGGGGAGGCTCTGTGCTGGCGGGAGTGGTGCTGCATCTCAGGTCGGATGCAGCAACGCTCCTTCTTAATCATCCTATCCTAAAGGTTGCCCTTCCGGGGGCAGGTCAATAAGCGAGGAGGAGACCCGTGTGGCGGCTACGAAAGATAGAAGAGAACCCTGCGGCATGTTTCGAGGCGCTAACAGAGGTTTGCCGCCTGGCGATCTCAGCCGACGGAACCCTGAATATTGTCCTCAACGGCCCCACGCTTACTTACGAAGACCTTCGCTTGGTGATGGACCGAGTCGAGGCTCCCGGCGTTGAGCCCATGTTGCAACAGGTCGTCTTTGACTTTGGACAGGTCGGGGAAATTCAGACGTCATGGACAGTCGTACTGGCTTTTCTCATCCGGTTCGCGACGCGGGCATCGTTTGCTTGTCACGTCCGCAACCTAAGCGGCCAGCCGGCGAACATCTTCACGCTCTATCGGCGAAGCCACGATGTAATGCGACTCTTGGCCACCGGTACGCCGAAGTTTCGCCTGCCTGCCCATCGCCGGGCCGGATGAATGCGTGGCCGAGTTCATGGCGCGAGGTGTCCATCGAGGAGGAAGAGCCGGAAGGCCTTGGCGTCTACGGGAGATTGAACATGTGCATCGAAACCGTTTGCTTTTTTTCTGCGCACGAAAACTTCGCGAGCCTTGTCCATGATCCGGTTGCCGGGCGAAGATTGAAAAAACCTTGGAATGGTGGCGATCGGCTCACTCCGGACGGATGTAGTAAGAGTTACTTGCTGTAGGCCGCGGGCGCATGTACGTCGGTGGATACGGTTCGTCGGGCTGGGTCGCCGGCGTCGTGGGGGCAATCTTGCGAAAAATGTGGATCTCCTGGCGCTGCGGATCCAAAGGAGCCGCCTTAAAGGTTTTCAACCAGTGGTAGTGTTTTGTGTCCTCCGCAATGGCCTCCAACGGCAGGCGGTGGAAGTAACTCGGGCTGTAGAGCGAATCCACGAGGATGATCGTGCCGGCCGGCAGGGAGGCGAACAGCGCCGGGCCTTTGTGGGCCCGGGGATCTTCGATCAGGTTGAGTTCATACGAAAACCACGGGTTGGCGGCGAAGAGAGGAGCGGTGTCGAGGCCTTCCGTGCGTAGCCATTGCGTGGCTCGAGCAACCTGTGCCTGTGCCGGCTTGATGCGGAGTGGACGAACAATGACACCAAACTGCTGGAGAATAGTGAACACCAAAATGCCGAGTGCGATGATTCGCGGCCAGGCGCACCAACGCGAACGGACGGCATAAGGGAAAAGCGTGACGATCACCGCGAGGATTGCGACGGCGGTGAGCAGGGTTATCCACTCCGGGCTCGCGTGCGTGGAAATGCGCCCGGCGCGGCGCTCGCTCTCATAGGAGAGCAGACCGACGATCCAGACCGACGCGAGAACGAAGGCCTGCCCGAGGGCGGCGCGACGGGAACGACCGAAGTCGATGAGTCTCTCCCATCCGGCGACGATGAGGATCGCGGTCAGCGGGGCGACCGCGACCATGAAGCGGCCGTATCCGCCGGAGGCGAAGATACCGAGTGCCGTGATAGCGCAGTGGGTGAGGAAGAACACGCCGACCAGCGCGGGGATCAGCCCCTGCCGCCGGCGGATCAACATCCCACCACCGACCAGGGCGAGACCGAACAGCACCGGCGGAACGGCCTCCAGGGCGTGGGGTAGATAGCCCAATGGATGGGTCGCGGAATACTCGGTCAACCCTCGAGGCGCGAAGAACACCCGCGCCGGCCAGTCCCCAAGAAATCCGCGATAAGCAATGTTGTACGCAATCGGCGCCCACAGGGTCAGCAGGGCGGCCTGGAGTTTGCGCGAAGCTCGCAGATCGACCAGGGCTAGCCCGGCCCACCAGACGGGTACCAGGATGAGCGCCTCATGCCGGGTGAGCAGGGCGAGGGAGAAAACCAGGGCGGCCCAACGCGCCCGACCGGATTGAAGCAGGGTGATGGCGGCGATGAGATAAAACGCGGTGAAGTTCTCAGTGAGCGTGGTGGTGGCCAGGAGGGCGTTGAGCGGCTGAAGGTAGCAGGCGAGGACGACGGTCCATGCCCGGCGAGTCCCGAGGCGCATCGCCACCCGCGCCGCCAGGTACGCGCCGGCCGCCGTGACCACGGCCGACAGTCCCCGGCAGAGGTGCCACGCCACATCGCGGTCGCCGATCCACGCGACGGCCGCGAGGGGGATCGTCGCCCCCGGACGTCCCCAGATGTGTAGCAGATACTCGGGATACCAGTGCGCCCAGCGGGCCATGAGGAAGTGCACCAGGTCGTCGTCGTGGTGGACTCCATCGGAGAAGAGGCCGAGCACCAGCGTCCCGATCAGGCAGGGAACCAGGGCCGCGAGCACGGCGCGATGGGCGGCGGGGTCGAGTGGGTTTGCTGTTTCCCCATCGAGTCTGGAAGCGGGTACCTGCCCTGGGGCGAGATCCATCGTTACAGCCCGGAGAGCCGAATCGGCCATTGAATTCGGCGCAACGTGTCATCGCCGAGCGCTATGCCGTTCTTTGGCCAACGGCGACCCAGTATAAGCGACTTTTGGTTGGTCTCTCGATCAGCGCATTGATCGCTTTGCGCGCGAGGCGAGTGCGACGACGGCGAGGCTGAGCAGCGAGAGCGAGGCCGGTTCGGGAATGTACTGCGTGAACAGCAGGCCGCTGGCCGTCAGGTTGTAATAGTTGACGCCTCCCAGCGTCTCAAAGCCGGACGTGGTGATCACGTCGCCGGGGTTCGCCCCCGTGATGCGGAAAAAATAGATATCCACTCCCTTGTTGGCATCTTGAACCGTGGTGATGAGGGTGCTGTCGCCCGCCCCGCCCGTCGCCTGCTTGAAGCGCAGGCCATCGGGATAGTCCCAGGGGCCGTCTCCCGTATCGGTGAGGTAACCAATGTAGAATTCGGACGGGGCGCCGGCGCCGATGGTGATGTTCAGTAGCTCCTTTTCGAGATTGGAGGGACTGAAATGGTAGGTCAGCCCGCTGTGCACCAGGGTGCCGGTCTGGGGATTGACGATGTTGGCATAGCTGTTGGAGCGGTAATACGAGTTGGCGCCTGCGGTGGTCACGCTGGTGATGTAGGGAGGCAGGCTCGAGAGGCGAACTGGACCGAAGGGGATGGGTCCACTGGAGGTGGGCTCGCCGTCCAGGGAGGTCGCGTACAAGTCGTACCCATCGGAGCCGTAGGTCAAGGTACCGCTGGGACCGGCGTCGTTGATCAATGCGGCATACGAAATGAGGGTGGCGGGGGCATTCTGGACCCACGGGCCGACGGAAAGTACGAAGAGGACAAGGTAATTCCGGCCTTTGCGGCGAGGCATGTTAGGCCCTTTTTGTAAATGCGCGGGTAAACTTCGCTTTTCGAACGATCAACTGCACCAACGCCGGGCCCACCCGCGTGTAGTCCGCCCCAGGGATCGAAACGGCACACAACTCCTCCGATTAGACACATTTCACAGCAGGGAGTCAACGAACCTCGACTCAGCAGTCCGATAAGGGTCGCTCGGCGCTTACGGGTGACTTCGGATGCATCTTTCCTGCGCGCAAAGCGCGCATATTACTTGCCTGAGGAAAACTGAAAGGAAGGAACAAACATGAATCAATCTACAAACTCTGAGCTTGCCGACCGCGACCTCCGCCAGCGGGACATCATCCCGCCCGAGCGGCTGGCGGCCTGCCGGGCTACCGTCGTGGGCGTCGGGGCGATCGGCCGGCAGGTCGCCCTGCAACTGGCGGCGATGGGCATCTCGGCGCTGCAGCTTATCGACCCTGATACCGTCGAGACTGTGAACCTGGCGCCGCAGGGCTACCTGGAGGATGACCTGGGCCGGTCGAAGGTTTCGGCGACGGCCGACCTGTGCCAGCAGATCCATCACCGCCTGGAAACACTGGAGCACCAGGAACGCTTCCGCCGCAGCATGGAGATCGGCAACGTGTTGTTCTGTGCCGTGGATTCGATCGAGACGCGGCGGCTGATCTGGCAGGCGGTCAAGGACCGGGTCGAGTTCTTCGGTGACGGCCGAATGTCCGCCGAGGTGCTTCGCGTCCTGACCGTCGCCGACGCCGCTGGGTATCGCCACTACGCGACGACGCTGTTTGCCGCAGCCGAGGCCTACGGCGGGACCTGTACGGCCAAAAGTACGATCTACTGCGCCAACATCGCGGCCGGCCTCATGGTCGCCCAGTTCGCCAAGTTCCTGCGAAAGCTGCCGGTCGAGGCGGACCTTCAACTCAATCTGCTGGCGGCGGAGTGGAGCGTGGGCGCCATGTCCGATCGGGACGGTCCCAGCAAGGTGGCCTGCCGTTCGTGATCCGCGACCAGCCTCACCCAAGGAGTAATTACCGATGATCGATCGATTGAATCTTTTCTGGCGATGCGCGAAGTGCGGGATGGACCAGCTCGGTCCGGTGGGCGACCTACCCGAGGTGGGGATCGCGGTCGGCCGCAATTTGTTAGCGCCGATCGGTTGTTCATTAACGCAGCGCACCCATCGCCTACGAATTGTCGCGAGATTGCCACGCATGATTCTCGCCTAGCGGGGAGAGTCCCTCTCGCGCCGGCGACGTCGGAGAAAAACGAAAGCAAGGCTTATGAGGCCTAGGGAGGTTGGCTCCGGCACGATAGCGAGGCTGACCGGAGCGATGTTTACCGATTCCGGTATGCGTCCCAGAACGCCCACGCCGAGAGACCCTACGACGCCGCTGAACTCGATCATGCCGTCGGCCACCGCATCAAAGCCAATGTGTCCCAGGCGAACATAGGCCGGCTGTATCGCCAGCCCGGAGAACGTGAAGTCGCTTCCACCGAAGTCGGTGGCGCGTCCGAGGGCATTGTCTTCGGTGCCACTGAGAAAACCACCATACAGGCTGCTGTGATTGAGGGTCGGCAGGCTATTGTCGATGGGCTGAGCGACAATGGGGATGACAGTATTCCACTGGACATTGAAGTAGGCCGCGACGATGCCGGTGTTGGTCGCACCCACATCGCTCATCCAGATTTCCAGGACGAACACGGCCATCAACGTGCGGTCGAGAGAAGACATAGCGGTGGGGAGGTCCGCGGGATTGGGTACGAAGTCCGGACCGTCTGACACCGATCGAGGAATCAGCAGGACTTCCACATCCGTGATTGGGCCGCCAAGAAGCACTTCGGCGCGCACGCCGATTGCGAGAAACACTAGGAGGGGCGCCGTGGACATCGTGTGCATTCGGGAAGTGGCCATAATCTTAAGAGCTCTCACGGGCATCCTGGAAGTCGGCCTTTGCGATGTGTTCATGGGATGTTACTCCTCATCTTGCTCGGACGCGTCTGATCCGATTGACGAACTACCTAGCAGTCACACCGTGGGCGAACATGTCGGTCTGTGTTCGTCATGACCTCTGTTAATCGATGTCGACACGATAGTCTCCACGGTTGTTTGTTGAGTGCGGCCCGAGGCCGAACCATCCTCATTGGGGCGTTGGTTCAACATCCACTAGAGTCACGAGCTTCACCCGATCGGTGGGAATCAGGCCAAGGCCGTAGCCGGAGACGGCCTCACCTTGGATCGGACGCGCGGTGACCTTTGGACGCACCACGCGCCGTTTAACTTCCAACTCGACGAGGGCTAGCCGACTCCATTTATTGTCGGCGTGGTGGGGTTCCATCGTTGCGCCTCCCACGCTATGAACCAGGCCATGTTCCGCATCGATCACGGGATTTGACAACATCGTGAAGATGCGACCCGGTTCGACACCGACCAGCGCAAAATTGCTCGTCGAGGCCGTCACGTCCACGAAGGCGGCAGTGATTCCCTGGCTGGCGTCGAAGCGATGGCGGATCCAAACCTCGGCAAACACTCGCTGACCCGCCTCCAATGGCCCACTGAGCCCCGGGGGCAAGGGCCCAGCCGTTTCGTCTTCTGCGCCGGGCTGTAGCGAGAGGCGCACCGCCAGGTCCACAGTGCCGAGTCCAACGGCCGAAGCGTTGTCCACTCCAGGGGCGGCCTCCGAGGCCCCACCCTGTACGTCAACCGACGAGGCTCCCCCTGAGCATCTCGGCCGGCAAGCGGAATACGAGATCGACGAATCGCTACAGCACTTGGCCCAAGCGGTGGCGAACCAGCCCAGATCGCCGGCGGCGACGAGGCCGCTGCAATCGAAATCCTTCTCCTGACACTGGGAGTTGGTCCAACAGGGACTGGTGTTGACACACGACCAGCACGCTGCGAAGAGACCCAGATCGACGGCGTTGATGCAACCATCACCACTTAGGTCGTACACGCAAGATTCGTCGATGCAGAGGGGCTGGCAATCGTGTTGGATCGCGCTGATGGGGACCGTGCCTCGCCCGTACGCGGACGATTCCAGGACGGCAGGCTCTAAACAAACGTCACTGGGGTCCAGGCATTCATTGGCCCGGAACTCCACGATGGCGACACGAGCCCATTCGCCCACTCCCACGCCGTTATTCGGCAGACCGCAACCCCCGAGTTCATCGATCCGACCGGTCAGGTCGGTTCCACTGGAGAACTGTGCAAAAAGCGGCGCGGCGGAGATGCCGACTACAGAAAGTTGGCTTGCGGGATACAGCAAATCGGCGAAAACACAAACGACCCCCGTGTTGATGGCGCCGGAGTCAGTCGCCCACAGTTCAACAAGGAAAGTCTCGCCTTTGTTGATGCAGACGCCCAGCGAGGCTGGCAGAGGCCCGCGGTCTGACAGACTTGGAGCGGTGAGGACTACGAGCGCAAACTCGAAGTCGATGTGCTGCTCGGTCGTGAAGGACCATACCGGCCCCGCCGCGCTGCCGACCGAGTTCGTCGCGACCACCTGCCAGTAGTACGTCGTTCCCGCCGCCAGCGGTCCGGGATCGCACGTCGGCGTCGTCGCGTCGTCGCACACCAATGTCATTGGCGGATTGGACGTGCCAAACAGCACGTCGTATGTCGTCGAACAGTGTCCCGACTCCGGCCATTGAACCGCGTTGGCGACGATGCGGGCCATGTCGGTGTTGTAGCTAAAGTAATCCCAAGCCATTATCACGATGCCGCCGGCGCCGAATTCTCGCGCAATCACCGATGGGCTGCCCGTCGAGTTCAGCGTCGCGAGCACCGTCCCATTCGTCACTCCCGCGAACGAAGACAGGCCGTTCATCACATTGAACGGGTTTGGCACGCCCGCCATCACCGCATGCCCCGGCTGCACCACTGTGCAGGGCTGAGTCATCCAGGATAGCGAGGTATTCGCCCCCACCGTCATCAGGCCCGTCGCGTTAACGAACTCATCCCCAAAGTTGTAGTCCGTAACGATCACCCGACCTCCATTGGCCGCGAAGTTTTGCATGACCGTCGCAATGCTTGTTCCCCACGCGGCCATGGCACCGGCCGTCCAAAATTCCTGCTCCGGCACCAAGAAGACGTTCTTGCCCGCCAGTTCCATTGCCAGCCCGCTTGCACTCTCCGTGACTGTTGGCGTCACGGCGAATGCGGCGAAGAATTGGGCGATCGCGTTGAGCGTATTCTCGTATTCTCCGCTAGCACTGTTATCCGAATGCCCTCGGAACGCCAGGATTTGAACCGTCACTCCTTCATGGCCCTCAAACGCCTCGGCGGGGAATCGACCGACCGACGGCGAGGCCCCAAACTGCAGCGACTCCGGTCGACTCACTGCCGCCAAGGCCAGGTGATCGGCATCATTTCGCTCACCGAACAACCTAGTCGCCATGTTCCAACCTAATTCGGAATTCGTCGGCACGTCTGTGGCCCCGTCGGAGGGGTTTGGATCGGCCGGAACCGGCGGCGAAGTGCAAGGCTGCGCCGTGGTGAACGACCACACCGGGCCAGTTGTGCTGCCGATCGCGTTCGTCGCGACCACCTGCCAGTAGTACCTGGTCCCTGCCACAAGCGCGCCCGGATCGCACGTCGTCCCCGCCACGTCGTTGCACAACACCGTCGTCGGCGGGTTGGACGTGCCAAACAGCACGTCGTACGTCGCCGGGCAAGACGAGCCGGCCTCGAGTACAAGTTGATGCACTCTTGGCTCATCAGATTGGCTGAAGCGGACACCTTCATCGCCGCTCGGCAGCGTGATTTGGTCGCAGTGGAGCCCGACCGAAAAATAGCCGCCGGCCGCGTTGATGTCGTTGATCGCCGCCGCACTCAACGGGATGTCTAGTATGGTTCCGACATCCGACGCTCGGGCCGTGAATGTCGCGTAAACGCTGCCCGTCTGGAGGTCGTTGAAGATCGCGACATTGGTACCACTCGCCTCTAGCGTCGCGGCGGGAGTAGAGACGTCATGGACCGTTACGGATTCCGATGGGTCCGGGCCATAGTAGTTCTCTAGCTCTAACCGCAACGTGGCGCTGGCCACGGTGCCGACCCCACTTAGGTCGAAGCTAAAATAGGAATTGAAGATGTCAGCCCCCCCCCCGTCCTGGCCGGTGAATGTGTTGTTGTTGGTGGAATCATGAAAACCGTCGTTCATCCACCAGCCGCGCTGAACCGCATCGAGGACCGTCGTGCCGCCCCTCGCCGGCGCAGCGGGACGCGGCGCGGGTGGGTGCATCGACGGAGCACTCGCAGGCTCGCTCGGGGGCACTCGAATAGCGCGGCTTCCCTCCGACTCGCTGGAGCCCAAATCGCGTTTGAATTCTGAACGCACTGCGAGGATTTCAGCCGAGGTTCGTCGCATGCCGTCCAAGACCGGCGCAGAGTCGACGACAAACGGCTTGCCGCGCATGCTCGCGGCCGTGTTCCCGTTGCGCGCCCCACGATCCGGCCAGGCTACTCCGGTGGCTGGATCGAACTCGAACGCAACGGGCTCCGCCTCCAGTTCTGTCCGCGGGTGTGCGATTAGCGGGCCCATGCTTAAGGGCGCGCCGCCATTGAAGCAGAACATGGTTACCAGCCCGTACGGGTACATGTCCGTGCCTCCCGTCAAATCACTCGCGGTGGAAATGGAGAAGATGCGCGTCGTAGCTGTTTGACCGGAAAATTCGCCGTCGGCGTCAAAAAAAGTTGTAACTGGTGAGTTGAGAACGCGAATGTCGAGAAGCAGGGGCCCAAGCGCCGGGTCATAAAAGAACTGGTCCTCCACGTCAACGACGATGTCAACACTCCGTGGCGGCCCTCCGCTATCGGCGCTGGAAAGCGTCAATGTGCCGTTGAAGACCTGGACGGTCCCGGGGCCGATGTTGTCCGAGAATGTGGTTGAGGGGTTCGCCACCGGCCGGGCCGAGTAGCCCAGGCTAATCTGCGCCTGAACCGCGGCGTTTGTAAACGCATTGCCATGAGTATCGTCCGGCCGGAAGCGAATCGCGGTGATGAGGCCGGCCTCCGGAAATTGAGAGGCGTCGTATATCTGTTGATACCTCTGGGACGGAAAAACTCCGCTACTAAACGGGTAGGCATTATTCGAGTCGCCCTCCGAATTCGTATTTGCATTCGGCACCACGACGCAGAAGCCGGAGCCGCCCCCCGCGTTCCATGTAAGGTTTCCGTCAAGAGCAACGGCGACGGCCTCGTCCACAGGGGTCGGATTCGCCGGCACCGGAGGCGGAACGGTGCAACCGCTCGCCGCCAGTGCAAAATTCGCGTCGCTCTGGTCGGTGATTGTCCCATCGGTGATGCGAACCCGGTAATCCGACGCGGTCGTCAGTCCGGCCGGAATGTTCCACGAGAAAGAACCGGTATTCGGAGCGTCGTTGGTCAGGTTGGAATGGAAAATGCCGTCCTTGAGCAAATCAACGTCCACCGTCGGCCCGCCGCCGAATGAACTCCATGTGATTGGGTGCGTCGTGCCGACGGTCCAATTCTCTCCGCCATTGGGCGACGTGACGGTGAGGCCCGCGGTTTGAAGGGCGTTGTAAGCATTCAGCCTCCGACCGGAGATCGTCTTTCCCGCCAACGCGGGGATGGCGTCGCCGGTTGCGACAATCCGGTCCTTGAGCGACGCTAACGAAAGGCCTGGATTGTTGCCCCAGGCGAGCGCCGCAACTCCGGCCACATGGGGACAGGCCATGGAAGTGCCGCTAAAAAGTGAATACGAGTTGGCGTAGTTGGAGCCCATGCAAACGACGCGAACATCGTCAATCTCGGCGCCGTAGTAATTGTTGTCGCTCAAATCAGTCATCCAGCGGAATCGAACTTTCATGGCCGCGTTCCGATAGGACTCCGGGATGTCAATGCGCGTGAAATAGTAGAAAGACTGGAGGTTGCTGCTGTTTCTTGTAAAGACCGTCCGCCAGGTCGTCCCGTCCCAGACATCAGCGCTAAGGGCGTCGGTCGAACCAATCTGATAGCGATAAGAGAACTGCAAGGCCAATCCGCGCAGCCCCCGTGTATCCATTGTCGTCGTCACGATGGACCCTTCGCTTCCGCCCAGGTAGGGTGACGCGTTAGCCCAATCGCCCCGAGCCGCTTTGTTGCCGGCGAATCCGATGTTGTTCTGCACAGTCCCCCAGCGATTCGCCGGGCCGTCCATGACGAAACTCGATCCGATCGTCGGTGGCGACACGCCCTGGAAATCCTCCGAAAAGAGCGTGGCGTAATTGGGAATGGAACTCAGCACGCTTACGCCCGGCGCCCCAAGGTGCACGGACAGGTCGCCGAAGTTTGAGAACGAGGCCAGCGAATCCGTATTCGTGGTCGCGGCGACCGCAATGATATTCGAAACGTTGTAGGACGCAGGATAGGTTGGGACCGTATCGATGTCCGAGGCGGCATTGCCCGCCGCCGCCACAAACAGCACGCCCTGATCGCGGGCGTTCGCAATCGCCGCCTCCAGGGAGGCCGAATATCCGCCTCCGCCCCAGCTGTTGTTCAGTACCTTGGCCCCGTTGGCCACCGCGTAGTTGATCGCCTCAATCGCATCGGCCGTCGAACCAGAACCCCCCGCATTCAGAAACCGACAGGCCATCAGCCGGCATTGCCAGTTCACGCCGGTCACCCCGAGTCCGTTGTTCCCATGGGCTCCAATCGTTCCGGCCACGTGGGTGCCGTGGCTGTGCGCGTCGCTCGGGTCACTGTCATTCTGGAAAAAATCGTAGCCATGAACATCATCGACGTAACCATTTCCGTCGTCATCGATGCCGTTGGTCTCCTTTCCGCCGCCGGTCTCGCCCGGGTTCTTCCACATGTTGTCCACGAGATCGGGATGCAGGTAATCGATGCCCGTGTCCACAACGGCCACGATGGCCGGCGTCGATCCCGTCGTAATGTCCCAGGCCTCGGGCGCGTCAATGTCCGCGTCGGACACGCCACCCGTTTGCCCGGTATTGCTCAGGCTCCACATTTCTGAAAAACGAGGATCATTCGGTGTGGTGAGAATCCGCACCACGTAGTTCGGTTCGACGGCCACAATCCTCGCGTCGCCTCGGCCCCAATTTTCGGCGATAGCGTCCGCCACCGCTTTTCCAGGATGCAACTGGACCCGCAGAGCGCGTTGTCCCGGCCTGAGCGGAATCCGGCGCATGATTGTCCCTTTCACTGCCGCCTCGACTCCATCGAGTTTTTCAGCGGCATCCAGACGCCCGTCGTGATTCACGTCAGCTGACAGCAACACAAGTACCTCGCCCGGGACATGGTCGGCAGAGGTATCCGGTGCCGGCGATATCACTCCATCCGCCTCGCCGCTCCGGGCGGTAATAGGGGACATGCCCAGCACCAACAAACAGTAAGCAGCTAAGGAAACGGGAGTCCTGCGCGTGCCCCGACAGACGGACATTGACTTCAACATTGCGATGTGTCCTTTCAAGTCTTGAACCATTCAAACGTCGAACTCGTTGGGTTTCCGCCTCGACAACCCCGCGAACGGCCTGGCCCATCGTTCACTAAGCGAGAAGGAGAAGAGTTTTCACGCTGGGTCAGGTCCGCCGCGGTGGCCCGAGATGGCCTCGCATCATCGGAGGTTTCTCTTCCTGAATAATCGCGACCTCAGCGCATCAACCGCGCGAGCTTTTTCATCACGAATATCAGTAGTTGCCTCAGTCCACTCATTTCGCGTCGTCCGCGAAAAGGCGTCGCCCCCGCAACCGCTTGGGCGCACAGTGCTCTGAACCGCTCTCCCTGGTCATGCCGGATCTTGTCGCGACCGGGGGATGGGCTGCGTTCCTGTCGCCGCAGTTCATCATCGGAGCGGCGCAGGTGGCTGCCCAGAAAGGCGGCCAACTCCCGCTTCATCCGCTCACACCGAAGCCGTTCGTCTGTCAGGCAAGGGTTCATCGCTTTCACTCCATTCTCCGCAAGGGCTCGGTGCGGCGGCCTTTGCAGGGGACTGTTCTCTCAGCGACGCCGATCGCCCCGTACTCACGAGATTGAAAAAAGAGGACTTTTTTGGTAGGCTATATCTGGCTTGGACTTCTACATCCAAAAGGACTCTGAGGCGCATCGATGTCTGGGCGCGATGATGAGCTTCTCGTAAAGGCGGTCGCTGGCGAGCGGGAGGCGCTCGGCATGCTGCTGACCCGCCATGGCGGCGACGTTCGTCAGGCGCTGTCCGGGGCTATCAGCCCCGAATGGCGATCGATGGTCGACGAGGATGATGTACTTCAGGTGACCTACCTCGAAGCCTTTCTTCAAATCAAGAAACTCCAGCCCAGCGGCATGCCGGCATTCGTCGCCTGGCTCCGACGGATCGCGGAGAACAACCTTCAAGATGCCATTCGAGGGCTGACCCGCGCCAAGCGGCCCGATCCGCGCAGGCAGGTTCGACAGGCGCGAACCGACGATTCCGTCGCCGCGCTGTACGACCTCGTCGGCGAGGACAGCATGACCCCCAGCCGTGACGCCGCCGGCCATGAACGGCGACACATCCTCGAAAAGGCCATGGAGCAACTCCCTACCGACTACCGGTCGGTGCTACAGATGTACGACCTAGACGGCCGGTCCGTTAACGAGGTGGCGAAGGCGATGAGCCGCTCTCCAGGAGCCGTTTACATGCTTCGGGCGAGGGCGGTCGAGGGGCTTCGCCGGCTCCTGCCCTCCGTGTCGGCGATGTACAGCCGGTCTGCGTGAGTTCCAGAGCAATTGTGACGCTCTTCATGTAAGGATGGCCAACAATTAGGACTCGGCGTTGCGAAGGCTGCGCCTTATGCGCGAAGGGTACGACGCGAGGATCAAATGACTACGCGCACCGAACACCCCTCCGACTCTCCCTCCTTGGCCAAGGGCGAAACGTCACTAGTCGATGCCGCATTGCAACAGATGGGGGCAATCCCGGCGGGAGGGACAACGGAAACCGTGCCCGCCACAGGCGAGTCGCCTTCCCGCGTCCCCGCCGGCGATTCCCTCGCCGCGGATATATTCAAAGGATACCAGTTAGTTCGCAAGATTCATGGCGGTGGCCAAGGCGTCGTCTATCAGGCCCTTCAAGAGAGCACCGGCAAGAAGGTCGCCCTGAAAGTCTTCCGCGAAGGCCCCTTTTCGGATCCGCGCAATCGATCGCGGATCGAACTGGGCGTCCGCATCCTCAGCGAACTGAACCACCCAAACATCGTGCGCATCATCGATAGTGGTGAGGCCGGCGGGGCGATGTTCTATGTCATGGATTACATCGCAGGCCACGCGCTGGATGACTGGCTCGAGCGTCGGCGTGGTTCATCCCTGGTAACTCCGCCCACCGCGCCGCAACCCGGAAGACGTACATCTTGGCGAAGCGCCCGATTATCATCGCGTCGACAGCACCAAGACATCGAGGAACTCGTTCGCCTCTTCATCAAGGTCTGCGATGCCGTCAACGCCGCCCACCTTCGCGGCGTCATCCACCGCGATCTGAAGCCGGGCAACATCTGTATTGACGAGCGTGGTGAGCCGCTCATCCTCGACTTCGACCTGGCCAAGATCGTGTTCGGCGACCTGGACCCCCGGGGGCGATTCGTGGATATGACCCAGACTGGGGAGTTTCTGGGATCGCTGCGCTGGGCGAGCCCCGAACAGGTCGAGCGAATTCCCGGCAAGATTGATACCCGCACCGACGTCTATGCCCTCGGTGTCATTCTCTTCGAGATGCTGACCGGTCAGTCGCCGTATCCGGTCCTGGGCACCCGTCGCGACGTCGAAGACCGAATCTTGAATTCCGACCCCTTGCGCCCCAGCCACCTTCGACGGCAGATTGACAGTGATCTGGATACGATCGTGCTCAAAAGCCTCTCCAAGCAGCGCGAACGGCGTTATCCCTCGGCCGGTGTGTTGGCGGACGACCTTCGATCTTTCCTGGCCGGCGCGCCGATCAGCGCCCGTCGGGATAGTACCTGGTATTTGGTTCGGAAGCTCGCTCGGCGCCACGCCCTGTTAACAGTCATGTTTTCATCCGTTATCGTCACGCTGATCAGCGCGACCGCCATCAGCATTCATTTCTATCGCAACGAGCGCCAGGCGTCGGACGTATTACAGAAGACCGCGGAAGAGGCCGCCGAGGATGCCCGAGGCTCACAAGCACGGGCTCGATTAGCCCAGCTTCAAGTCCAGCGCATGGCCCTGGGGTGGTTCCTCCTCGAATGGCATGCCGATCGTATTCAATACGCGAAAAAGATTCGGGATCAGGTGCCCCCTGGCACAGCCGAATTCAGCGCCATGCAATTCTTGCTCGACCCGACCTGGCCCGAAGAGCGATTTCTGGCCCAACTCGCCGCGGAAGAAACTCCGATGGGCTATTTCGTCGTGGGCGAACGGCTCTTGAAGGCCGGCCGCACGAAAGATGCCCAGGATGCTTACGCCAAATGCTCGCAATCATCCGGGCCGAATTGGTATTCCACGGCGGCGGAGGCGCGCCTTCACCAACTTGAACTGCAAGTGGGGGCCGATCATGAGGAGGATTTATCGCGGAAGGAGGAACTGCGACCATGAAATCCACGGTTTCGAGGAACGGTCAAACTCACTCGCCTCGCTCGGCCTTCACGTTGGTAGAAGTGCTCGTCGTCATCGCCATCGTCTCGTTGCTGATCGCCATCCTCTTCCCAGCGATGTCCGCGGCGCGGCGAAGCGGACGGCGAACGCAGTGCCAATCCAACCTTCGTCAACTCGCCACGGCCTGGAATGTCTATCTCGACGACAGCGGGGGACTCTTCTATCAGGGCATGAACGCCTACTTCAACTACGGCGGCATCCAAGGCAAGGGTGCAGCGCAGTTTGCGGTTCCCAAGCCGCTCAACCGGCATTTAGGATTCGAGGCCGTCCAGCCAAGCGGCGCCGAAGTCTTTCGATGCCCGGCCGATACAGGCAGCCGCACGGCCAAGCCAACGGCCTTCACGTATTACGGTACCAGCTACATGGCCAACCCCTTTGTCATCGGACAAGATCAGTATCCCGAGTTGCCTCTCGCCGATCCTTGCTACAGCCTGGTGATGAAGGTCAACAAGCGCCTCAAGAACCTGACCCGCCCCAAGGCATCGACGGATAGCGCCCGCTTGATTCTTTTCGGCGACCTTGGGTGGTATGCGGCCTGGTGGCGTTATACAAGCGAGCGGATCGAGTGGCATGGAAGTCCATATAGCCACAACCTGGCCTTCCTGGACGGTCATGCGGATTTTGTCCGCATCCGGAAGAATCTGTTTGTGTCCGACGAATTCGCGCTCCTTCCGTTCGCAGATCTGGCGGACGACGCCGTTGCTTGTCAGCAGGAGATTCCGACGCCGTGAAATCTTTCGTATTGAGCTTCAGCCGCACTCAACACACTCCTCGAATTGGCGTTGTCGCGGCCCTTCTCATCTACCTGACCAGTATACAAGTCAAGGGACAGTCATTTAACATCGATGTGGGAACGGAGGTCGCCGGTGCGCCGGGCCGTGGTGCTCCGGCGACCTCATTCGCCGGGGCGGCGGGCCAGATCGGGAATTGGAACGAGATCACAGGTACAACTACGGGGCCATTTTTGCTCGTCGGGCTCGATGGCAGTGCAAGCGGCGCTAGCGTGACTCGCAGCACTGGCACTGGCGGCAACTTTGGATTCAAAAATCAGAGCGCGACGGGCAACTATGCAAAGCTCCTGAACGACGCCCAGGACATCGGCGGCGTCGGCCAGAGTATAACGTATACGTTTGACGGCCTAGCCGTCGGAGCTTATCAGGTGTTTACGTACGCGGTTGCCCCTGATAACGCTGATTATCGAGTCAATGTGGACGTGACAGGCCATACTAACACTCCCACTCAGACAGTCGGCGGAGCGATTCCTCGGAATACTTTCTTGTCCGGTGAGACCCATTCTACGCATAACGTTGCCGTGGGTAACGGTGATGCATTGGTCATCGCCGTTGCAACGACGACCGGATTCGGCCGCGTTTCTGGAATCCAAGTCCGCAAGATTCAATTTACCAACCGTTGCTTTGTACACGCTGCGGCCTCGGGAGCTAATGACGGCACAGATTGGGTCAATGCACTAACCGATCTGCAATCCGCCCTGAACGCGGCCTCTATTGGCGCATGCGGGGAGATCTGGGTGGCAGCCGGGAATTACAACCCCTCGCAGCGGACATCACCTTTAGACCCACGCAGCGCGACGTTTAGGCTCTTCAATACAGTCGCCCTGTATGGCGGCTTCTCGGGAATCGAGACGAGTCTTTCGCAGAGGGATCCCGTCGTGAACGTTACGACGCTGAACGGTAACATCGACAACGTATATCACGTTGTGACCGCCAGTAATACAGATGCCTCAGCGGTTCTGGACGGATTTATTATCAGCGGAGGCATTGCTGACTTGTCGCACCGACCTGGCTTGTCCAGTTGCGGAGCTGGCATGCTCATTGATAGCGGCAGTCCGACAATTGCGAACTGTACGTTTAGCGGTAATCGTGCATTTCGGGGTGCCGGGGTGTACAATTATGGAGGTAACCCAACTCTTACCAACTGTGCATTTGGCGGCAATTCCGTAGAACCGATATTCCAGGTCGTTGAAGGCTCGGTGTTTGGGTACCTAGGATCCGGCGGCGGGTTTTGTAACGTGCAAGGAGGAGCGATTCTCGATGGCTGCACGTTCACGGGCAATGAGGCTCGATGGGGCGACTCAGGTTGGCCTTGGTTCCTAGCTGCCGAATGCGATGCAGGCGGAGTTTATAATGAGTCCGGAGTGCTCACGCTCTCTAATTGTATTTTCTTGGAGAACTATTCAGCAGGTATTGGAGGAGGAATGGGCAACATGGGGGAGTGCGTGCTTGTAAGCTGCGATTTTCTAAACAACGAGGCAGGAGCTGGCGGAGGCCTCGCAGTGGGTGGTCTTGCCAACACGTCCGTCATGAATTGCAACTTTATCGGCAATCACGCGCTTGCGGGAGGCGGTGCCTATGTCCATGGACTGAATTGGTCGCCGTTTTTTGATTGTGTATTCGTCGGAAACTCCGCAGACAACTTTGGGGACGAATTCGCTTCGAACTTTGGAAACCCGACAATAAACGATCTAACACTGCGCGGTAGGGATGCGTCCCCGGCTTCGAGCGCCTACATTTCATATTCAACGTTGACCTTAACGGACCCGCTCGGCGGACTGGTTCTGGACGGAGGGACGAGCGCTCGCATGGACCTCCGCCGAAGCGTGATTGCAGGGCCGGGCACCTTGCGTGTGGAAACTGGGGCAACTCTGCGAGTCCTAGCTGGCGATGCTTCGACTTTCGAACCCGCCACTATTCGCACCAACGTCGTGGGAACAGGCGAAATTCTTGTCGGCGCTGGGCAGGAGTTACTCGTAGAAGGCGGAGCGGTCGTTGACATGGGCGGCGCCTCCGGCGGCGGCTGCGCAGACCCGGCACAGGCCTCCAACTGGGGCCGGATCGAGGTCAACGGCCAACTCGTGGTCCGAGATTCTACCATCCGTAACACAAACGTTGATGTGCTGTCAGGCGACCTGAGCGATTTGACGGAAGTTCATAACAACCAGATCAACCTGTTGCAGAACCCCCCGGGTTGGGGCGGGGAGTTCTACGTTGAGGGCACCTCGACCATTGAATGCAACGTGATCTACTCCGAAGGCGATCGCTACCTCGACCTGGACCCGGACCCGCTCGCGTCGCCCCGCCCGACCATCAACGAAAACAAGTTCAACGTTAGCATTCTTCAGGGCACATCCATCCCCCAAGGCGAATTGTTGGAACTGCGTTCGGTGGACTACGACAACGGCCTTGGTGGTGAATTATCCGGCGCTTATGAACTTGCCGCGAGCAGCGCCCCTTCCCCAGGCGGATACACCGACACCTGGGTCTTGGAGCAACTGGAAATACGACCCAACGCCAAGGTCAACCTCACCAACCGTCAAGGCTTTGTCTTCCAGGACCCACAGATCACGATTCCCGAGGCGATTTACGTCAAGGAAATTAAACTCCACCCCGGCGCGGTGCTCAACACCGGCCACCAGCGCCTCTACTACCAGACGCTCGTCGATGAGACCGGTGCCCCGCTCGCCCGCGACCCGCAGGACCCCAGCGCCCCAATGTCCAACGGCAGCCGAATCATCGACGTACCGCTGCTCGGCTTCTCACTGAAAGTCATCGCCATGGAGGACCAGACGGAGTTCGATGTCCGCGTACAGAAACGTTTGCGCGATCCCGCCGACTTGCAGCCGCCCTTTCCGCCGTTCAAGGAAGGCGCGATCACCCGCGAAGTCGGACTCGATCCTCAGAACCCCGCCAATGGCGTGATGAAAATCAAGACCAAAGCCTCAGGGTCGCTACAAGCCTCGAGCGCCGCCGCGCACGGCGCTTTCGCCCGGGCGGGCGAGGCCGAGATTCTTGTGCAGTTCCGCTACCGCTTCTGCGGCCAGACGACCGACGAACTAATCGTCTATCTGACCGACTCACCCGAAGTCAGCCAAAATCTTGTGGAAGTCGCGAGGGTTCGGCCTCCGGCATCCGGTCCCGGCTCGATTGATTCTGGAACCTATGCCACCTTCTCCGGCAACTTCCCCCGGGGCAACCTCAACTTCCTCCGCGGCACGTACGTCGAACTGGAACTCCGGGGTCCTGATGCCTGCGTGCTGATCGACGACTGGGACCCGGTGGTGTGCCCCTATTGTGGCCAGTGTGGAGATCTTAACCAAGATTGTGGCGTGACCGACCTGGACTATCTTTACTTGCTCAGCGAGTTCGGCCAACCGGTACGTAACGCCAATTTGTGCGCCGACGTCCTATCCTCCGACAACTACATCGACATGAGTGACCTATTGGCCTTGGCCGGCGCACTCTCCTCCTACCCCGTACCTCTCAACCTCTGCGGCAATGGATCGGGCGGCGGCGGGACGGTCTGCGGCGAGGAATTGCCTGCCACCTGCGAGGACCCCCCAAGCGAGTCGTTACTCATCGCTGGCAAGCCGGGCGGGGCGGGCCTTCGTGACGCGTTGGCGCACAACGACACGCTCTATGGCGTGAATGCCCAGACGTATGCGGCCGGGCCTGGTGTTCCCGCCCCGGCACAGAGCGGCGGCCTCCGCAGGGGCCACGGCCGATTGATGACGGACTCTCTGGGCCGCCTTCATCAAGTGCACGGCATCCTGGGACTCATCCGGCTGACGGATGGCGTAGCCGTGGTGAAACCGGCACCCAAGAGCTACTTGGGCGACACCGTCCGCATCGGCCGGACGACGGGCGGCGGGTATCCGCTGGCCGACGCGGCCTTCGATCCCAACGATCCGGACATGGTCTATGTCGCGCCGGTCCATATCACGCCGGCCGGCGGCGGCCTGCCGTATCGCGCGGTAGCTAAACTGCGACTTTCAGGTAATGGCAACTTCGAATTGGTAAGAACATATGGGGCGAACCCGGCCGACACCCCTGAAATTGAATGCATCAATTGTACGGAAATCGTTTACCAGAATGAC
This sequence comes from Phycisphaerae bacterium, assembly GCA_035275405.1. Taxonomy (NCBI): domain Bacteria; kingdom Pseudomonadati; phylum Planctomycetota; class Phycisphaerae; species Phycisphaerae bacterium. The sequence continues at coordinate 623,949 of DATEMU010000015.1, forward strand.
GCCTCGCGGATTCGGGAAATCGAGGTGGATTCCTACGGAAACCTCTTCGTAGCCAGCGCCCTGGAAGTCAACGACTACAACTACCTGTTGATTTACCCGGCGGACGGCGGAAGCGAGATTCGAGTGCCCCTGACCGGCCAGGTCCAGGCCCCTTCGGCCTTGCACGTGTCGGGCGACAAGCTCTATGTCTCGACCTCGCTGGATGCGCTCGACCATGCAAGCGCCGTCATCCATCGATACAACATTATTCGCGCCGGCCGCAATGCAACTTTGCTGGAGCACGACACGGATATCCCGGTCGTGGGCATCCGTCATCTTACGGCGATGACGACCAACCCGGCCGATGGGACGTTGTGGGCGGTCGGCTTTTACTCGTCGGCTTGTTCGACGGCCCAATGCGCGGCCGACCCGGATTGCTCGGGCGGCTGCGATTTTCCGTACCAAGAATCTGACTCGATCTTCACAACCCCAAAGGTGGTAATCATTGCGAATCCCGCGACGACGCCGGTTGTCCAAGAGGTAGCTACGCTTGGCGGCTCTGACTTGGCCCTGCCTTTGAGCGTTATCTTTCAGGACGTCCCGTGCGGCACCGGCGACTTCGACGGCGGCGGGCTCGGCGAATCCGACATCGTCCCCTTCGTCAATGCCCTCCTCAGCCCAACCCCTGCCGACCTCTGTCCCGGCGACATGAACCACGATTCCATCTTCGATGGTCGGGATATTCAAATATTCATCGCCTCGTTGACCCCATAGGGCAGCTTCGCGGGTTTTCAACGCTGCCACGGCATTAAGGTCGGCCACCTCCGCAAGGGTTCTGTGCAAGCCATCAAATCGTGGCGTTCAAACGTCACTGTTGCTCGCGGAGCCGAGAAGTTCCGCGGCCCAAAGTCCAAAAGAACCTCTTTATAAGGAATATCGAATCATGATTGACCGATTGAGTCTTTTTTGGAGATGTGCGAGGTGCGGGATGGACCAGCTCGGCCCGGTCAGCGACCTCCCCGGGGCGGGAATCCCCATCTGCCGCGAGTGCGGCGATGACATGGAGCTGTTGGATGGCGCGGTCCTGTCGTCGGGGTCCGCTCGGAAAATCCTTCTGGTCGGGGTGCAGGCCATCCCCCACCCGCTGGTCGTAAGGGTCCAGCGCGGGATGGTCATGTGCGTCCACGGCATCCCCGCCGGGATCGTCGTCGAGGTCCGGGACTACGACGCGCCGCGGGATGGCGGATCGACCGGCCGCAGGATCGAGAACGACGACGATGGCCCCTACCTGACCGAGGTGTACGACGGGTCCGCCGAGGCGGAGAAAGGAAAAGCACGTGATCGCAAACGGCGACGGAAAAACGTATGAAGTCGGAGTTGCGCGACAGTACGTCTGCCGGGGCACTATGACCGTCCGGGCCACTTCACTCGAGGAGGCCCGGCGGCTGGCCCTGGATCAGATCGGCGACGTCGCGCTGACCATGGACGAGCTGGTGGAGGGCGGCGATCGGGTGGAGTTCGTGAGGGCGGTGTGATTGGGGACTGCTGAGAAGGGCAATCACGGGCGTTGCCGCGCTTTAGCTATTGGAGCATTGCCTTTGGGCAGTATGCCGACGCCGAGGTCGTAGTCAGCGTCGGCGACCGCATCGAGCTAAATCAAAAACTGAAAAAAACTGCTCAACGGCCACGAGGAAGGGTCATCAACATTTCGGGCCCTCGCTGGTGGACCTGCGCGCCAGCCGGCACCGGCTCGCCCCTGAGCGACATCGACACGAACGCGGGCGGTGACGATTTTGGCGCGGGCAGGTCGTGGCTGGCCGGCTCCGCCGCCAAGCCGTGGAAGGGAAGCGGACTCGAGGGCAGGCTGGTGCGACGCTTGATATCGCCCCTCCGCAGGCGCCAGGCCCAGCCGACCGTGCGGCGGATGGTGTGAAACAGGCCGCCCATTCCCATCAACTGCATGCCGATGTCGCAGGTGAACACGCGATCACGAGGAAGCAGAGCCCGCAGCAGCGCAAGCGGATTGAAAAAATACAGATAGGCCGCAAGGATGTTGCATTGCTTTCGCCACGGCTCGTCGGCCTGGGTGGCGACGACGTAGTTGCCATCCATCATGTACGGCTCGACGCGACGGCCGGAAACGCTCTCGATAACTTGGCCGTTGTTGAACGGCTCCTCGTAGAGTTTGGACCCTGTCGCCGGCGTCATCATCAGTACCTGCATTCCCGCCGCGCCCCAGCGGCGCAACATCCTGACTTGGTTGATCAGGCCGTAGGGACTTCCGGGCGTGTAGAGCGGCTGGCCATCGTGGTGCATCATCATTGGCATGGGCGCGATGCCGGCGGCGCGGAGTGCCTCGAAAGCCTCCTGCGTCTTGCTGAGGCTCTGGCCTTTCTTCACGAAAGAGGCCGTGATGTCCTCGACGCCGAGCCACAACATGCGGACACCCGCGCGGCGGACGGTGGGAAGCTCCGCCTTGAGCGCCACCGTGTCGTGGACTGTGACCTCAGTGCCCCATTCGACTTGCTTGTAAAGCGGCTTGCCGTTGACCTCGGCGCGCGCGAGCGCCTCGACGATGCCATGCGCCCGCCTGTGGTCATTGAAGAAGTTGTCATCCGTGCCGAAGAACCACTTGATGCCGTACTCGCTGCGCAGACGGCAAAATTCGTCCACGATCCGCTCCGGGCTTTTGACGCGGAACTGGCGCTGGTTGTAAGCCGGCAGCGGGCAGTACGGGCAGGCGAACTTACACCCGAATGTCAGCACCAGCGACGCGATCGGCGTTCGCAATCGCACCCAGCGTCGACCCATCGCCCGATCCGACAATCCGGCGCGAAACCGGCTGGGCGCCTCGAGGAGGCGGTAGCCGAGGACGGGATGGGGCAGCTCGTCCAGATCGCCCAGCAACCGTTGAATGCCGGTGTCGATCAGTTCTTTCGGCGCGCCGCGTGCGTCCGTGCGCGGATAGACCAGCCCGGGGATGTCGTCAAGAAGCCCCGACCGGCACGCGCGAAGGAAGGCGGAGCGGAGCGATTCGCCCAGGGCGCGGCAGGAGAGCACCACCTCCAATAGGCTGAGCAGCACGAACTCTTCGCCCGTGACGGCCACGTCGGCGCCCCAAGGATCTGAGGGATCAGCGCTGAACACGTCCCACGGCTCATAAACCGTCTTCGGTCCGCCGGCGATGATCAGCGGTCGATGTGCCGGGTCGATCCGGCAGGCGTCCTGGATCAACGCGCGACAACAGGCCGAGTGAAGCTGCAGACTGGAGACCATGAACAGATCAGGCACGCGGCCGTCGAGCCGCATGGCCGAGGGGGCAAAGCGAGGATTCCAGAGTTGCTGAACGACGCGCGTCTTTTCGAACCCCGACGCCACCATCGCCGAGCCGATCGCGCGCACGCCCGCGGGGACCATCGCCCAGTCGGCGTAGATGAACGGCAACATGCGCGTACGGCGGTCGAAGGCGTAGACGATGACGCTGGCCAAATCGTGTTGCGGGGCCACGCGGCGGAGGCGCTGGATGATTCCGGTCAACTCCCCCGGCTTAAGCAATTCGTCGCCGCGTGTTCGTCTTGGAAGCTCTATCAGTGTGATCCTTGCTATTCGGCGAACCGGCGGGACAGTGCTGCAGCCGAGTGGAATGGTGGGATCATACCAGATTAATCATTTGCCGGCGCCGGAGGCAGATAATGAAGATGGTCCAGCTTTGCAACCCTGAATTCGCGCACAAGAATATGGACGGCCCGCCGGCGACGCATCGAGCGAACGCGATGGTAGGATGCAGAAGAAATTTGGGCGCGGGCTGGTCCCTGATTCGCCATCCTGATTAGAATGTCGGCTTGCAGTACCTACCAAAGGCCATCACCAAGCCGAAGGATGTTGTGGTGCCCAGTCAGTGCACGAAAGTTGAAGCGGTGAAGGCCGATGCGTGGTTCGTGTACATCTTGCGATGTTCGGACGGCTCGCTCTACACCGGGGCGACGACGGATGTAAAACGTCGAAGCGAGCAACATAATGCGGGGACCGCCTCTCGGTATACCCGTTGTCGCCTTCCGGTTCGTGTGGTCTATCAGGAACCTCATGCCTCTCGAAGCTTGGCGTTGAAACGTGAATGGGCGGTCAAGGCGATGACGCGGCTGGAGAAGAAAGCGCTGATACGATGGGGAGCACGTCGGTCTCGCTATTTCCCCATGATAGCTTATCGTAAGAGCGGAATTGACCAGCATTCGCCGCATAGATGAAAGACGTCTATCAACGGCATGCGCTTTGTAGTGCCGTCCACTCCATTCCAAACCTCGCCAAGTATTTCCTGAGCCTGTCCGCGTCGTTGGGAACCGTTCGTTGCGTGCGCGATGCGGCGAAAAGACGGCGGCCGGCGGCGGAGAGCGACAATGATTCCCGGCAGACGCGCACGACGTGAGCGAGTTGAACGCGGTCGAATTCATCGAGTGCTCCGATGCGCGGCCCTAATAATGTCTCCAGGTCGATATCCCCGTCGGGAATCGCCGACTCGGGCATGCGCCAGCCCGCCCTCAATCGCTCGATTTCAGAATCCACAACTTCGGTCGTGATCCGTCCCGCGGGCGCCATGGTCGCCATTCGCGCAATCGCTGCGTTGAGGTCGCGGAAGTTCCCGGACCAAAAGGACTCCGGAGCGGCGGCGAATTTTAGAAACCGGTCGAGGGCTTCCTTGTTGAATCGTCGAATTTGTCCGGTCGCCGCCGTCAGTTGGGCCAATTCGTAATCAACGTTCGGCGCGATATCCTCGCGGCGTTGCGCGAGCCCGGGTAATTCAAAGGTCCACAGGTTGATTCGGGCCAGCAGTTCTTCGCGAAAAACCCCTGTTCGAACCGCCTCGCCTAGCCGCAGATTGGTGCCGCAGATTAATTGAAAATCGCTGTGCACTTCGCTATCCGATCCCAACGGATAAAACCGATGCTCCTCGATGGCCCGCAAGAGCATGGCCTGTTCCTCGATGCCGAGTTCGCCGACTTCGTCAAGGAACAAGACGCCCTGGTTCGCCTCGCGCAACAGCCCCGCCCGATCGGCCGTCGCGCCGGTGAACGCACCGCGCTTGTGCCCAAACAGCGCCGACATCGCCCCGTCGCCGCGGATCGTGGCGCAATTCACCTCGACGAACTTTCCTGTCACGCTTCGCCGGAGCTTCTTTAGCTCGTAAATCCGCCGCGCCAGGCTCGATTTTCCGGCCCCCGTGGGACCCAGCAGCAGGATGGGGGCCGCGGAATGAATGGCGACGTGCTCGATCTGCTCGATCATCTTGTTAAAAGCCGCATTCTGGGTCGGGATGCCCGCCTTAAGAAAATCCGTCGCCTCCCGCCGCTCGGCGACGAAACGTTGGGCAATTCGATCGTACTTGGACAGGTCCAGATCGATGATCGAATACCGCCCCGGATCGTTGGGCTTCTTGCGCTTCGGCGGCGCTGTCTGGATCAAGCGACCAGGGTAGTGCCGGGATTCCGTAAGCAGGAACGTGCAGATTTGCGCGACGTGAGTGCCCGTAGTGACGTGGAAAAGGTATTGCTCGCGGTCGGTGTCAAACGGGTAGTTCCGCGCGAAGCCATGAAGCGCCCCATACACCTCTTCGAAATCCCATGGATCACGAAGGTCGATCGCGTGCGTCCGGACGTCCGTCTCGGGCGCGACCGATCGAATGTCCACCGCCACCTGTTTCGCCAAGGACTCGATCTTTGGATCGATTAGGAGTTCGAGCCGGCGGACCAACAAGTCCTCGTGCTGGCAAAGGGACACCGTGGGTCGCCAGGCCGCCCAGCGGTCCGGTCCATCACCGCGATCAAGCGTAGTTCCCAAGAGCCCAACGATGACGAACCCGTCCATTTAGCCAATGGTATCAGAAACGAGAATATAGGATAGTAAGTCTCGATTTTCATCGCACGACTGCGACGCCCCTGCCGCGTCAATTATCGTTGCAAAGCATTGCTTGACAATGTTTTGCAATCGACAAGGCTCGGACTCACTGGCTCCTGGCACGCCCGATGCTATTGCCCTGACGAGCCTGGAATGGAGTTTTTTGTCCAAGGAGAACAGTCATGGCTAACAAGAGCATCTTCAAGACTATCCGGGGACTGTTTGTCCCGCCCGCCGACACGGTCAACGAGGCCGGTGGGGTGGCGTATCGCATGAGCGATCGCCAGGCCCTCGCGCAGTATGCCGCGACCGGCTGTTTGAACGGCACGTTCTACGCGGCCGGCGAGACGCAGCTTGAGCAGATCCTGAAGCTCTGCGATCGCGTCGAGCCGGAGTTCATCGCCCGCACAGCGCTGTACGCGCGGCAGGCCGGAAACATGAAGGACTTGCCCGCTCTCTTGTGCGCGGTTCTGTCGATCAAGAGCCCGGGGTTGATGGCGGAAATCTTCGATCGCGTGATCGACTCACCGAAGATGCTCCGCAACTTCGTCCAGATCATGCGGTCGGGGACCATCGGGCGCAAGTCGCTGGGCTCGCTGCCGAAGCGCCTTGTTGCTCAGTGGATCGAGAAGCGGACGGACAAGCAGCTTTTTGTCGGTTCGGTCGGGAACGATCCGTCCCTGGCAGACATCGTCAAGATGGTCCACCCGAAGCCGCGGTCCGCGTCGCGTGAGGCCCTGTTCGGATACTTTATTGGCCGCACGTACAACGCCGACGCGTTGCCGGAGTTGGTGCGCGAGTTCGAGGCGTACAAGACCGCGACCGACCGCACGACCATGGAGCCGCCGGACGTTCCCTTCCAGATGTTGACGGCGCTCGATTTGTCGCCGGACGTTTGGAAGTCGATTGCGCGGCGGGCTCCGTGGCAGACCACGCGAATGAACCTGAACACGTTCGCCCGGCACGGCGTCTTTGAGGACGCGGAGTTGACGGCGGCGATTGCGGATCGCCTGCGCGATCGGGAGTTGATCGAGAAGGCCCGCGTCTTCCCCTATCAACTGATGGTTGCTTACGCGTCAGCGGCGAAGGTGCCCGCGGTGGTCCGCGAGGCCTTGCAGGACGCCATGGAGGTCGCGATCGCCAACGTGCCGAAGGTCAATGGCCAGGTGTACGTCTTCCCGGATATCTCGGGGTCGATGCACTCGCCGGTCACGGGATTTCGGCGCGGAGCGTCGACGAAGGTTCGCTGCGTAGATGTTGCGGCCCTGGTGGCTGCGGCGATGGTTCGGACGAATCCGGCGACGGTGGTGGTTCCGTTCGAGTCGAAGGCGATTTCGCCTGAGAAGCTCGGGCTGAACCCGCGCGACTCAGTCATGACCAACGCGCAGAAGCTCGCGTCGCTGCCGGCCGGTGGGACGAACTGCTCAGCGGCGCTGGCGTATTTGAACAAGCGCCGGGCGACCGGCGACCTCGTCATCTACGTCTCGGACAACGAGTCGTGGGTCGATTCGTCCAACTATGGCCGCTTCGGTGGAAGCCGGACGCGGACCATGGACGAGTGGGCGACCTTCAAGCGGCGGAGTCCGCAGGCTCGGATGATCTGTATCGACATCCAGCCGTGCGCGACGACGCAGGCGAAGGAGCGCGACGACATCACCAACGTCGGAGGGTTCTCTGACGAGGTCTTTAACCTGATCGCGGCCGTGGCCCGCGGAGATACGTCCGATGGCTACTGGACGCGGCAGATCGAGGCGATCCGTATCTAAAGGCTCATGGACCGCCGGGCGGCGTCGACAGGGCGCCGTCCGGCATCTTAAACCGGTTCGAATGTCGTGGTGATTACATGGATAACAACCATTTCTACGTCACCACACCGTTTGTCGAATCGGCGAAACAGTACGAGTTACGACACTCGGCGAATGCAGACGGGAGTACATGTGGCAAAGGCCCAAAAGGCCGAGCGGGTTCGAGTCCCGCGGCTCTCGCCAACGATTGTCGCCGGGCGTCTCGCGGCTGTGTCGGAACTGGAAGACGAGCGCGCCTCAGAAGCGCGTGGGCATACGCCCGTGAGGGTTCGACTCCCTCCAGCCGCATACGCGGTCGTGGCGGAATTGGCAGACGCGCCGGATCAAGAGTCCGGTGTTGGAAACAACGTGTGGGTTCGACTCCCACCGACCGCAATGCGTGACGAATGCCCGTGGAACTACATGGTTTCAATCCACCGGTCGCGGGTTCGAATCCCGCCGGGTCTATTTGGCAAACAAGAGACCCGTAGCTCAGTGGTAGAGCAGGACGTTTCACAAATACTCGTCGTCACGCAGTTTTGAAAAGAGGTGCCGCCCGACCGGTGCAGGACGAATGCCAGAGGAACTACATGTAATCTGCGGGTTGCGGGTTCGAGTCCCGCTGCCGGTTCTTGCCGGTGTAGCTCAATTGGATAGAGCATCAGAACCGTTTCTCAAATTTCGTCGTCCTGCATCGGTCGGGCTGGCGCATCGCCGCTTCGCGAAAGAGAGCGGAAAGCCTGATTCATCGTTTCGCTTACAATGAGGTCTAACTATGGGCGAAGACAGCAAATACAAACTAGTTCCTACCGGCGAAGCGACGGCGATCCTGCCGGTGGATGGTGGACGCCTGAAGCCCGTCACTGTCATCGGGACCGACGCGATCCGTGCGACCTTCTCCGAGGACACGCTCCAGCAGGTCATCAACACGCGAATGGCCCCTGGCGTCGCCGAGGTCGTGCTCAACCCCGACGCCCATATCGGCTACGGTGCGCCAATCGGCTGCGTCATGGCCTCGCCGTCGCACATCTATCCAGGTCCCGTCGGAGTAGATATCAAGTGCAGCATGAGCCTGCTCCAACTCGACCTGCCCGCTGATGCGATTATCGATCGCACGACGCGCCGCGCGATTATCGATGCGATCTGCGAACGCGTGCCGACGGGCGCGGGGCGGGGCCAGCGCAGCGTCTCGAAATCCCGGCATGTCGCTGAGCCGCTCGGCCGCCGGGTCGCCGTCGAAGGCGCATCTGCCGCGGTCTGCGAGGCCCTCGGCATCCCCGCGTACTGGGCAGAACGCTGCGAAGACAGCTTCCATCTCGGCCACGACGATACCCGTGACGCCCTCTCAGCGCGCCTGGACTGGCTTCTATGCGCTGGGACCATCGGCGACTTCGTTGAGAAGATGCGCCAGCTCGGCTCCTACGGCGGCGGGAACCATTTCGGCGAATGCGAAGTCGTGCATGTCGGCGAGGACAGCCGCGCCAAGTTCTGTGCGAAGGTGTTCGGGCTCAACGACGGTCATGTCGCCTTTCTGTCCCACTGCGGCTCGCGCGGCTTCGGACACAACCTCGCCGCCGGGCAGTTCAAGGCCCTGCAAGGCAAGTTCGACACCTGGGGCATTCCGTTCCCCGGCGCGGACAAGGAGCTTTGCTACGCGCCGCTCGGCACGAAGGAGGCCGACGCCTACCTCGACGACATGGCGATGGGCGCGAATTTCGCGACCGTGAACCACATGCTGATCAACGCGCTCGTTCTGGAAGCGTTCCAGCAGGTCGTCCCCGGCGTCAAAGGCGAGCTGGTCTATTTCATCAGCCACAACATCGCGCGAAAGGAAATCGTTCAGAACCAGCCGATGTGGGTCATGCGCAAAGGCGCGACCCGCGCCTTTCCCGCGAAGCACCATGGGCTCAAGGGCACTCCCTTCGAAGCGAGCGGCCATCCGATCCTGCTGCCCGGCGACCCGCAGCGCGGCTCGGCGGTCATGGTCGCCGACGAGACCGCGTCGCTGTCGTGCTACAGCGTTAACCACGGCGCGGGCCGGATGCTCGGCCGCAAGCAGGCGATCCGCACGCTCGACCAGAAGTCGATCGACGCGTCGTTCGACGAACAGGACATCCTGACCAACTGCAGGAACTACCCGATGGACGAGGCCCCGGCGGCGTACAAGGATTTCGACGAGGTGCTTCGGTCGGTGAAGTTGGCAGGCCTGGCGTCGGAGGTGGCGCGTCTCAAGGCACGGTTTGTGATTAAGGATGCGTCAAAGGCGGATGATTAGAAAGTAGCCAGGTACAACATGCACAACAATGTTAATGGCGACAACGAGGTCACTGCGGTCAGGACAATGGCCACCACTCTCCTGGATTTTTGGCACAAGAGGGTCGCATCCGACAAAATCGAGACGACAGCTGTTGATGTCGCTGGAATGTTCTTACTCGCGCGAACCCGAGAGTTTTTCCAAGCAGCCGTTGAGCTTCTCGGAGTTTCTTTTGCCGCACCCGTTGCAATTGCTGTGCTTGCGCGAGCGCAACTTGAATCCGCGGCAAATCTCCTGGTTATCCTCAATTCAAAGCTGAGTGCTGAGGCAAAGAAGAATCTCGCCGAGAGCTTTATACGTTTTGGTGAATTCAACCACGTTAGAAGCCTCGAAGATGATTTGGACGACTACCGCGCATCACTGTCGCCCACAGAACAGGGAAACCTTGATAGGCGTATCGAAGTCTCAACGGAGGTCCAATCAACGTTTACCCCGGAGCAAGAACGACAAGGGCGATATCCAACATGGAACGGCAAATCGATCACTCAAACTATTGTTGAAACCGGTGGAGACGGCGCTAGACGCTGGTACTCTCTAATGTCGCTCATAGCCCATGGCGATCCGTGTATGCTGCATAAATCATTGACCATTACAGAAAACGAGTTTCGGTTATTTCAGCGAGATTACGGTGTCACCGATGCAGCTTATTGGGTAAATAGGATGGGTAAACAATTATTCGCGTGCCTACTTGTATTTCTGACACGAAACGGGGAGATCGAAGTAGACGATGAAATCAAGCGCGTCTATCAAACGCTAGGAATCGAACAATCCCATGTTAACGATTGACGGCTCCTACGGCGAAGGCGGAGGGCAGATTCTTCGCTCCTCGCTCGCCCTCTCGATGGTGACAGGCACCCCCTTTCGCATCGAGAAGATTCGCGCGAATCGCGAGAAGCCCGGCCTCATGCGCCAGCATCTGACCGCCGTGAACGCCGCGACGAAGGTCTGCGACGCGCAGGTCGACGGGGCCGCTATCGGCTCGCAGGCCCTGTCTTTCACGCCCGGCAAGGTTCGCGGCGGCGACTTCGCCTTCAGCATCGGCACCGCCGGCAGCACGACGCTCGTCCTACAGACCGTACTGCTTCCCCTGTTGCTGGCGGACGAGCCGAGCCGCCTGACGCTCGAAGGCGGCACGCACAATCCCTTCGCGCCGCCCTTCGACTTCCTTGCGAAGGCCTACCTTCCGCTCGTCAATCGCATGGGCCCGACCGTCCGCGCATCGCTCGAGCGCCCCGGCTTCTACCCCGCCGGCGGCGGACGCATCACAATCGAGATTGCACCGGCGAAGCGTCTAAACGGCTTCGACCTGCTCGAACGAGGGGAATTGCGCGACCGCAAGGCCCGCGCCATCGTCTCCAACCTGCCGCGCCACATCGCCGAGCGTGAGACCAAGGTCTTCGCCAAGCGCTTGAACTGGCCGACCGACCAGATTGAGGCCGTGGAGGTCGCCGGTTCGCCCGGCCCCGGCAACATCGTCACGATCGAACTAGCGTTCGAGCACGTCGGCGAGGTATTCACCGGCTTCGGCGAGGTCGGCCGCCCCGCCGAGGCCGTCGCGATGCTCGCCGTCCAACAGTATCAACGCTACATCAAATCCTCCGCTCCTGCAGGAGAATACCTGACGGACCAGCTCATGCTCCCCTTCGCCATCGCGGGTAACGGCTCCTTCCGCTCGATCGGCCTGTCTCGTCATTCACAAACGCATCTGGAGCTGATTCAAAGTTTCCTTGGTCCCAACTCGGTCAAAACCGAAAAGTCCGACGATTCGACGCATCTGAGGTTCGGTCCAAGTCGATAATGGGAATCCTCACCTTAATGGACGGGCGGTCCGTCCGGTGTCGATGGACCTCGCACGCGTTCCATCTCTTGGGCCGACGGCAATCGCCGAGGAAGCTTGGATAGTTCGGTGGCCATGCGTTGATGCAGCTCCAGAATCCTCGCCAGGACATTCTCGTAACCGTCATCCTCACGCCGCCTGCGCAGGGCCTCTTCTTCTGCTGCTTCCCGCTGCCTTTCCCGCTCGCGAAGTTCGGCCCAACCTACCCGAAGCTTGTTCAAGTGCCGGATCAGGTAGTCCGCGACGAGATCGACCTTATCCTCCAGGGGCTTTCGTCCATCGATCCACTTGGCATATTCATTATCCACATCGACACAGAGTTTGCCCGTGCCGAGGTACCGATCATGACCATAGTTCTTCGGATCGGGCCGTCGGTTGGTCACCGTTTTCTCCCGGACTCTGATCTCGAACTCCCAATCATAAAAGACGACATAATTTCGGGGGTGCTTTTCCCAGGGGCGGCCCTGTTTTGCGATCATGACGGCTTCATACCGACGTACGCTCGCCGCGATGCCGTCCAAGATTCGCCTCGCTCGGATGCCAAGATCCCCCCCGTCCTGAAGAAACCAAATTTGGGGGGTTTCTGACTGCCGCTGCGCTGCAGCATACTTCGCCTTCCAGGTCGCCTCATCACGCATGATACTACCTCCTGGGTTGTCGCCGTGACGATCACGGCGGTTTTCGATTTCAATGACTTGGTAAATATTCGTCGCCGTGCGAGGGGACTTCAATGGGTGCCTGCTTTGATAAGCTCATGGCCCCGTTTCGGGGAACTGCCCCTGGACGCATTCAACGAGAACCGCTACAAAATAAACGACACACGCTGCCAATCCGTCGGGTTCGCAAAAGCGAGCCCGGGTCCGTTTGTGCCGAATTGACGTAGGTTTTTTTGAAGGTCTAAAGAGGACCAACGCTCATGGGAATTCGTGACGTCGAAATTCGATCCGATAGTTCGGGGCGCGTCCACACCGTTAGGCTCGTCTTTGGCCCGCACTATTTTTTAGAAGTCGTCGACAACCAAGGCAAGATATCTTTGGCCATGGGCGCGTCACATCACGGGATCCGAGCCGCGGCCAACGAGGTCAACGATGAGCTTGAACAGTTCATCAACGAGCTTCGCGAGCGCCATCCGCGAAATCAACTTGACTAATTCCATTGCGCATGCGCCAAAATGGACGATTCCCGCCAAAGAATTGACCCCGACGGCAAATACGGGGCCGACGTACTTCGAACTTTCGAGGCCTTTGCTCTGACTGTCTTGGATAAGTTTCCGGGAGCAGTTGTCGAGCGCACCCGCGATTTGATTCAGATCGGTAAACCTGATGACGATCGCGCAGTGGTGGTTCTCATCACGCCCGAGGCGATCGAGATCCGGCTACCCACGCTGGAATGGCCCCATCCCCATGTCCCTGCACCAAGTAGCCGCCTGTGGAAGCGGTTGAATTGGGAGGGCCTGACGGACAAGCGGCTAACACGGCTTCTCGAAGAGGCTGCGGCGGCTCGAGCGGCCGAATTCGCAACATGCCGCTTCTGCGGAGAGTCCTTTCCGCCCGAAAGCCGCGACGGAGCCGACGTTTGTCACGGCTGCGCGGAGGAACACCTCGGAGTCGTTCACTAGGTGGTGATTTGGAGAAATCGAATCGTATCGCCGGTCGCGGCTGCAGATGCCATGCTGCCGGACCCGCTGCCTAACCGCCGCCCGAAGGGTTTCAGACGGAGAAAAATAATGCGAAGAACACAGGGACGAAACACGTACTACTTGGCGTTTTGCCTGAAGGATGGGACAGTGACCTCCGCCCTGCCCATGAGAAAGCCCGCCAAGCGGATCATGAAACATGATCACATGAAGTTGGATGCTGACAACGTCTGCAAAGAGCACGTCAGCTCGGGCAAGGAGCTGCTCATGCTTCCGGTCGAAAAGCGGGTCCGGTTCCTCGACATCATCGCAACGAGCCTGAACACCCGTCGAGCACTTCGCCAGATCGTCTTACCGCGGCTTGCAGCGATCGAAGGGCAGCTGGCATCAATCCATGCCGCCATCACGGCGATGAAAACGCGAGCGTAGCCCCTGATTCGCAATCCTCCCTTGGATGGCGGCTTCCAACGAGTTCCCTGACGGTGGTATGGGACGGAGCGCCTCGAGTAATTCCACCGTCGCGTTGAGGTAGCGATTTTGCTTTTCGAAGGGCCAGGCGGATCCCATCTCCGTCAGATTGTGGAGCCGGTCCGCGAGTTTGATCACCTTGGCGGAATCCGACATGCAAGGGGCCTTCGAAAGCAAGGCTGCGTGTTTTTGGTGAAACGGCGTTTTCGACGGATGTTTGTTCGTCAATTCATCGACGAGCCCGGTCACGATTTGGCCGAACTCCCGATGAAGAGTTTCCCGCGATATATCCGTATCTTCCAGCACGTCGTGCAGATACGCCGCAGCGAGAACATTCGGATCGCAAATACCATTACCTTGCAGCAGCTTCACGACAGCCTCGGGATGGGTGTGATAGGGACGGCCATCGTCCCGTTTCTGTTCCCTGTGGGCGTTGACACAAAAAGCCCACGCCTGTCGAACAATCTTATCTTCCGGCATTTTATTACCTCAAGGCGTGCCAACAATCCGCGCGATTACAAAGCTCCATGATCAAGAGCGATTGTGCTCGCGTGGCTTTCGGCGATCTGAGCGACGGTGCTTATTGACCTGCCTGCTTCCAGTGGCCGATCCGTTTGTGAGCCATTACGCGGCGGCTCGAGATCGATGCGCAGCTCGCGGACGCACTGTTCGACGACCTCCGGCGGCAGCCGCGTTTGAAGATACTTGACCAATTCGTCTTGGCGCGGCTGCCCGAAGACCATGCGGTAGATCGCCAACGCGCTCCGCAAGCTGTTGAGGCGGTCGGCATCGCGGCTCAGCGGAAGGGCCGGCACGTAGCGATCGATCGAGGCTCCTGACTCGCAGGGAAAAACCCAAAAAGGAACCAATTCGTTCATATCGCCTGACGATTCGACAGCGGCCCGGTCGAACGCGGCGGCCCACGGATCGGTAAGAAGCTCGCTTTGTGGGGCTCCGTATTTCTTGGCCACGTTTTTTCGAATCGCATGCCCCTTAAAGCGGTGGATGCGCCCTTCGCGCTGCTCCAAATCGACGGGGTTGCTGGGGAGATTCCAGTGCACGACCGCGTGGCAGTAATGATGAAAATCAAGCCCTTCCTGTCCAACCGAGGTCGTCGCCAGGACAAATGGCCAGAACGGCGAGTTGAAGGCGGCCCTCACCTGTTCGGCGCGGTTCACCTCGCCCTCCGCATCGGACTGATCCTGACCAAACCGCGCCGCGAACCGCGAGCGCATCCGATGGGCATCAAGGCGTAGCATATTGTCGCGAGCGTTCACGGCGATCTCATCAACGCCGACCGTCGCGGAACGCAGGCCGAGCGCCGTGACGATTGCCTCGCCAATCTGTCCGGCGACATCCGTCCCATCTTGTGAACTGACGCCCAGATTATCACGAAGCACGTGGGCGTATTCGTCCAGGACGGCCTGCAGGCCACCGTCGATGGCATATTCGACAACCCGGCGCCAATAGGGCTCCTCGCGGTTGAGCCCGCGAATCAGCGCGATAACCTCAGGCAGGTTGAAGAGGTTGCGAAACCGCCAGGCCACACGGCCCGCGGCCAGCCGGACTTGCGGATCGGTAATGCTCCCGGGGGCAGAAACGCGCGCAAGGGACCGCAGCGCCACGACGGCGGGGTTTCCGAATACCGCTTCCGCCAGCACCGCCACAAGATCCGGGGGCGGCTGCCCGAGCGCGTGGGCGCCGATGTCCTTCATATCCTCGAAAAGTTGGCGGGCCTGGTCCACATGCGCCGCCCACGCGGACTCCGCCTCCAATTCGCCATCGGCGTCCACGCGATCCTCTTCACCCGACCACTCCTTCGATAGTTTAGGGTACCGCCAGAATTGGTCACTGGCCTCTCGTTCCTGTACCAGATCGAGGAGGATCGGGGCCGCCCAATACCAGGATTCGTCAATCTCCGATCCAGCGGCCCATCGAGTAACGAGGGCATCCACCAGGGGTCCAAGCCGCGTCTGGGCATAGTCCAACAGATCCTCGACGGTCGGAAGATTCGCATCGCTGATACTCAGGGCGGCGGGGTCCAGGAGGCGTGCCAGCGTGAGGGAGGGATAGATCAATCCCAGGACCGGCATGCCGGTGAGCCGCCCTTCCGCGCGCGAAAACCGCAAGAGGGCAGTGATTTTCTTGCGACCGTCGGTGGAATTCGCGATCGTCATCGACCCATCAGGCCCGAGGTAGGTGAGTCCAACCGCCCGGCGTTCGGCCTCGTGGCTTAGGAGGGCGGCGATCACCTTGGGAACGACCTTCCAGGACGAAAACACCAGGCGTTTGGTGACGAGGACAGGATCGATGCCCGCAAAAACTCCGCCCGGCTCGTAATAGGGCAGGCTGGGCGGCAGCCACAATAGCTTCCAGAGGTCTCGGCCGACGGTCTCGGCGATCAATGATCGCAGGCGGGCGTTGCCCGGATCGATCTGGGAATACGCCAGAACGTCAGCCCAGGGAAGCAGACAGGACGGCCGGCCGTCGAGCGCCTTCATCACCGCAGAGTCGGTGCCGTTTCCGGCTGCGTCGCGGAGTCCTTTCTTGAGTTCGTAGTCGTCCATGAAGTTCAGCAGATAGGGCGCCGACTTCCAGTATTCGACGATGTCGCCGTGATCCAGGGCCCGCGCCACCCGGGACAGGGTCACATACTGCCGGACATCCGATTCTCGCAGTTGCAGGTCTGGTGATGGGCGCTCTTTGAGCATGCCGCTGCGATCGTGCGTGGCGGCCAACCGCTCCGTGCGGGCCATCACGCGCCGCAGACGCACTTCCAGTTCGTTCTTGAGTCGCCGAAGTTCCTCCATCGACCCATCCGCCAGACGCATCATGGCGGCGCGGTAGTCCTTGAGCAGACTCCGCAACGAAGAGATATCCGCGGCCTGTTGGCGAACCAAGAAATCGTAGGTGGCAACAAAATCCTCGTAATGGTCGTTCTCGCCGCTCTCTTCCTCATGCGCGAGGGTGTACATCTTGTAGGGAGTGGCGGAGAGCAAGAGGACCCGCACGGCCTCCGCTCGGCCCTCGCGCTCGTCGGCATATTGCAGGAGCGACTGGGCGAGCTCGGCCTCATCGTTCTTGGGGTCCAGGAGATGCTTGAACCGCTGGAACTCATCGAGGATCACCAGATCTGGACGCAGCGCTTGGATGCACGTCCGCCCGAGGGCAGCGCGCAATTCACCGATCAATTCCCGGCGTGCCTGATGCTGGTCATCGTCCAGCCTGGAGTCCCGCCGGGGCAGCAAGTCACAGAGTTCGAGGAAACGGCCTTGTAGATCGGGTTTGCCGGCGGCGCGGTCACCCGAGGCTTTCGCATCAAGGTCCTTCAGGAACATCTCGTGTAGTCCACGATCGATTTGCTGATCGGGTAACCACTCGCGCAAACGCCTATCAAACCGATCAGCGGAAACGTAGCCGCGCAGCACATTCGCACTTCGGCCTTCGTGGAGGTTCCAATGGTCGCGAAGCATGGCCCATAAGAGAGCCCGCTCCTTGGCCATTCCCATGCCGCCGCTGGGTTCCAGTGACGTCCCCGGCGTCATCGATACGTAGTTCACGCGGCAGTCGGCCAAGTCATGGAGCTGGATTGGCAGGAGGGTGGCCCGCGTCGCTCGGGCGAAATCGTGGCCGGGGTCCAACCGTAATTTGTTGATGTTTTGTCGGGCGATGTCGGCGTTGGAGCAAACGTAGATGACATCCACTCGTTCGACATGATCCCACAAGTGCGCCACCGCCCGTGCGATCACTCCGCGGGCGACCAGCGTCTTGCCCAGGCCGACCTCGTCGGCCACGAGGAATCGATGCGTGGAGTCGTCGTCGAGATACAGGCGCCGGAAGGCATAATCGACCGTTCGCCGTTGAAAGTCCTTGAGTCCCTTCAACGCCAGGTCCACATCGGGCTTTTGTGCGGCGAGACCCATTATGCCTCCCCCACAGTGACGGTCGGTCGATGGACGCGGCGGATGGGGTCCCAGACCAACTCGAAATCCGCCGGCAGAATTGACATTCCTTCCGGCGTCCGTCGGAGATCTTCAATGAGCCGATGAACATGCTCCAACTTTTCGGGGCTGCGATCCAAGGCCCGGAGCAGGTGCTCCAGCAAGGGAAGTAAGTCGTCAGACCTTCGGGACGAACCGTTATTCGGATCGATAATGAAATCTTTCATCTCTCCGAAAAGCCGCTCGGGGTCATCCGCAAGCATCATCAGGAGCAGCCGCAGCAAGGTGCGCGAGTCCTTGAGCAAATCCCGGAGCAGTCGATCCTGCCGATCGGTCGGCGCGCCGACCAAGGGTAGATTCAATACAAACCGGACCCGCTGCTCCGCCTGGCGAACGCGGGCCACGATTTCAAAAGCCACGAAGGATGAAATCGACTCCGACGCATGCGGACCGAAACGCAGTTGGAGCGGGCAATCTCCCTCTATCGATTTTGCGTCAGCGGCGGGCAGCATCACCGGTCGGCAGCGGACCGAGACATTCTCGGGAATGGACACCGAGGTCGTCGATTCGATCTGCGTGGTAAAGCTTCCGTCGCACTGGTCGATCCGCGCCGTCAGCGTCAGGGCGGCAAGGCTTTGGCGGGCCTGCTCCGCGGCGTTTTCCGCGGCCAGGGCATCCGCATCCACTTTCAGCCGATCCTCGCTGGGTTCAAACGGCGCCAGGATGCGTCGCAGGTTGGTCTTTTTCTCCTCTTCACTAATCGTCGCGTCGATGCCGAGCTTGCTTTTCTTGCCCACCAGCTCCACGAGGAATTCGACATTCCCCCCGAAGGCGGCGGTCGTGGCATTCGCCGAGCCGGTCCAGACATGGGCATCCCAGCCGGCATCCGCAACAAAGACCTTGGCGTGCAGGCCCACAAGCACCTCGGGAGTTGGCTCATCGGCGTCGGCTTCAATGTCCACGGGCTGGACCTCAAGTGCGTCTTCCAAGGTGAAGCACGTCCACCGATTACGGAGGGCGGAAGAAGGTAGCGCGCAAAGTGACTCCAGTCTGGAGACCAAAAATCGCTCCGCTTCTGAACTACCGATCCGGTCGAGTAGGTCATCGGACACGAACGGCGAAATGACTAACAGTCGATTCATCCGCTTAGCAAACGGCCACGCCGGCTTCCCGTTGTGCCCCATCGGCCAAAAGCGGATTTCCTCAACTTCGTCGGGCAATTCCCACCGAACGAATCCGATCTCCTGCTCGATCTGCCGTAGATCGCTTTGGGCCTGCTTACCCACGGCCCGTAACGCCATCGATTGCAAGGCGGACACGAATTCGGTCAGCGGACGGTTCTCGCCAAACCCTCGGGCCCGATCGGTGAGTTCCCCATCGAGTAGCAGGACCGTATCCCACGACCGGTCGAAGGTGAGATTGCGACTAAGGCACACGAAACGGTATTTGACGGGACCGGCGGCCGACCGATAGCGAATGATCCACACCTTGGGATGAAAAGCGGCTTGCCGACCGTCGTGGCACGCGGGCGCCTGGGCCTCGATAACCGACTGTTCCAAGTAGGCCAGCAAACGCTGGTGCGCCGGCGGAATCGTGATCTGGCCGGCCTGACAGAAAAGGTGAATGCGATCGGCGCAGCGCCGCAAGGATTCCAGGAGCGCCAGGGGATCCGCGGTCGGCGACCCGGGGCCGGCGGCCAATTCGCCGTCACTTCGTTGCCAGTCGAACATGGCGAAGGCCAGCGGTGTGGTCAGCAGGGCGATGAGGTCGAGCGAATACGTCGTTCCGATCGCACAGTCGAAGCCGTACCCCTCGGGTGGCCGCAGGGTGGACAGCAGAAGTTGTCGGCCCCGCGGATCAAGCATGCGCAGTCTCCGTTTCAAACGTGAGGCCTCGCAATCCTCGAATGATGTCGTTCAGGATGATCTGGGTTTGGCGCCAGCGGAAATCCATCGGCCGACCACTGCCATCGCCCTGCCAGCAATCCCGGGCGCGGGTATTCTCGGGTCGGAGGCGCGCCCGGCCGCCCTTGAGTTGACCCTCCCGTTGGACGATCAACTTTCGGACCTCGGCGTTGTCCCACACCGGCGGCTCCGAACCGGGCGCCATGGCGATTTCGATCCAACGTTCCGCGAAATCGCGGGTCCGGTGCGAGATTCGAGGGTTGAGCTTTTGCAGGAGGGACCAAAACTCGGCCCGATTCCAGCGGGAGAGGACCAATCGGTCGGCCTCCAGGACCTGCCGCCACTTTAACAAATGGTCGGTCGCCCTCCCGACGACCTCGTCGTTGTTTTTCATAGCACCGACCATGCGCGCGTAGAGCAATGGCCCGCCCCACGCACACAGCGAGAAGCAGCGAGCGTGCTCCACCAAGCTCCCAATGTCGCGTGGGAGTTCCGAACGAAGGGGATGCTCCCACACGTAATCGACCTCCGAGGTACTGGCCGACCGCGTCACAAGATGTTCCAGGAGCGAGCCTGGGCATGACGCCTGAATGCGATCTGCAAGAAACTCCGCCTCCTCGAACGTGAGTTCGAACTCGGTTTTCGTTAATAGCTCCTCGGGCGCTGGCGGAAGTGATGGATGCCAGGACCGTGATCCATTCTCGACGGGTTCCCGATCATCCGTGAAGACCGGTTGGAAGGAGCCCAAGCGTTCTTTCGCTAGGCGACGAACATATTGTTCGATCGATCCCGCAAAGACACGGATTCCCCAGCGCTGGAGACCGCCCCAATAGACACTGCTGGGCATGCGCCTCAGCGTACCCTTGGCTTCGCGGCCAATGATACCGTCGTCGTCGCCGGCCCCTTCCAACAGAGCGTTAATCAGCCTGGTCTCACGTTTCCGGACAGTCTTGGCCACATCAGCCAGCGGACCGCGAGCCGACTCGCAACTTCGCATGATCCACGGTACGAAGAGGAAATACCGCGCCCGCGTCTGAATAGTGGAGGTGCCGGGAAACAGGCCGTCGGCAAGCGCATCGCGAATCGGCGCAAAGCCGAGTTCATCGACCGTGCCTTGTTCGCGAAAGAGATCGATGACCTCCATCGCCTTCTGGCGATCTGATTCCGCGAAGTCCAGCCATGCAAAGGTCGAAGGCATCGAACAGGCCCGAGGGTCAAGTAATTCGCTAAGCTCCGAGCCATTGACGAGGCGAGCACCGCGGCCGGAAGCGCTAACATGGCGCCTAAGAAGGAGTTGATTATACCATATTCGCCTATGCATTTCGCCGACGATGGCGATTCCGCCGGCGACTTCCGCGGACAAAGGGCCGCCCTCCTACTTTGAAATAACCTTCTGGTTCGGCGTATCGTATTGGTGTACTGACAGCGGCAACGACGAAAGATGATCAAGGCGACCCCTTGAGATCGCCGGCAATTTCTGAGAATCGTTCGACGGCGTCCTGCAGGTCTTCAACGATCTCGGCGGCCAAGACGTCGGGCTCGGGCAGGTCGTCGCCGTCCTCGAGCGACTTGTCCTTGAGCCAGAAGATGTCCAGGTTCGCCTTGTCGCGCTTGATCAGTTCGTCATACTCGACCGCCCGCCACCGGCCCTCGGCATTCTTTTCGCTCCACGTTTGCCGCCGCTGGTGGCGGCTCTCTGGGTTGTAGCACTTCACGAATTCGTCCAAGTCCGCACGCTTCAGCGGGCTTTCCTTCAGCGTAAAATGCATGTTCGTCCGCAGGTCGTACACCCACAGCTTCTTTGTCCACGCTGCCTCCTGCGCCGGCCGGGCGTCGAAAAATAGGACGTTGGCCTTGACGCCTTGCGCATAGAAAATCCCCGTCGGCAGCCGCAGCAGCGTGTGCACCTCGAATTGCTTTAGCAGGTTCCGCCGAACGGTCTCGCCAGCGCCGCCCTCGAACAACACATTGTCCGGCACGACGATCGCGCAGCGCCCGTTAATTTTCAGTAGCGTCTTGACGTGCTGTAGGAAGTTTAGCTGCTTGTTCTTCGTCGTTACCCAGAAGTCCTGCCGCTCGTAGGCGTGCTCCTCCTTTTCCACGTCACCTTCCTCGTTCACAATGGAAATGCTGCTCTTCTTGCCGAACGGAGGATTCGTCAGCACCAAACTGAACCGCTCGCCGGGGTCGCTGGCCAGACTGTCCACGCCGCTTTTGATCGGGCAGGGGTCGGCGTCGATGCCGTGCAGGTACAGGTTCATGATACACAGCCGCGCCGTTGCGGCGACCAGCTCCCACCCCTTCACGAAGCTTTTCTTCAGGTGCTTCTTGCGGTCCGGGTCGAGGTCCTTGCCGTGGTGATCCACCACGTATTTGTGCGCCGCCAACTGAAATCCGCCCGTGCCGCAGGCCGGGTCACAGAGCGTGTCCTCCGGCGTCGGCCGCATCACGTCCACAATCGCCTTGATCAGTTCGCGCGGTGTGAAGTATTGCCCCGCGCCCTTGGGGCTCTCTGCGGCGCTGCGGGCCAAGAGCCCCTCGTAGATGTCGCCCTTCACGTCCGCCTCCATGCGGACCCACTGCTCCGCCCCGATCAGGTCGACGATCAGCCGCTTAAGCGTGGCCGGGTTCTGGATTTCCATGCGGGCCTTGCGAAAGATCTCGCCCAACATGCCCGGCTTCTTGCCCAGCTCCTCCAGGATCGTGCGGTAATGCGTCTCCAGCTCGGCCCCTTCGAGCTTCATCAGGCTTTCCCACGAATACTTCGCGGGCACAATCGCCGGCCGGTTGTAGGGCGGCTTCGTCATTTCGTCGGCCATCTTGTGGAAGAGCAGAAAGGTGATCTGCTCGGTGTAGGCCATGTAGGATAGGCCGTCGTCGCGCAGGACGTGGGCGTAATTCCAGGCCTTGTTGACGATTTGGGAGGTGTCGGTGCTCATCCAAACGCGCTTAGAGCCAGCCCTTCTTCGTCATGTCTGTGATCATTGCGTCCGCTTCGCAAAATCGATTCGCGAGATGTCCTTTAAGGCGCTTCAATTCGGCAACAAGAGTGTCCCCCTTCAGCTTATCTTCTCGTTGAAGAAAGACTTTCGTCGCAGCAACCTCGAGCACAGCTCTGTCGTGGCCTCTTAACTCGACAGCGGCAGTTTCGATTTTGGGCTTTCCCGAGGGCTTTGGGATATCGAAATGCTTCTTAAGCAGCGGCTTGATCGAGTCGCTTACCTTGTACGAGAACTGCTCTAGCGGCTGGCCCCCAGGGCCGGGGAGAACTGTCAATCGCTCCTCGACGAATCCCGCCGCTTTCAGGGTGTCCGTTGAGCAAGCCACAGCCCTCGAAAACGGGCCAAGCTGTCGGATTCTGAAGTCATCGAACGGCAGGCCGTATCCCATGGCCTTTAGGAGGTACACGATCTTCTGCATCTTCACGCGTCCGTCGACGCCGCCGCAAGCATCGATAACGCGGGCTAGTTTCATTTCATCGAAGTCTCTCATCGGGCACGCTCCTTCCTGCGATTCCTCGATCCCATTTTACGTTTGATCCATCCATCATTTCGGAGGCGGTCGACAATCTTTCGATCCGTCTCGTCGTAATAGAGTCGATGTACCCTTGTCTCGATTCCCGAGATCGCGCGAATAACGTCAGACAATGACTCAGCGGGGTGTGTCTTTCCTCGCGCGTCAATAAGTTGAATTACGCGGTCCTCTTGCTCCTCGGTGTCGCTGCTCTTTCGATAAAACAAGTTTCGATACGCAAGGTCTTCGAAGGAGTCCAAGTTCAGCGAGTAGTGCTCGATCGAGTTTTCAATATCTTTTTGAAGCTCGATCGCCCGTTTTAGCTGCTTGCGACCTTCATCGTGGCGTACATCAATTTCAATGACACGGTATGGCCTTCGCCGATGGACCAAGCGATCGCATAAGGCGCTGAGGCGAGCAAATCTCTTGTCGCGTCTTGGCTTGAGTTGAGCCCAGTCGAGAAATGTGCACCACAGTCGAAAATCGTCCAAGGAAAGATAGTCATCGGTTTCCGCTGACTTCCGAGCGAGCATCTTAGCGAGCGCGGGCGGACA
Organism: Phycisphaerae bacterium; assembly: GCA_035275405.1. Classification (NCBI taxonomy): domain Bacteria; kingdom Pseudomonadati; phylum Planctomycetota; class Phycisphaerae; species Phycisphaerae bacterium. The sequence goes on from DATEMU010000015.1 coordinate 647,768, forward strand.
GGGCTGTGGCACTCGTCGAGTATTGCCGTCAGCGATCAGGGAGGCGAGCCCCAAGATGTTTTTGAGCATTGCCTCATACGCCCGCGTAGTCTTGTGCGTATAGACCTGCACGTACATGAACTCTCTGGCCTGGATGTATTCCTCTACGACGTGTACGGCCTTGTCGCCGTCGAAACATAGCCGTAGGACCGGCTTCGTTTGGCCCTTCATCTTGACGGACCCGATTCGCATCGCGTGCAGAAGCCATTCGACATCGAACTCACCGTATTTCGGACCCGTCGCCTGGCTGTCACGCAGCAAGAAGTCCATGCGGTCGGCATCTAGCTGACTGCTGATGAAATCCTTGGCCAACAAGTGCCTCGGGTCGGCTTTGTCAATCAGACCGGTGACTACGTCGACGCGAACCTTGTGCTTTCGCAGGACTCGCGCGAACCGTTCTCGGATAATCTTCTCTGACCACCCTTCGTGGTCCTTCGGATAGTTTCGGGGCGGCTTCTTCGGAATTGGAATCGCCCGTTCGAATACGTGCGAGAACGGCCCATGACCCACGTCATGCAGCAACGCGGCCGCAATGATTTCCAAACGCAATCCTGCAAGCGCCCGATGCTCCTTGCTGCCTTTCCTGTATTGTTTCAAGAGGGAATCGAGCATCCGCCCGGCCAGATGGCAGACGCCGAGACTGTGCGCCCAGCGGCTGTGCTCCCCTCCGGGATAGGTCAAGAAACCCAGCCCGAGCTGCCGAATGCGCCGGAGCCGCTGAAACTCCGGGCAACCGATCAGGTCCAGGATCAACCGGCCCTCTGCGCCCGTAAGCGTGATGAGGTTATGCACAGGGTCGCGAATGACCTTGTGCAGCGGTTTGGCAGCGTGTCGTGGGGCGTCCATGCCTGATACCTAACAATATCCTAACAAATTTCTGGCCATTTGGCAAGGGCCTTTTTGCTGGGTTTTTGTCCTCCACGCGGCCTCGGCGAATACGGTCCGGGACTATCCTACCGTCCGGGCTCGCCGCCGGGTATGGGCCGTCCGGGGTTTCCTCCTCCCAGAGCCTGGTCCCTTGTGATTTTCTTCAGCCCGCTGGGCTCGGATGCGCTCCAGCAGCTTGGAGGCCGGTTCGTCGGCGGGGTCTCGGGGGACGAGCTTGCCGGCGAAGGCCAGCTTGAGGATCGCCTGGCGCAGTCGGGCGGCGCGCTTCAGGCCGTGCTCGACTTCGGCTTCGACGGCTTCGACGACCGAGACGCGGCGGTCGACCTCGGCGACGATCTCGGAAAGTTCGCTAGCTGGCGGGAGCGGCGCCGGCATGCGCTTCGCATCCGAGATGTAGAAGTGAGCTTGTGCGCTTGCGCCGGACGCTCGACCGATCCATTGGTGACACCACGGCGATTGAACCCAGCGAAGAAGGTACTTCGACAGGATGAGCGGTTTCAGTAGCAGGACACTTCGCACAATCGCAAACGGCTCAGACGGCCCCACAACGGCTGCCCGCCCGGTCGTTGCGCCAACACTGACGATGAGCAGATCGCCCTCCATCGGCGCGCATCGCTTCAGGCACTTCTGAAAGTTGTCTTCCGCGATCAGCCCGACGTTCTCAAATCGGACGCCATCGTCGCGCACGTGCGTGGCGGTCAACATCGGCTTGCCGGAGGGCTGATATGGCGGCTGGATGTGTTCCCCGTCCGTAACCTGCGAACAGAGTTGGTCCGCGATGGCCCATGCCCACCCCTTGGGAAGTTGGTGCAAAGAGCCAGTGTCGGCAAGAGCGGGATGCTTGTACTTCTCCTTCCACCCTTTAGGCGGAGCCTTTCCTACCTCGGCGAATTTGCGGAGTTGGGCCTCCTCCCACTTGCGGCGTCGGTCGGCGAGGATGCGTTCAAGCAACTTGTCGGCCGGCTCGGTCGCCGGGTGGGACCGCCGCCACTCGGCCGTGAGCCGGCCCTCGACGGCGGCCTTGAGGACGGCGGCGCGGTAGCGCTTCAGCTTGGCCTTTACCCGCTCCAGCGCCGCCACGCCCGCGTCGAGGTCGGAGAACAATTCCTCGATCTTCGCCACGATACGGAGCTGCTCAGGGGGTGGCGCGATGGGGAATTCTGAGTTTCGCAGAAACTGAAAATGTCTGCTGTAGCCGCGGTCGGGAAGACGCAGGGTCCGCAGCGCCCATAATGCGTATCGCGACTCGATTCCCCGAACCTTCAGCACTTTTACGCCATCCGCGCCTTGCACGAACGGCGTGTCAACATACTTGAGGCAACGAGTGTGATCACCAAAGACCAGAAACGGCGGGTCGTCCGGATGTACCAGGCCTTCGTCATCAGTGAAGCCGCCAATCAGATCAGATCCCTGATCAACTACAGGGAATCGTCCGATGGCGGCGTACTGTTCCTGCTTGAGTTTACGATCACTACTCGTGACATTCTCGAAGACGGTCGCAAACTCCGCCCACGACCAACTCGCGGGCAATTGCCGCATGGGCCAGCGTCCACGCTCCACTTCGCCTTTCGTCACGCCGCCAGCCTCTCATTCAGCTCTTCCAGCAGCTTCGACAATCCCTCGCCGAAAACCGCATGCGCCGCCCCAAGCCCGCCGAACTGCTTGAAAGGCACTTCCTCCAGGTCGTCCGGCCCAATCGTCAGACTCGTGGCGATGTGGTCGCGGATCGCATCCAGCCAACGAAGTTGCTCGGCGGTGAACGCCGTTCCCGCCTGTTCTTTCTCGGCCAGCCACGCCCCGTAGCACTCTTGCACGGTCGTCTCGACCGGCACGAGCGGCGACTCCGGCCGGATCACATGCCGCACCATCGCGACGAGATCGACGAGTTGGCGTGCGTGCCCACGCACCTTCCCCGGCTCGGCCGCCTCGAAGGCGTGCCACAGCCGGCCGACACTCTCGGGCTTCTTCGGATCAACGAAGAACGGCGAAACGGCCAGCTTCTGGGCCAGTTCCCTGACCTGCCCGTAGCGCAGGCCCTGCCGATAGGGGCGGCTGTAGAGCAGGCGGATGGCCTCGATCTCTTCCTTATTTTCTACTATGAACTGCCGGAAGCTGGTGACGAGGGCGCGGGCCTTTGCCTTCGCCGCCGCGTCGAACCCGGCGCGCAGCAGTGTATCCTGATTGACCTCATCGATGACCTGCTCGGCGGCGGCCTTCACGCTCAGGATCGTGCTCCGCAGCCTCGGATTGTGGAAGGGCTTGAGAGCCGCGGCCATCGCCTCGCGCTCGACAGCGTCAAATTGCGCGTCCGTCGGCTCCTGACCGGAGGGGAGATTGAATTTCTCGGCGGCCTTGGCGGCGACCGCGTCCGTGTCGATGCTGGCCAGCAGGGCGGCCGCGAGGGCGGTCGGCGTTTTTGCGCCGGCTTCCACTGCGATTTGCCGGCGCTGGTCGTCATTCAATTCGCGATCCAGCCGGACCAGGCGCGACGCGAGCGTGGAGACGATCTCGTCGCTCACGCCCCCGGCGGCGACGGTGTTGAGAAGTTTGTCGAGCGAGACGGTCGGCTGGCGATCGAGCGGCTTGGACAGCGTCTTGGGCGTCTCGGTGACGCCAACGGCGTCGACGATGACGAAGCGGTCCTTGACCCGGGCGTCGGGCGTGACCGACTGGAGACGATCGGGATCAACGATGCGGCAGCCGCGCCCCTTCATCTGCTCGAAATAGGACGCCGAGTTGATGTTGCGCATGAAGACCAGGCACTCCAGCGGCTTGACATCGGTGCCCGTGGCAATCATGTCCACGGTGACGGCGACGCGAGGATGGAAGCTGTTGCGGAATTCATTGAGGAGCACTTCGGGTGGCCTGCCGGTGCTCTTGCTGGTGATCTTCTGGCAGAAGTCGTTGCCCTTGCCGAACTCTTCTCGGACGATGCGGGTGATGTCGTCGGCGTGCAGGTCGGTCTTGGCGAAGATCAGCGTCTTGGGCGCCTCGGTGCGACCGGGGAACATTTCTGGAAGCCTGTCCTTGAATGTGCGGATGACGAGGCGAATCTGGTCTTCATTGACCACGTCGCGATCAAGCTGATTGCCGGAGTAGATCAGGTCGTCGTCCAACTCGGCGAGCCGCTTCTTTCGGGTGGCGCGATCACGACGCGGCACGAAGAAGCCGGGCTGCTTGGCGAGTTTCGCGCCATCCCTGGTCACCTGGGTTTCGATGCGGTACACGTCGTAGCCGACGTTCACGCCGTCGAGCACGGCCTGCTCATGCGGGTACTCCATGACGAGGTTGCCATTGAAGAAACCGATGGTCTGGGCGCTGGGCGTGGCGGTAAGCCCGATCAGGAAGGCGTCGAAGTATTCCAGCACCTGCCGCCAGACGTTGTAGATCGAGCGGTGGCACTCATCGATGATGATGAAGTCGAAAAACTCGGGCGGAATTTTCTCGTTGTAGACGACCGGCATCGGCTCCTTGATCAGCGACGGGGCGGCCTCGAACATCGAGGCTTCTTCGTTGCCTTCGTCGAACTCCTCCTCGCCCTTGAGGATCGAGTAAAGCCGTTGGATGGTCGTGATGACCACCTTGGACGCGGAGGCGATTGTGTTTTTCCGCAGGTGCTGGAGGTTGAATTCCTCTGTGAACTTGTAGGTGTTGTAGGGCGAGGCGAACTGCTGGAACTCGTTGAGCGTCTGGCGGCCGAGATTGTTGCGGTCCACCAGAAAGAGAATGCGCTTCGCCCCCGCGAACTTGATCAGGCGATAGGCGATGTTGCACGCCGTGAACGTCTTGCCCGCGCCCATGACCATCTGGATGAGCGCCCGGGGTCGGTTGTCGGCGAGCGACTCTTCCAGGTTGCGGATGGCCGTGATCTGTTTTTCCCAGAGCTTGCCCGTGTCGAGCGCCGGCATATTACGCAGGCCGTCGCGAAGCTGGCGTTCGAGCTTCGCCAATCGGATAAGCTCTTCGGGGCGGTGGAATGAGAACACTTCGCGGCTACGCGGAAGCGGGTCCAGGCCATTCGTGAATTGGGTCACCGCGCCGGTGGATTCATAGGCGAACGGCAGCGGCATGCGCCAGCAGGGCAGGCCGGCGGGAAAGCCGCCCACGTATTTGGCAGACTGAATTTCGACGCCGGTGAGCGTGTGCCCCTCGGGTTTGGCCTCGATGACGCCGATCGCCTTGGCGTCGGCATAGAGCAGGTAGTCGGCGAAGCCGGTCTTGAGGGGAAATTCCCGTACGGCCACACCGGGGGCGGCCGAGATGTTCATCTCGCGGTAATTCTGTACCACCCACCCGGATGCGGCGAGTTGCCGGTCGATGATCTCGCGGGCTTGGTCTTCCGGAGTGAGCGGCATGGTTTCTCGAGCCCGAAGTTGTTTTCGTCACCACTGCGCAGCGCACTGGGTTGCAGCGTCAACGGCGTGCGCCTGCCCACCGAAAGCGATATCATAACCCCTGAGGCCCATCGCCGTGAGGGAGATCAACCACTACGGGGACGAGGTGTTTGAGGTCAAACGTATCAGCCGGCCACACGATTCTGACCGCCGATACAAGCCCCTTACCAGTGCCTTGCGATTCGCCTGGACATCTCTAATTGCCGACGAAGGATTTGCGCGACGATTCACAGTGGCAATTCCATTCCCTCCTTGGCCACCCTGATTCCCCGCCTCCTGATCTCCCGCGAAGCCGGGCTCGCGGGGTCTAACGCCGGATTCGAATGGTTCAGATGCGTGAAGTACACCGTCAGGCGTCCCGCCCGCACCAGTGGCTCGAGTAGATCCATCGTGTCCTTCATGAGCGGGTGACCGATCTTGCCGGTGCCGCGATCCGGCAGTTCGTCCCCGGAATAAAAGGTCCCATCCAGGATAGCCACGTTCACCCCGTATTGTTCGATGACCTTCAGCAGCGAGGGGTTCCATCTCTCCCACGGCTCGGTATCAGGTACGAACAGGACCGCCGATCCCGCGGCTTCATTCTCACGGTGCTCGCGCCGGATGATGAAGCCGACCGTATCCGAATACTCATCGCGGTGCGGCACGGTCAGCGGGGTAATCAAGACGTGGTCTCCTTTCGCATCATCCACCGGCACCCGTACGGGTCGTCTCTGTTCCAGCGTCTGCAATTGCACGTTGCCGATCCGGACGAGCTGGCTCCACGGCCCGTTCGTACGCAGGAAATCCGCCATCCGCGGCGTGCAATAGACTGGCAGATTCGAGGTGTTGAGGGCCTCGTACCCGAAAAAGGCCAGGCCCAGATAGTGGCCGATGTGCGCATGGGTCAGGAACACGCCATCAACGGGGCTTCGATCGATGCCATCGGTGACGCCGGGGCGGACATCATGCAGGAGGTCAAGCTGGCTCCGGAGATCGGGCGTGGCATCGATGAGATAGATCGAGGGATGGCCCGAGGGCCGGGGGAGGATGAGCGCGACGCTCGAAACGTACCGGCGGCGAGAGGGAGAGGCCCGCGCGGCCTGACAATTTGAACACCAGCACCCGACGTGTGGCAACCCGCCGTCTTGGACGGTCCCGAGGATGCGAAGCCGAGGACCAGTGACTTGAATTTCGGCGCACCCCGATCCGACGAGCATTACGGCGGCGGCAATCGCCAAGCGGCGGACCGGGCTGCCCTTGAAGAAAAGCCTTCGCATACGCAACACCCTTATCCGGACTTCGGCGGGCCATCGACGTCCGGCGGGAAACAGACCGCCCCCCAGTCCGAGTCGATCCCGACGTCGATCATGATCTCCAGAAACACCGGCAGCAGGTCCATGAGCACGGTCGCCGAGGCCTGGAGGGCCCGGCGGTTGAGCTTGCTACCCTTGGTGCTAGCCCCGTGAAAAACCTGGTTGCGCATCACGTAGAGCCGGTCAAACAGTAGGCCCACCAACTGGACCGTTCTGCGTAGGCACGGTATGCCGTAATCGACCGGCATCCGCCCCCCCCCTCCTCAAGTACACATAGCGCGCTTAGCGTAAATAACCCTCGCACACGAAATTGCGCGACCCGACTGTTAGCAACCATCTCATCCCCCGGATGCCGGGGCGGCCAGGCTGCCAATCAGTTCATCAAACAGCGCCCGCTGCAGCGCAGCCTGAACATCGCCGCCGTCATGGGCAAAGGCGTGATCTCTTTTTCCGGGCGTATACATTGCTTCGTGGAATTTGACGAAACGATGCAAGAACTGGGAGTGATCCGCGTTGTAGACATTTGCGATTAGCCGACCGAGGCAGTAATGCACATTGCCGCTACCCTCATGCTCGTACGAAACCGTTAATTCGATGAGCAAGTCCAAGCGAGATAGATTCTCTGGCGTGGCCTGCCCCACGTATTTGAAACATCTCGATTTCGCAGCGTGTTCAATGAAGGCTTGCGCCACGGCGGCCATCTTAGCGTCGGCGTTCACGGCCAACAACAACTCCCTGTCGCTTAATGAAACTGCGGCAGGGGCGCGTCCATTGACGGCTGGTCGAACGGTTGCGGCTAATGCGGGAGAATCAACGCCGACGCCAACTGACAATTGCCCAGCCGGCTTGTCGGGTTTCCATGAATTGCCGCCCTTGGCCGAAGTTCTCGAGTAGATCTCGGTCTGGATCGGTTTCGCACAACCCGTCGCAAGGTAGGTTGTCATACCAGCGATCAACAATACCCAGAGAACTCGGATTGATCTCACACTATTTACCCTTAAAATCGTCTGTAAACGCTACCGCGAGTTTTCGGGCAAGTTCGGCCGCACCGCAGAAACACATCCGGCGCAAATTTTCGTCGAGCGAATGCTCATCATTCACCACAATTCGCTCTGGAGAGGCGGTTCCAAGAACGGCCCCGTCGGACACGCGAACGGCCCGTGCCGTGCAGGCGATGGTGATGGGGCCGCCTCGAACGGCCTCCAAGTTTCCGCGAGCATGTACATCACCACTGTGGGCGCGAACTTCCACCGAAGCGGATTGGGCCATGCCACGATCCACGCGAAGTTCCAACAAGATAGCTAGGTCCGCGAGGTTGTTGTTGCGCAGCACCTCAATGTCTTTTTCCTGGCCGTTGGCCTTGGCTCGGTCGAACTGGCCCCGCGCGACACCAAGGTCGACAACCCGGATGTTTCCCGCAAGCTTCTGAAAGACATCGATCAACTCGTTTTCCACGAGGGCCCGGTCGACCGGAACCGCTTCCGGATCTTGTGGGTGGTCAGCAGATGAAGACAGCCGCGGCGTGTCTTGGGCTCGACTCGGGGTGGCAGCAACTTCACCGGCGAGGACATTGGCCATGAAGGTCAATCGTGGGCGGCCTCCCTTGTTGTACGCCGATGCAAACTCGCTACGGGCGCTGTTCAGGTCCGCTTCACAGGGGTCAACCGGCGGGGGCGGCGGATCCTCCTTCTGATAGTTGAACTCACGGGGGCTAGTGCCGCCGATGCCCGTGGTCCGCGACGGAACGCTTGCCTCGACGTCAGGATGGTCCGGTGCACAAGAAAGCGACAGCGTAGTCGAAAGAGCCAACATCGAAATGATCCATCTCGAATTCCCGCGGAGACTAACTTGTTTCATCACAGCACCTGGATTCGATTCTTCATCCACCGGATTGCTTTGGCACTCGAGAATTACGGCTTTCCGATATCTTCATCGTAATAGACGTAAATCCTGAAATCGTCAGCCGGCTTGAGGCTGGATACTTCGTATTGCACTCGCTTGCGAGGCTCCAAGACGAATTCGGTCCACTCAGTCTTGTCGACCACGACACCCCCGTCGGCCATCGCGGGCGCATAGAATTCCGTGCGAACGTTTACCCGTCGAGAGACGTGCGGCTCCTCCGAGTGAAGCTGCGCAACCACGTGCAGCAAATTGCCGTTTAGCCGATCCACCTTCAGATTTCGAAGCGGAACGTTGGCCTTTAGCCAAGAGTGGTTGTAAATGACTTGTGACACATCTTCCGTTCTGGTCGTACCTTCACGTGGAGCGTGCGCCTGGGGAGCGCAGCGGGCCGAAAGGATCAAAACCAAAATCGTCATGATGACGCTGTTCTTCCTCATCTCAAAGTCAAAGGTATTCATCGCAATCCAGCCTCCTTCGGATAGGCAATCTCAATGATACAGCGATCGGCCGGCGCCAGGCTCGTGGAGATATAGGGCACCGATCTACCCGGCTCCATCAGTAATTCACTCCAATCAGAGGAATCCACAGGATCTGGCTCGCCTCCCAGGAAGTAACAGGTCCTTGCCACAAGACGATATCCGTCATCCCGGCCCGATTCGAGTTGTTCGACGCGAAGCGTGGCGTCAACCTCGAAAAGGCCGGATCGCTCGTTCACGCCCGAGCGTAGGACTTCCGCGGCGACATGACTTCTGAGCCAAGGATTCTTGATCCGCGTCACGGTGCTTTCGCTCGTTGTCGATTTCGTTTCAGCGCATCCGACGGTCCATATCCCGCACGCAACCGTGAGAAGACCAAGCCGCATATGGCCGATTATCCAATGGGGACAATTCGGGAAGACTCGCCTGGGGTTACTGCTGCGCATCGGACCTGTCCTTCATTGGTGCAATTGAATCAACGTCTTCCAAGGCGGCCTGTTGACTTGTCGGAGAATGCCGCAAGGTCGGGGTAATCACATACGGCCGCAATTCACGGTGGTCGTCGACGTAAACAGGCTTCGAAAGTTGACAGCCGCAGATGCCAAGGGCAACGGCTGAGACAATCACCCTGCCGGGTCGGCGGCGGAGGGCTCTTGGCTGTTTCGAAGTGTAGGGGCTCATTTACGCATAACCTCATTCGCTCATTGCTTAGGGGGCACGCGGCGAGGCAACAACTCGTATTCTTTCGGCGCACCCACCGCGATTTCCTTGGCTTCCAAGTTGAAGGCCTCCGCCACAAAAACGACGGCTAACCCGGTATCCGGGACTTTGACATCCAGCGACCGCACATGCCGCGGTGCGAACAAGCGTGCCGGCGCATTCGCGAGCATTCGAACGTAGTTTATTTCTGTCTGCTGAAGAACCGGCGCAACCGCGCGATCAATGAAGTAATAGTCACGGCTGGGAACGTTTTCACCGGAAGGCAAAAGGACGATGCGATGTGATCCGGGCTGAACGCGTTGCATCCAGACGTGAATCGAGTTCGGCAAAAGCCTCCACTGTCGGATATCAGCCTCTTCCCGGTTGGCGGCACGGATAATCAAGCCTAGCAACTTAAGGTAGTTGTTATCAGTCTTCTGGAGAGCGAGACCAAAGTCCTCGACCTCGCCTTTACGCTTCTGGGCAAGGTCCTTAATCGAAGGTCCGCGACCAGCGGCTTGACCATACAAGTCGAGACACTGCATCATGTAGCCTGTGAAGTCTCCATCCAGGCTCAGGCCGATGTGGCGAATCGCCTGGATCGGCATGAAGTAATCATCGTGAAGGAAGGTCGTGTCCCCCCCCTTGTTCTCGCCCACCCTAAGCTTCTTGGGCCGATTTCCCGTCGCCGCAATGATAAGCAGATTGGCTTTTTCCAGTTCGCCTAGGTTCGGCCCGAAGACGTCATGACCCGCGTCCTCCGTGCGGCCAGTTGGAGGGACATATACGTTCGGATACGTATAGCGCCCATCGTGCCCTGTCCAGGCAATCGGTGTCTCGATGGTGGTGTTTCGTTGGGAGACCATCCGAACTTCTTCGCGGGTGTAAATTGTCTGCTTCCAACTATCATCTGCCAGCTTGTTTCTCCCGGTCCTCAAGTAGCAAATTGTGCGAAAGAAGTAAGCTGCCAAGAAATCGCGCTGGAAGAGGCTGCCTCCCTTTGAGGTGCAGTAGGCGTTCGCGACGAATTGGTCATCGCCGCCGCAATTTCCCTCATAGTCCGTCAAGGCACCTTTGCTGAAGCGATCGCACACCAGGGCTCGATCAAATGCCACGCGCGCATTCTCGAAATCGTTCAGCTGCATCAAGCAGATGCCGTGAAGAAGTTCGATCATGGCGCGTTCATATGCTTCGCCCTGCCATATCTTCATCGATTCATCGAACACAAGACTGGCGCGGCCGGACGCATCACCCAGGCTCAAATCATTTGTGAGGAGGATGGCCTCATATAAGGCGCGCTGGGCGGCATCGAGCCTTCCAGCGCTCATGCAACAGGTTGCATAATCCAATAGGAGAAGGCCGGCATCCTTTGATCGCCGCTCAATCGGCTTCGCCAGCTCTGCCTCTGCTTGCGGGCCGAGGGCGACCGCCTCCGACTCATAGTCCGTTGTTCCCCAAGTGTGCATGCCGGCAGGCTGCGCACAGCCTGCGCCGACCGCCCCTGCGCTCAGCGTACAGAAGAGAGCGAAAACGCACGTAGTGGCGGAGGCCATGGGCGAACGCATGTAATGAGAGATTGACTTCATTTCGCCTGAACGCCGCTACCTAATTCTGAAAATCCCGTGTTGAGTAGGCCGCAGCTGACGCAATGCTGTTGGTCCATTGAATCTCCGCTGTCTCGGCATCCACAAGGCAGAAGTTCATGTCCAGTAGCACTACCCGCCGGGCATTCTTTTGCCCTTTTTTGTCCGGGATTTCCACGATCTTGTCATTGGACATGAATCGAGCGACCAGAAAGTAGTCCACGCCGTGGCGATCGCGATGACCCCGGGCGATGGTCTGCGTGGATTCATCGTCCGGATGCCATCGGGCGAGTTTCGCTCGTAGTTCTTGCGCGACGTCGGTGTCGACGAATTTGACGCGGTCACGCAACGCGCGGGCGAGCTGGGTCCTCAGGCGCGTCAGGTAGGCGTCCTTAGCGGGGGCGAAGAAATACTGCGTGGTGTCGTTTTCGACCTTGACAAGCGCGATTCGGGGCGGTGCCTCCGCGTCAAAGAACATCGGCTCGCGGACCATGTCACGCGCCATCAGGTCGGCTACACGGGCGATTTCCAGGTCGCTGAGGAAGCTCCCCTTCATCGCCTCGATGCTGCCAACATCCCGGGGCGCATTGCAACCGGGCGCGGCTACCAGCAGCAACATGGCACGAAGACCGAAATGACCTGTCCAGCTGGTCAGATGGAGCCTATGCACGAATCACCCCGGCGTCACGGTCTTCACAGGATAGTCATGGGTCCACACGATCTCGCCACTATCAGCGTCCGTGAGGCTAAACGTCATGTACATGTCCACGAGCCGCTTGCCCGCAATGGACTTGTCCAGCGACTGATAGACGCCGGACAGGATGTAATCGACGCCATGCTTGTCCTTCAGTCCTGTGTGCGTGGCCTGTCCAGTTCGTTTGGCTTCTCGCTGGGCTGCGATCGCTTCCCCAACTGGTCCGCGCAGCATGATGAACTTAGCGGTGCTGCCGGGCGACGATTGGCTGCGCAATGATCGAAAGACAATGGTCTGAATCCGGGTCGCCACCATTTCAGCGCTTCCGCCGATGAATGGTTCATTCGTCTGGTTTTCAACGCCAGCGATCCCGATGCGAACCGGAGGCTCGGCTCGTTGCAGCAAGGGCTCCCGAATCAAGTCCCGGGACATCGCCTGGGCGCATTGCTCGATATCACCCGACCGCAACCCCCATACGTCTTGTACACTCGGACCCGGATCAACCCTAGGCGGTGGCGGGCCACATGCGGCGCATAACAACGAGGTAACGACAATCAATCCAAGTTTCGGCGAGGCTGGGCCAAAACCCGAGGCTCTGATCCTGAAGCGTCGAAACTCGTTAGCCTCTCGACTGCGTCCTTGAACGCAACCAGATTTAGGTGCTCGGGCTTGAATGAGAATTCGTAGTTCTGGCCAAGTCTCCATGTCCATTCTCTGTTGCGTCGGGAGCGAATCACGAAGCTCCCGTTTGCCTCTGTTGAAAATCACATTTCAGTCTCGGGCCGGTTTCCCCTAATCCTGCTTCCTCCATTTTTCTCTCTGACCCGATATTTCTCAGATAACCGTGCCCGATTACGCCGCCGGGTCGTGGTCGCTCATTGTACAGCGCCCCCTTCGTTTAGCCTACCGTGTTTTCGAGGGTTTTCCGGCCTGCAGGGCTGAAAAGGACCCTCGCTGGTGTGCCAAGTGGCCATTCGGCGCTGCTTTTCGTGCGAGGCTTATCCAGCTTCAACCAAGGACACGTAGGGCTCGACGGCAGCAGCGGGCCGCCGGAGCACCCGCGCCGCCAGATCGTCGAGGGCACTGAGTTCCTGGTCGGTCAAAACAGGTGGCCTCGTACATCTTGATGTGACGTACTGCACCAATCGGCCGGGCGTGCGCCAAAATCCAATGTCGGGCCCATACGAGTTCGATGTACCCCGACCACGCGGCCGGCGTCTCCGCCAGACCTGGATCACAATTGGCCGCCGGTGATTAGCTGACGCCCCGATGTTGCTCTATCGAAGCGCCGCTTCCATCAGCTGCAGCTGTCGGCGGGCTTCCTGCCGCGCCGCGTCGATCACCAGCGAGAGCTGCTCCAAGCCGAGATCCCGGAGCCCCAATCGGGCGACGATCCCCGTGGGCCGGCCAACCTTCGAATAGGGCCGCTTCATTCGCTTCGTATAGGCTCGCTTTCCCGATTTCCTGACGCCGTGAATGGCCGTCATGTGACGGGCCAGATGCGCCGCCATGCTGAACTTTCGTTTACACCGGTTGCACTTGAAGATTCCGCTTCTGGTTCTGGCCATCAATTCGACTCCCTATGTCGCGGCTACCAACGACTCGCCCCCGAAACAATCGCGGAGAAGTGTAACATGAGAACGGGACGACTGATAGGGCTGCGATGCGTCCCTACTCACATTCCGCGACGCTTGTCAATTGCGCAAACGACAGTTTATCCGCCCAGCGCCGCCTCGACGAAAAGTCGGATGTCGGCGCCATCGATGACGCCGTCATCGTTCATGTCGCCGCGCCGCGGGCAGGGGCAGGCGTCGCCTTCGCCGTCGGCATCGCAATCCTCCTGACCGGGGTTGGACACGTTTGGGCAGTTATCGCACAGGTCGCCGAGGGCGTCAGAATCCGTGTCATCCTGGCTGGGGTTGAAAACGTTGGGGCACTTGTCGCATGCGTCGCCCACATCATCGTTGTCGCCGTCGGCTTGGTCGGGGTTGGGCGTCAGCAAGCAGTTGTCGCAGCAATCGACGATGCCATCCGAATCGGTATCGATAGCGCAACTTTCCTGGCAGACATCGCCCACTCCATCGAAATCGCAATCAGATTGATTCGGATTTGCGACTGCCGGACAGTTGTCGCAATCGTCCGGTACACCGTCCGTATCAGTATCAAGCTCGCAGGCATCGGGGGTCCCATCTGAATCGCAATCCAGCTCACAGGCATCGCCGATGCCGTTCATATCACAATCAGCTTGACTTGGATTGGCGATCGAAGGGCAATTATCGCATTCGTCGGGAACGCCGTCCGCGTCAAAGTCCGGACTCGTACCGCTCTGAATATCCAACGGATCGCCAATGCCGTTTCCGTTGCAGTCGATGATCTCCACGATTCCGTTCAACCCAAACACTGATCCATTGAGATCATTCCACGTGTCGCTCGGCGGCGACGATTGTGCGGAATGTTCATTTCCGGCATCGTTGTCAGGTTGGGCGGCAAGCCAGTTCGTGTACGTAACTGAATCTCCGTTGCTCCAAATCCATCCCCCGGTCGGCTCCGCGCTTCCGGGTGGTTGATATAGACCGATCCAAGGTCCGATTCCTCCGACTAACGGGCCGAACGCGCTATTAACCCACACATCTTCCGCCTGATCGTTTAGGGCAACCAAGTGCCCGCCGAATGCGACCGCTTGCGCTTCGGCGCAGGACCAGATCGTCGGTTCAGTGAGACGATAGCGATGTCCTCCGTAGTCGAGCCAATCCGACAGCCACGGATTCGATATCAACGGGACGGTTGAGGTTACGCGAGCGGGATCATCAGTTCCGGGGGTAAGGCTAGCCCCGCGCGTACCATGGTTAGCAAAGGGCGAAGAGTCAAATGCGTCGCCCCAGTTCGATGGCTCGTCGAACCGCCAGTATCCAACCAGTCCTTGGGTATTGGGCTTGATATGCCTGTTGTAGTCCTGCGCGATTTCGGCGCCTGATCTCGCCACGTTCCAGATTCGGACCTCGTCGATCAGTCCATCAAAGGGTTCAGCGTCGACAGACGGTGGCCCGTTGCCGATATACACGTCTGCCCCGGAGTAGCTCAAAGGTCCGAAACCCGGCACCTCCCCTTTAAGTATACCGTCAACGTACAGTCGTGCGTAATTACCACTCGCGGAATACACGCCGGCAACATGATGCCAGTCCCCGTAATATGTGCTGGTTGGATCCGTATCACTGACAACAACGGTCCCGTCAAACCCGTCGTCGCATGTGTCACCGTTGTGAAGGCGAAGTTGTATCCGCTGCCCTTCTCCGCTTTGTTGAAACGAGAGAATGTACCCACATGAAAACGGCCCCGCGCTTCGCACGATTCTGCTATGCCGATCCGTGATGGGGTCGGGCCGGATCCACGCTTCGATTGTGAGGTTTTCGGTCGGTTCCAGCACGGTTGTACGAGGAATTCGTACCGTGTCGTCCACACCATCAAACTTAAGCGCACTCCCGGCGACGCTTGAACAGTTTACGCGCTCCCAAGTGTCATTAAACGCGCCTCCGCCTCCTCCTCCGAACAGCACCAGCCGACGGCGTTGCCGGTCGTATGCCATGCCAGGGTTGTCCCGCCAGTCCGGGCCACTCGTCGAACGAAGCACCCAACTGAATCCATCCCATTCCCACGTACTTCCGGCTTGACCTGGATTTACGGGACCGGCAAACAAGATAACTCGTTGGCGATCCGCATCGTACGCCATCTTTGAATAGGGGATCGTGGTGGGAGCCGAAACAAACGTCTGTGTCCACACGGCTCCATTCCATTCCCATGTGTCATAGCTCCCGCCATCACCACCGAACAGGATAGTTACGCCTCTCGACTCATCAAAGGCCATCGCGTGCCGATCTCGCGGGGTCGGTCCTGTGGTGGCCCGCTGGGTCCACGTCGTCCCATTCCACTCCCAGGTATCACCCAAATAGCCGCCCGGGCTATAACCGCCAAATAGCACTGTGCGCCCGCGGGCACTGTCATAGGCCAGGGCATGCCCGTGGCGGGCAGCGGGGCCGAAATTTGAGCGGGAAATCCAAGTGCTGCCGTCCCATTCCCAAGTATCGCGCTTCCAACCGGTGCTGGTGCCTTGGCCACCAAAGAGCACGACTCTCGCGCGCTGACTGTCATACGCCATGGCATTGAGAAACCTAGCTTCGGGGCCCGTCGAAGATGCGAGAGTCCACGTAGCACCATCCCAAAGCCAGGTGTCTCGATTGATCGTGGGTCCGTAACCGCCGAAAAGGACGGTCTTTCCGCGGGCGGCATCGAAGGCGATTCCCATGGCATCGCGCGGCGGCGGACCGACGCTGGCACACTGTGTCCAAACGAAACAATCTTGGCCGAAACTCGCGGCCGCCAGTGCGAGATTGGTGATTATCGAGAGTATCGCTGCCTCGCCGACAAACGGGTCTTTGATCCGCCGCATGGAACCGCCTCCTGTCTGGTCGTGCGACCGGGATGATGAATTGGCGAACGGGGCCGAGATCGAAACTACGAACCAGGGACGTGTGCCCCGATTAGCGTCATCCTCTGAGGCAGGCGTCGCCCGACCGGGCGCAACGCCTTGCCGCGAAGTGGGCGCAGGATCGAGGGCCGATGCAAGCCCCGATCGCGTGGTCGACACGCTGGCAATTGGCGTGCCAGTACCCCTTTGTTTGCACAAACCCCGGCCTATCCAAGATCAATTTCGCCAGGAGGTGACACCCATCCTCTGTCGGACCAAGGGTTTGTGGTCTGATGCCTCAGGAGCTGGAGTAGCTCGGTCGATTCTCCCTTGAACAGGTTTTTGAGCCGAAGTGGTCCCCCGCTCTCGGGCCGGAGAGATTGAAAGGGGACACTTTATTTGGGAGGCCGGACTCCAGTGTTACGTGGGGGGAAGCCGCTTTCCACGCCCAACAGCTCGGCCAGAATCGCGAACTTAACGTCAATTTGGAAACCGGTTTCCAATTCGGCGGCATAGGTCCAGGTGGTCTCGAGACCGGGAGAAGTAGGAGCTTCCTTCGTTCCGCTCGATCGTTTGATTCGGCTTGCCGCGTCACACATGAGCCATCTAGGACCGAAGGAAGACTGCTGCGAAAAGAAAATATCTAGCTGAAACCTGTTCCCCCGATGGATCCCATCGCACGGTTAACATGATCTCTGTTGCTCATTGTGATCCCTCGGCCCCGCCTCTTGCGCCGCCGAAATTTCCGCCGTAGAAGCCGTTGCCGGTGGATGTCCGGCCATGCGGTAGAGGCCGCCAGAAGTTTCCGGAGATCCGTGCCGGCCGTCCGAAAATGCCTGATCATGATCGCCCGATCGGCCGGCCGAAGCTGCCCGGCAACCGATCGGATGGTCGCCCAGATCCTGCGAATGTTTGAGTCCGTCGATCGAGCCGGGCGGCGTGCGGACTGCCACGCCCCGAGCAGGTCGCGGGCCCGTTGAATGTCCATGGGATGGTCCCCCAGGTTGATTGAGCACTGGACCCGCCGGCCATCCTTCCGACATTGCCGAAACCGCAGAACGTGGAGGATTTGCCCGGATGAGCTCCGCTTAGAAACGACGCTGCCTTGCCTCTCCAGTTCCGTTCTCGCGGCCTGCATGGCCGTTTCGATCTGGTCCCACCGGTCGTGGTGTTCCGGTGCCGTGGTTAAATACGGGTTCATCGCTTTTCTTACCAATATTCGTGACGTGGACGAACTTCCCATATGCCGAAGCCAAATCGGTCAGCTGGCTACTCAAGGAACTGACAATCGACACGGCTTCCATGGCGTCCGGCGGCAGGCCCAGACGGCCGGCATCGGAGACGCCGATCTTCGCCCGATCGAATGTCCCAAGATCGCGAAGGAACTGAGCCTGAACCCGGACCATCGCGAGGGTCAACATCTCAGACGCTGAGGAAAACGCGGCAATCAGGGCATGACGGGGGCCCTTTCGAGCGAGCTGCCGAACCCGTCTGGTCAATTCATCCGCCAGTTCCGCATCGGTTGCAAGGCTATCGATCGAGGGCTCATGGGCCTGCGACACGCAGCCTTGGATCGCCGCAATGATCTCGTCCGGCGTCGGGTCACCGGGCGCATTTACGACCGCACCGGCTCTTCGCCCATTGGCTCGGCCCTGGCCGTCATTTCGGTGGTGGGAGGCGGTCACCGCCGATCCTCACGTCCATTTCGCAGGCATCTTTTCCTGGACTTTGACACCCTTTGAGTCTAGGAGAATGACCTTCCCCATCCAAAAATTGCGACCGCTGACGCCGACCCTTGATAGCTTTCCTTTCGTAATGTTGACATTCGAAACTCGCCGGCCAGTGTTTCCCTTGGGGGTCCGGACCGACGATCGACGACCCACTTCCCGCCGACAGATCTTGGACGCCCGTCGCCACCCTGCGCGCGGCCGGCGGGATTTTTGAACCAGTGATCGATTTTTCGGACAATCGAACAAATGAAAGATCCCCATCCCGTCCTCCGGCTTCTGAACGCCCCACGTCCGCCGGTGGGGATCGACTTCGATCCAGCCTGGCGATGGAACCGGGCCCGGACGCTCGCGAAAATCGCGACGCATGTCCCCCGCCGGTTTCGGCGAACAACCCCGCTGATCTACTACGCCTTTCATTACTGCCGACAGCACATGGACCGGGGCGGACCGCCTGAGGATCGCGAGCAGCTCGCCGGCACCTATCCACGCATCGACGGGGCCTTCCAGCTCTTCCACAACCCGACCGCCCTGCAGTCGCGCCAGGTATTGGAGGCGTTGTTGCTGTCCGACGAGGATCTAAGCCGGGTCGCCGAGCGGGTCCAAATTCACCCGCGGGTGGTAGACGCCTACGCGCACCTGTTCTTTGACGTACGCGACCTTCTTACAAACAGGTTTTTTGTCTCCAGCAACGTGCTCGGCCCGTTGCTCGACGGCGGCGGAGTAAAGGATCGCGGTTCGTTGTTCAAGCTTCTGGTTCTTGCGGGTGGCGCGGACATGCTGCAGCGGTATCTGGATATGGCGACGGACTTCACGCCTGACCAGTGGACGTGCTTGATCAAAATCATTCGCAGGCGGATCGCGACAAACGCCATCACCGCCGCGGCCGCCGTCAAGCCTAGCCAGCAAAACGCGATCCCGCTTCAAAACCTCCATCGCCAAGTCGAGGAAGGAATGCGTGCCGGCGAAATCGAAATATCCAGACTGAAGCCCGCCGCGTCGGCGGCGCAGACCGAGGTGGAGGAATTGACCGGCGGAATAATCCGCATCCTGTATGAGCGATTTGGCAAAAACCCGGTCCGGCCGATGCCGACGGCGGAGCAAATGGCCGATGAAGGGAATTACATCGAGCTGGGCCTGGCGGAGACCATTCGGAAAAGTATCGAAAAAAGTGAGGCCGTGGCCGTGGCTTCGGAGCCGCCGCCCGCTGACGACACGACACCGGACGCCTGAACGCTAGCCCGAAGACTTTCATCGACGACTCTCCAGCGGAATCGCAGCGCGAGCCGGCCCGGGCTCACCCTCTATGCTGTTCACTGCGCTCTTTCTTCTTGCGGGCCCGAATTATCGATCGGACGAGACTCGTGAGCGTCCGCCGCTCCGGCAAGACGCGGTTCAGCGCTAGGCGCCTTTCGTCGGGGGAGGCGAGTTTGAACCACTCGATCAGCCCCGGCAACGTGAAAAGGGACTGTTCAACAAAACGATTTGCTCTGCACATCCTGGCCATAGCACGTGGGGGAAACGCTTGGAAGGTCATCACGGCAAGATTCGTTACCGCAGCCGCCTCGTGGCTGGCCTCCGCGATCTGCTCCAGGGTGGGTCGGCCATAATATTCGGCTACGGCTGGATCGTTCACCAGCTCCCCGGTCTTCGGATCTTGGATGATGCCCAAGAGTCGGGCGTCGTTGCGTCCGGCCCTCCAAAGTCGAGCCATCACACGCGCGTCTTGCCGCGCCCGGCGTCGGCGGTCACGCCTGACGACGGACTCAAAATTGCGCTGCTGCTCCGGGATCGGAAGAGGCTTCCGATCCGCCGGAGGGATGTTCGAATCGTACGGCGATGTTTGAACGATCATGGGAATAGCTCCTTGTCACAATCATGGTTTGGACTGATAAGATTTCCTGGTCGGATTTCCAACAATCGACAGGTTAATAAAAAGAGGCTCCGACCCCAAAAATCGAAGCGCTGTCGCCGAAAGGGAAACCCTAACATAGCAACATTAGCCCGGGCGGACCGTACGAGTAGGTGCCGAAAACGGCGCAGAACCAGGCGCACAGCGTGCCGCCGACATGTTCAAGCGCGCGACAAGGCCAGTCGTCGACCGCCGAGGCCGAGATCGGTTTCGGAGACCCTATCTCCATCGGAGTCGTTGGTGGGAGAGTAATAGTGGTGCCGTTTGGGCTCGGTCTAAATTTTCCGCCCCACTTGCGTTATTTACTGATGAAAGGATCCCGGTCCCTTTATTCGCCGAATTACGGCTGCCTAGGCCCCATCCTTTGGATCACCTCGGACCGTGTCAGATCCAACTCCCCTCCCCACCATCTAGCAAAACTCTCGTTTGGTCGATCGCACGGCGAATACCACGTCGGTTCGGGCCGGCAGGCGCGATGCCAATACCGCCCGCTACGGGTTTCCTAAGCGCCCAACACTCAACGACACAATCGCTTTTTCAACATCGTTTAGGTAGAATGATTCTGACGGTAGCGGCTGATCACGGCTGTTCGCCGCCGCGTAGTACTCGGTTGCGTTGTCTGAGGTACCTCGCCGGCGGCCACACCGTAGACAAGGCACTATGGCAGACGCTCCATTATTTCAGAAGCCCGACCAGGCGATTGTCCAGCTCGTCCCACACCATTTGGAAAACAAACCCTCAGAACGGACTGTACTGGCTGGCGATCTCGAGTTCGCCTCAGAGACCGATCACGTTTCTGCGGATGCGATGAATAGCCAAGCGACCCCGGACTTCGATCAGTCGTCGGCGGACGCTGGCGACGAGGCACCGACACCGTCACCGGGTCTTTTTAGGCTTTCTTGGCCCGATGCGCTAGGGCGTAAGGTCGCTGTGTTCGGCACTGTACTAGGGGACGACACGGGAGACTGGGCGGAGATCCGAGTTTTTGTCGACGGGGAGTATCAATTTACGGATGAGATAGACTTGGGCCAATATGATCCCTGCTTTCCCCCGGTCGTTTCGCTTGATGAGTTACGGCGTTTCTGGGCCGCAAAGGAATTCGAGAATATTCGAGCCTTGTACGCGCCAACAGAGAGAGTCCAGACGGACGACGATACTGCGCCCGAGGTCACTGGAGCTGTGGGGTTTGAAGCAACGGAAGCACAAGGGAGCCCTACGGGTGATTCGGGGCATCCGGCCGGACGGCGACGAGACGAGCCCTCGAAAAAAGCGTTCAAAGCCTACCTCTCGCATAAACTCGGCGACCTGACCCAAACAGAAATCGCGGCGAGGATGGGGACGAGCCAGGGCCAGGTCTCTCGTTGGGTTAGACAAGTAAAGCAATGGCTAGAACTCGGCAACCAGATCCCGGATGAGACCCGACAGATCATCGAACCAAACCGCGTCTTACCCATGGATCCTGCTTTAATCGACAGTGGGCCGCGCCAAGTGTCCGGGACCAAAGCACGCCTCCAAGGTCAAAAGCAACGTGACGATCACGATTAGCGACGGGTCCTCGTCTCTCAACATGCGCTAATGTAAGGGGCATTTTTCTCAATGTTTTCCGGTGGTATGCGCCACTATGCGCGACTCCTGCGCGCATTCCCCGTGCTAAATAAGGGGAGGACCCTAAGCAATGCCCCGAAACGCGAACAGCCTGATCGACACAGCTGAACTGGCGAAGCACCTGGGAATCCAGCCTTCCACGGTCAGAGCCTGGGTACGTGCAGGGCGCATCCCGGCCGTTCGAATCACCCCGAAGGTGATCCGGTTCGACATCGGAGACGTCATAAAAAGCCTGAAAATGCGGAAGGTGTAATACAGTATGTGCGATCAAAAAGAAGGCCCGCGCCCCGGCGAAGGTAACGCGGCCCCGAATAACGAACAATCACAGTATAGCGAGTCTGGTTCTCCATATCAAGACATGCAACATGCTTGCATTGCCCTCGCCAGGCGTGGCTGGCACGTGCTTCCAGTCGGATGCGACAAGAAACCCCTGTTGAAAAATTGGCCGAGAGAGGCAACGACGGACCCGGAACGAATCCGCGCATGGTGGGGGAGCTGCTACCGCAATGCACAGATTGGCGTCACCACAGGCGCGCGGAGCGGCATCGTCGTAATCGACATCGACCCACGCCATGACGGCGACAAGGGCATTGCGCAGCTCGAATCACAGTTCGGAACACTGCCTCAAACTATCACCGCGACAACGCCCGGTGGCGGACGCCATTATTATTTTTGTTACCCTACCGGGATTGAGATCCGCAACGCCACAAAACTCGGCGGCGCGCCTGGCGTCGATGTTCGTGGCGAGGGCGGATACGTCGTGGCCCCTCCAAGCATCGGCGCGAACGGCCGCGCCTACGAATGGACGAGCGCAATTGACGTTGCCGCTGAGCTGCCCGCGGCTTGGATTGAATTGCTCTCGAAGAAGAACAAGCCGGCCGTCGACGGTCGTGACGGCGCGGCCAAGTGCGGCGAACGGCGCGAACTATCAAAAAAGACGCTCGATTTCATCGTCAACGGTGCGTCGAAGGGGACGCGAAACACCCGACTGTTCTCGGCAGCTTGTGACATGCGCGGGTGCGGTTATTCCGTGGCCGAGGCGCGCGAGAAACTTCTAACGATCGCCCTGCGGTGCGGACTAAACGACGACGAGGCCGGGGCGACAATCGGTTCCGCGTTTTCCAACGAAAGGGAACCGGCGTGCCCGACATTCCCTGGCTTTCAGGTCGGCGCATACGACCCCGATACCGGGAAACTCATCCTCTCTCCATCCGATCCGTTGCCGTCAGCGCGCGCGTTCCTGCGTGAACGGTTTACCGTTGACAAAATGTTGATTCTTCGCTTTTACGCCGGCGTCTTTTTCGTCTGGCGAGAAAATCGCTACACCCTACTGGCAGATGACGAACTCCGTTCGATTCTCTACACCTTTACCGAAAACACTCTCAGGCCGAAAACAACACGGGAAGGGCGCGTCAAATTAGTTCCGTTTCACCCGACCAAGAACAAGGTCAATAACATTATTGACGCCATCAAGGCGGAGTCGTTCTTGTCAGCGGGCATCAATCCCCCGGCTTGGTTGATCGACCGGCCTTCGTTCCCATCGGCGGACCTGTTGTTGCCGTTTCGGTCGGGAATTCTGGATATTCCGACGCGCCGGATTCTCGCACCATCGCCGATGTTGTTCTCTACGTCGGCGCTGACATACGATTATACCGAGAATGCCCCGAGGCCATACGCGTGGATCAAGTTCCTCAGCGAGTTATGGCCGGATGACCCGCAGTCCATCGCCACGTTACAGGAGTGGTTCGGGTACTGTCTAACGGGCGACACGTCACAGCAGAAGATGTTGCTACTGCTCGGGCCGAAGCGATCCGGCAAGGGGACAATCGGCCGCGTTTTAGGTGCGCTCGTAGGCCCCGCAAACGTGGTCGGGCCCACGACGTCGAGTCTTGCAATGAACTTTGGCCTGCAACCTCTTATCGGCAAGGCGTTGGCCATCGTGTCGGACGCGCGATTCGGCGGAAAACTGGATTTATCCACGATTATCGAAAGGCTCCTTTGCATCAGCGGCGAAGATAACCTGACGATTCCGCGAAAGTACCTCGGCGATGCGACCCTGAAGTTGTCTACAAAATTCATGTTCCTTGCGAACGAATTGCCGCGAGTGGCTGACACGTCCGGGGCGTTGGCCGGGCGGTTTATTGTCCTAATACTCCGCCATTCTTTTTTCGGGAGGGAGGACACCGAACTAACAAAAAAACTAATGGGCGAACTGGCCGGAATTCTATTGTGGGCGCTGGAGGGATGGGAGCGCCTTCACGCCCGCGGCCATTTCGTCAATCCGGAATCCAGTAGTGACGCCATACAGGAGCTGGCCGACCTTGCCAGTCCCGTGGCGGCGTTTGTCCGAGATCGATGCGTTCTGGGACCCCAGTACGAAGCGTACATTGAGGGACTGCACGACGAATGGAAAGAGTGGTGCGAGGAAAACGGACGGGATCATCCGGGCACTCGGCAGACTTTCGGCCGGGACTTGATCGCTGCACTTCCTGGCCTTCGTCGATCCCGGCCGAGGGATGGCGAACTACGACGGCGGGCGTACGTCGGAATCGGCCTTCGCAAGTATTATGGTCCAGGTGGTCCGCAGTGGTCCACGACCCAGCCCATTGAGCCCCGGATTCCGGGGGGATTCTAGTCGCGTCACCATGAATACAACGGTCCGCAGTTTATTCATCGGGAAAACAGTGGCGGTGTACGCGGACCACCGCGGACCAGCCCCCCACTGTGACGCTAACGATTTTGAAAAAAGCAAGGCTGCGGGCCATCGATGTGAGAGCCGTGCATGCGACCGAGGGGGCGGCGTTCACCAGTACCTGAGAAGGAATGTTGTTGATCAACAACAAACGGCGATGGGCCGTGGTTAGCAAATTACCGGAACATGTTGTGGAAAAGCGCAACGAGGTGACAACGACGGTTCCTTCCGAATGGCCGGCCCCCCCAGCCGCCTGGCCCGAACTATTGACCGACGTTGAACTCGCCCAGTACCTCCGCATGGACATGGCCGGGCACGATCCAGCGAGCGCCAAGCGGGCCCTGCGGTTCATTCGCCGCACCCAGAACTTACCGGACGTCGGCCGAATCGCTGGTCGAGTTTTGTTTCGTCGGGCAGCCGTGGACGAATGGCTTGCCGGCCGTGAGCGCCGGCAAGTCGCTCCTGCTGCCGCGGTGAAAGACGAACATGCAAAGGCACTGCAAGATGATGACAGAAACGTGAGACCTTGAGCAGTCCGTTGAGCCGCACGGATATATCCGAGCGGCCGAAGTTAGTTCAACGTCTCCGGACATTCTCAAAACCAAAGCTTCTCAGCTGACCCCGCATCGATTTGCGTGGGCGCGACCGGGTTCGCCCGGTCCCCGCCCATCGTGCGCGCATGCGGCGCTTCTGGAGCCTAACTAAATGGGACAACATCTCATGACACACAAAGTCTCGATAATGCGGCGGTGGATGGAACCACCGCCTAAAGGCCAAGAGGGCCAACCGATCCCCAAGCACCTTTGGCCCCGGCGCCGCAAACACGTTTGGATTGTACGATGGTTTGCGCAGGGGCCGGGCGGGAAGATTATGCGTCCTGCGCGGACCTTTTCCGACCGCAACGAGGCCGAGGTTTTTCGAGCACAGAAGATGGCCGAGTTCGAGCGCGCCCCTCAGCAAAGGAAGGTTCAACGACGGGTGACGCTGGGTGACTTCATTGTCGAATTCGTACAGCTACGGACAGGGCCTCGAGGGCAGCGTCTAAAGGCGACATCCCTTGAGGCCTCCCGATACTGCCTTGAGCGATTCGCGTCGTACGCGGGCAAAGGAACACAGCTAGTGACCATATCGCCCGCAATAGCCGTGCGGTTCATATCAGCCATCCGCGAGGGCGATTCGAAAAAACGGCCGAGCCCGGCCACGGTCAACCGTCTTAAACGAACACTCAGGGCCGCCTTCAGCGTGGCGGTGTCGCCGCTTGGATACATCCGCGAAAATCCCTTTCTGGGAATTCGGTCGGATCGCGTCGCGCAACCGGCAATCCGATACGTTTCACCAACCGAATTTACTGCCCTCGTCGAAGCGGCGCGGACACGAAAAGACCAGGCCGACCTCTGGTGGGAATCCTTTTTGACGGTCTGTTACACCGCCGGCCTCCGCTATGGTGAGGCCCTCAATTTGACTTGGTCGGATGTCGATTTCGAAGGCGACGAGATCACCGTGTCTACAAAAACCGAAAGCGAACACACCCTGGATTGGACTCCAAAGGATTACGAAAACAGGACGATTCCGGTACCATCTGAGACGATCGCGCTATTGGCCAGGCTCCAACAGAATTGCCGCAAGGGGCATGCCTACGTGTTCCTGCCCCTCGATCGTTTCGAACTGATAAAGGCGGCAATGAAAAAAGAACTGTGGCCTGAGGGCCGAAACATGATCAACAACTTCAACCGAGGATTCCGGTCCGTCGTTGAGCACGCGGCCAGACAAGCACCAAGCCTGATCGACAAATCGGGGAAGCCCACGGTCTCAATCCACGACCTGCGACGATCGGCCATTACCAACTGGTCGAGGTTTGCTAATATCCAGACCGTCATGAAGATGGCTGGTCACAGCAGCGTAGGGACGACTCAGCGCTACTACGCCGCTGCCACGCAAGACCAGCTCGACCTGATTCGGGAGGCGAGTCGGGCAGCCGTCTTGGTTGGCCAACCGAGGCAAAGTGACCCAAAAGTGACCCAAAACGGGGTTTCGGGGGTTGAAAAACCCCGCCGCTATGCTAAAAAGTCTTTGTCCGACAAAGAGTTGCGCCCGTAGCTCAGCTGGATAGAGCACCGGATTTCTAATCCGGCGGTCGCAGGTTCGAATCCTGCCGGGCGCGGTGCATCTCTGAGAGGGCCCGTCGATCACCGATTCCACTGCAGCGCCTCGGACAGCGGTTTTTTCACCAGATCCGGGACGGTCGCATCCGCCGCCGGATACCCGACGGGAATCAGCAGATACGGCTTCTCATTCTCCGGTCGGCGGCAGATCGTTCGCAGGAAGTTCATCGGACTCGGTGTATGTGTCAGCGTCGCCAGCCCCAGTTGATGACACGCCATCAGGAAAAACCCCGCCGCGATGCCCGCGCTCTCGGAGGGGTAGTAGTTCTTCAGCCGCCGTCCGCCCTCCTCCACCCAATCGATCCGAAATAGCACCACCAGCCACGGCGCAATTTCCAGAAACGGCTTCTCCCACGTCGTGCCGATCGGCTCCAGCGCCTCCAACCACTCCTGCGGCATCCGATGGTCGTAGCTCTCCCGCTCCTCGGCCTCGGCGGCCAGGCGAATCTCCCGCTTCATTACCGGATCATCGACAACCACAAACCGCCACGGCTTGCGGTTCGCCCCGCTCGGAGCCGAATGCCCCACCGCCACGGCCTGTTCGATCAACTCGCGCGGCACCACCCGATCCGAAAAAAACCGGCAGCTCCGCCGCGCCTCCATCTCCGCCAAAAGCGACCGCGCCCGCTCCGCCTGCCAGGCGGCTGATCGCTCGGTCAATTGATATGGAATCATCCGCGCCGGCATGGGGCGCCTCCTGCCACAAGTGCAACGCCCCCGACACTCGCGCATCTCACTTCGGTTTGATCTGGCTCAGGACCTCGAAATCCTCGGGAAACCGGCCCACCTTGTGCTTGCTGAAGATCATCTTCCCGTCCACCTCGACGTCGAAGATGCCCCCGGCCCCGCCGACCAACTCGGGCTTCACGCCGGTCTCGCCCTGTATCGCTTCCGCCAAACTGGCGGCCTTGGGCAGGTAGTTTCACTGCTGGCAGTAGGTGATGCGGATATTCATGATTTCCTCCGATGGTCGAACACTCGCGTAACTTGAAGGAACTATATCCCGCCCCTCGCCGTTCGCCAACCGACTCGCACACGTACCTATCAATGGTATAGTCTTTGCTCGGATAGGCGGACCCCGAGCGCAGGAGCGCTCCAGAGGAGGATCTTCCCGCATGCGCCGAATCGTCGTGATTGTCGCGCTGCTCGCAGTGGGCGCACTGGCGTGGCTTTACGGTCAACAGGGGCGGACCGCCCGGTTTGTCGTCTCCGGTTACATCGAGGCCGACGTCATCCGTGTCGGCTCCCGCGTCGGCGGTCGCGTCGCCGAAGTCTCGACGGCCGAAGGCAGTCTCGTGAAGCCCGGCGACACCCTGTACCGCCTCGATCCCTTCGATCTCAACGAACAACTCGCCCAGGCCCGCGCCTCCCTCGCCGCGGTAGAAGCGGGGCACGCGCGGCTGTCCGCGGGATTTCGAAGCGAGGAGATCGAGCAGGCCCGCGCCCATCGCGATCAGGCCGCGGCGACCCTCGAACGACTCGTCGCCGGGCCGCGGCAACAAGAAATCACGGTCGCGCGCGAACAGGTCAACCTCGAACGCGCCAGCCTCGACCTCGCCGAATCCGAACACGAGCGGCTCAAACGACTGGTGGAGAATAACCAGGGGGCGCAAAGAGAACTCGACGAAGCGATCCGCGCGGTCAAGGCGGCGCGGGCGCGCGTCGCCGCGGCCGAACAGCAGCTCGCCTTGCTGGAAGAGGGCACGCGCAAGGAAGACATCGCCGCGGGCCGGGCGGCACTGGCCGAAGCGGAACAGGCGCTCAAGCTTTCCGAACAGGGCTTTCGCAAGGAGGACATCGCCAAGGCCGCCGCGGAGGTCACTGCGGCGAGGGCAAGAGTCTCGGCAATCGAGACGCAGATGAGGGAATTGGTCGTAACGTCTCCCTGCAAGTGCGTCGTCGAGGCCATCGAATTGCAGCCCGGCGATCTGGTCGGCGCGAACGCCCCCAGCGTCTCCCTGCTCGATATCTCCAAGCTCTGGGTGCGCTCGTATGTCCCCGAGGCGCGGCTCGGCGAAATCCAACTCGGCCAGGAAGTCCCGATCGAAGTCGACAGCCTGCCCGGCCAACGCCTCCGCGGACGCGTCTCCTTCATCGCCCGCGAGGCCGAGTTCACCCCCAAAAACATCCAGACGCCCGAAGAGCGCAGCAAACAGGTCTTCCGCATCAAGGTGACACTGGAAGAAGGCCTCGACCGCGCCCGCGTCGGCATGGCCGCCGACCTCCGCTTCGACGAAGCAAAAAAATGACGAGTGACGCACTGCAGATTACAAAAGGGAATTCATGCTTCCCCTCGTCTTTGGTAATTCGTAATTCGTCATTCGTAATTTGCGTGCCACCGTGAACGAACCCGTCATCGCCGCCCGCCACCTGACCCGCCGCTTCGGCGAGTTCGTCGCCGTCCGCGATGTCACCTTCGACGTCGCCCGCTCGAGCATCTTCGGCCTCCTCGGCCCCAACGGCAGCGGCAAATCCACCCTCATCCGCATGCTCTGCGGCGTCCTCCGCCCCAGCGAAGGCACGGGGTCCGTCCTCGGCATCGACATCCGCCAGGACCCCGAAGGCGTCAAACGCCGCATCGGCTACATGTCGCAGAAGTTCAGCCTCTACGCCGACCTCTCCGTCACCGAAAACCTCCGCTTCTACGGCCGCGTGTACGGTCTCTCCCCCGTCCGCCAGCGCGAGCGCGAAGACGCCGTCATCTCGTTGACGGGAATCGCCGACTACGCTGATCGCCTCGGCGGCCAGCTCTCCGGCGGCTGGAAGCAGCGCCTCGCCCTCGCCTGCGCCCTCATCCACGAACCGGAGGTCCTCTTCCTCGACGAACCCACGGCCGGCATCGACCCGGTCGCGCGACGCGAGCTGTGGGACCTCCTTTTCGAACTGTCGCACCGCGGCGTGACCATGTTCGTCACGACGCACTACATGGACGAGGCGGAGCGCTGCACCCACGTCGGCTACATCTACCAGGCGCGGCTGATCGCCCTCGGTCGCCCCGACGAATTGAAGCTCGGCGAGGCCGTCACCCCGCCGGGCACGCAGCGCTACGAAATCACCTGCGCCGCCCCCGCCGACGCCCTCGCCCGCGCCCGCCAGCTCCCCGAAGTCCGCGACGCCACCATGTTCGGCGACACGCTCCACATCCTCGTCGCCGACACGCTCCCGCCCGAATCCCTCCTCGCCCAGGTCGCCCCAAGTCAATCGGACGCAACTTTCCGCCCCATCGGCCCGAGCCTCGAAGACGTCTTCGTCCTCCTCAGCCGCGCGCAGGAATCGCGCCCACGCGCGCAATCAAAGCCGCGACCGTAAAGGAGCGCCGCGCGCAGCCTGAATGTGGCGCGATGATCGAATGCGGCGCAATCATTCAAATTGCAGATTACCATCTGCCCTCCGAGATGGAACTTCTTCGCCCATCGGGGCGCGGCGACTCAGCCCAACGGGCTGGTATTCAGTAGGCAGGGGCAACCGCCCCTGTACCAGGGCCGCTATCATGTCGTTCGATCCCGACGGGATCGCATTACTGCGACGCGTGATGAAAGCAAGCAAACTCAAGGTCGGAGACAAGATAGAACTCATCGCCGTGCCCGGCGAGGGTATTCCCGACTATTACATCCACCCAAGCACCGTCCGCGTCTACAAGAAAATCATCGCGCGGAACCGACCGGTACGAATCGGGTGGATCAACGCCACCTCAATCCCCTAATCCCTGTCGAAAACCTCGCCTTGGCGGGCTCCCTAAATCCCTCATTTTAGAGGGAGCGCTGAGCAAGCATGGTGCTTGAAGTGAGGAAGGACCGGACGCCCGGCGTCGGCTACTGCTCTTAAGCGGTGCCCCCCGCGTCCACGGAGATTCCGCGCCCATGAAACCAAAGCTATTCACGCAGCATCGCCCTCTTCCCCATCTGTGGCATCTGCGTCATCTGTGGACGTTTTTCTGGCTTGTTCAGTCTTTTTCAGGGCGTCCGCTCGTTTTTAGGAGGATTCGATCATGCACGACTTGCCCTTAACCAACGCATCCGCCGGTCGCGACACCCATTCGACCATCTACGAAAAAACCACCGCCGACGAGCGCCGCAAGGTCGACCGCGCCATCGTCAACCGCGATCCGCCCACCTACCGCGGTGTCTTCGAAAAATTCCGCCTCGCCGAGAAGGGCGTCAGCTTCACCGCCTTCTACAACTACGCCCGCCGCATCCGCGCCGCCGCCCAAGTTTGCAACCTCGCCGAGCTCGTCGCCCCGGCCCAGGCCGACCTCAACCAGACACTCCCGCGCCTCCTCGGCGACCGCCTGATCGAAACGCTCCTCTACCAGGAGGATGCCACCCCCGCCCAGATCCAACGCCTGACCCTCGCGTACGCCTCCGCCATCACCACCGCCATCAAGGCCCACAAAGCCTGCGACGTATTCCCCCGCCGCCGTCCCGTAGCGGCCGCCGTCCCGGCGGCCGACGAATTCCGCGCCGCCGCATCAGAACCGCCCTCGCCAAGGGGCGCCGAATTGTCCACGAACACAGTTGACGCTCCGTCCCCGCGCGCCGATTCCGCCCCTCAATCCCTCGCTCTTGTTGATCCCGTCCCTTCGGTCCCGGAGGTCCCTTTGGTCCCTTCGGTCACTTCCCCTCCGCCCATTCCGCATTCCGCAATCCGCATTCCGACTTTGCCAAACTCCCTCGTCCCGCGCATCGACCTCGACGATCTCCCCGATCCCGATCCGCGCCGCGAGGCCCTTCGTCAGCGAATACGCGAGGACTTGACGCCGCTCCTCAATATCCCTGATTCCAGCTAGACCTGCGCAGTCCTCATAGCGGCCTGCGCCCCGGCAGGACGTTGAACGCACGCAGAGGTCGCACGTGGAGTCGCTAATAAAAGAAGCCCACCGGGAGCTATCCGGTGGGCTTCGGTAAGAACATAAGAAATGTAGAGAAGCGACCGCCTACTCGTCGCTCGTTCCCCGGGCCGATGTGCCATCAATCGCGCCGGCGTTCTTCTTGACCGCGTAGAACTCCACGCGGCGGTTTTGCAGCCGCGCCTTGTCGTTAGTGTTCGATGTCTTCGGCCGGTACTGGCCGCAGTTCGCCTGGACCAGCGAGTCGTTGGGAATGCCGAGTTCGGACAGGGCGCGAATCACCTTGAGCGAGCGGTTCGCCCCGAGTTCCCAGTTGTCCTTCCACTTGCTCTTGCGGATCGGCTGGTCGTCGGTATGACCGAACACGAAGATGTCGCGATCGCTGTATTTCGCGCGGATGTCCGAGGCGATCTGGGCCAGTTTCGCCCGGCCGCCGGACGTCAGGTCCGCCTTGCCCGCCTCAAACAGCACCGAGCCCGGCACCGAGATCATGTCGAAGCTGGGCATCGTGACCCAGCCCTCGCTGTTCTTGCCGTCGGCGCGCGCCTTCGCGAGCTGCTGGTTCAACTCGTCGATCGTGCTCTTCGAGTCGTTCTCGCGGACCATCGCATCGTTGAGCTGCCGGTCGCGGTCCTCGATCTCCTGCTTGAGACCGTCGTTCTCGGCGGTGAGTTCATCGATCTTTTTCTGTTTGGCGTCGGGCCCGCAGCCGGTCACGCCAAGTGTCAGGAAAAGTGCGGTCAGGGAAAGAGTGAGAGCGGGGTTGCGTGTCATCCATGCCATGGTTTGTTCCTCCAAAATTGAACAACGCAAGTTTAGTTTTTTTCGCGCCGCCGCGAAGATGGACGCGGCGCATGGCGGAAAGAGTAAGCGGAGGGGAGTCCATCGTCAACAGAAATGGCGGGTTTTCGTAGCGGCCGGCGCCCCTGCCGGCCGTGAAACATGAGCGAGGCGTCCTTCTAGTGGTTGCCCTGTGAGTTTTCCGGCCCCAGCGCCTTCTTGATCTTGTCGTCGATGCGGCGTTCCTGCTCGTCGAGCTGGCGGCGGCGCTGGTCCTCCTCGGCTTGCCGTTCCTGGGCGGCCTTCTGCAGCCGAAGGTCGGCCAATTCCCGCCAGACCCGCCGCATCTTGGACAGAAGCCAGAAGACCACCACGGAAACGACGCTGGTCGCCAGCATGAGCCACAACGTGGAGACCGGGGCCAGGACCGCCCACGGCCAGAACTTGGTCTCATAGCTGCGGTTCTTGAAAATGATGGTGGCGACGCCCAGAAAGATGGCGACGATGAGCGTAACTTTCGCATAGACCGTTATTTGTTTGATGGGCCCGGCCACAGGTTCAACCTCCAAATCGCCACGCCGACGTGCCGGATATCAGGCTCCACAGAAGGCCGGTCGCGGGCTTGAAGAAGTCTAACAGGAATCCCTCCAACGCGAGGGCCACGAACGATCCCAGGGCCAACCAGGGCCCGAATGAAATGACGCGGTTGGACTTATGGAAGAGAGACGCCGCCACGCCGATCAGGGCAAGAACGGCGGCGAGAAAGAACCCGAATACGAGATTGGCGACTCCCGCCGCGGCGCCAATGGTCCCCATCAGGTAGATATCTCCCGTCCCATACGCCTCCTTCCCGAACGCCAGCGTTCCCATGATACGGACCGTCCAACCCAGGGCCGCCCCGATCACCATGCCCCCGATGGCATGGAGCGCGCCGCCGACGAACTTCGCCCAATGCCAGGAATCCGCGTAGGCCCGATGCAGGTCGGTCCATTCGCTGCGCAGGCTCACGCCCTCGCGGCCCCGGAGCCAAAGGAACACGCCGATCGCGACGATCAGCGCGGGAACAAACGTCGCCAGCTCGCGAACCGCGAGGGACCGGGCGTGATGCCGAGAATCTTCGATCTCCCCGACGATTTCGGCATCTACCGGCCGCGGAATCCAGGACGCCAATATGAGGGCGGTCATGCAGATGACCGACGCAATGAGAAAGCGAAGCGCCACCGGAGAGAAAGGAAGGCCGCCGTTGAAATCGGGTGCGACACGTTGCCAGATTATCAGGGCGATGACAAGGAGCGTGAGCAGGACGATGGGAATGGCGGAGGATTCGGACGAGGGGCTGGAGGTGGGAGGCTCCGAGGGCGCAGGATCGGAGACACCGGTCGTCACCTCGCCCGGTCGAACGTCCGCGGCCGTGCGGGGGCGGGGCCAGGCGGCCATGACGACCCAGCCGGTCAGCCACGTCAGTCCTCCCGCCGCGGCGATCACGCAAAGACCCGGCGGCAGAAAGCCCAGCGACCGATCGTCCGTGGTCGTGAGGACGACATCGGGCATGCCGCGGACCGCATGCGCAGCGACGGCGACGATCATCACGACGATGGAGATACGAATATCGATGGTGTAGGACTCAATGTCCATGGCCGAGCTGGCCAGCAAGCCGGAAAAGAGAGCGAAATACGCCAGGATCATGGGCCAATCGGTCCGCACTCCGGCAATCCCGGGGACCAGCCGGGCCGTGAACAGCACATCCCAGAGGGTGACAAAGACCAGCGCCGTCAGCGCTTCAATCAAAGGGTAAATCGGTGAGATGGGTACGCCGCACGCCCGGCAGCGTCCCTTCAGGATCAGCCATCCGACGATCGGAATGTTGTCCAACGGGCGGATCGTCCGCCGACAATGCGGACAGAAGGACCATCGGGGCGAGAAGACCGAAAGGCCGAGTGGGAGCCGATAGATGACGACGTTCAGAAAGCTGCCGACGATCGCGCCCAGTATCGCCACGGGGATCACGAGGTTGTTCGCGATGAGTATCCAGCCCTCCGCCATTAGCCCCTCGTCGCGAGTTCCGGGTGCCGGGTCGAAGAATCTAAGCCTCGGTCTGTTCGGTGTCGTTGGCGCGGAACCATAGCTCAATCGCTTCGGCGACCTGTTCCGGGGAGTCAGAAATCGTATCGACCTGGTGTGCGGCCATCGCCCCGTAATTCGCCTCGCGGAGCTTCAGCGTCGTTTCGACCTCTGCCAGGCCGCCGCCGGGGGTGAGGTCCGGCCGATTTCGCGGGCTGCTGGGATCACGGCTGATCCGCGACCAGAGAATGGCCGCGGGGGCGCGAAGCCAGACGATCTTGCCCAGGCGCTTGGCGGCGAGGCGCGTCTCGGGATCTTCGAGTGCGCCACCGCCGAGGGCGACGACATGGTTCTTGGCCTTGCGCAGCGATTCGCAAGCCTCCTTTTCGCGACGGCGGAAACCGGCCTCTCCCTCGGTCGCGAAGAGCTGCGCGATGGACTGGCCCGCGCGCTCGACGATCACGGCATCCAGATCGAGGAAACGCCAGCCCATCCGCCGCGCGAGGATTTCGCCGACGGTGCTTTTCCCGCTGCCGCGATAACCGACGAGGACGAGATTCACGTTGCTTGTCCGTGGGTGACGTTCAGGACCGCCCCCTTGGCGGGGTCGACTTCGATCAGGACGTGATTGAGCTTCGAATGAGTTTGACCGGGATTGACGGCGACGGTCCGACCGATCTTATCCATGAAGTGCCCGGTGACTTCATGCGCCTGATGAATGTGGCCGTGCAGCGAAAGCATCGGCTGGTGCTTTTCGATCGCGTCGCGGACCGCCTTGGAACCCCAGGCGAGGTTTCCATAGTAGCGGTCGAGCAGTGACTCGGCCGGCGGCGCGTGGGCGACGAAGACCCACGGATCGGGAGGCCGCTTGAGATCGGCCAGTTCGGCGACCATCGTCCGGCTCATCCCGAAAAGCGCGGTGGCGCTGAGCGTGCAGGGTCGGTTGAACCGCGCATCCCAGCGCGCGCCGCCGAGGAGCGGCGGCTTATCCTTGGGTTGATCCAGGCGCTCAAAATCCTTGACGAACCACGGCGTCGGCGGCGTGCTCGAATATCCCAAAAAGGAGATGCCTTTGAAAAGGGTCGGCTTCTCCAGACTGAGCACGTTCAGCAGCCCATCGCCCTCCAGTTCCGCCATCGCGGTCACGCTGCTGCCCCAGTCATGGTTTCCAAAGATGGTCATGACCGATTCGCAACCGGAGGCCTCTCTCAACGAAGCGATGTACTTGCGGAACGGCCCACGGACGTACGCGGGCTGACCGTGACCCATTTGGTCCGGTTCCAGGGCGGAATCATCGGGAAGCATGTCCCCCCCCAGGATGATGAGCTGAGGGCGGTTTTGCCTCGCGACGTTGAGCAGGCGGGTGTAATGAGCCTCGTCGCCGTGCAGGTCTGAGCTGAAGAGTAATTTCATAGCCGATCGATAACGAGGACGAAGTCCGTCTCCCGGCATACCGGGGCGAGGTCTGTGTCGCGGCGAAAGACCGCCGCGTCCGGATCGGTCCCACCCCTATAGGGTCGGCACGAAACAGGTTACATCTTCGGCGGAACCGGCCGGGGGGTCAAATGGGGCTCATCCGGAAAAGTGGGCAGGAGGGGGTCAGACGTCCCCCTCCACTCGGGCGATCGCCGCCTTACGATAACCCTCCGCCGGTACCGATCGGCCGGTCCAGTATTGGAACTGGGCATGGGCTTGGTGGACAAACATCGACAATCCGTCCATGGTTCGGCACCCTTCTTGCCGGGCTTCCATCAGCAGGCGCGTCTGCAGGGGACGATAGACCGTGTCGAAGACGGCGGCCTTCGTGTTCCGTACGCCCTCCGGCATCGGCGACTCCCCGACCGCGGGCCAAAGCCCCACACTCGTACAGTTAATCAGCAGATCCGCGTCAATCACCCCGCGCCTGTCCCACGGTTGGTGGCGGCCGCCGAACTCGGCGGCCAGGGCGGCGGCCTTGTCGGTCGTGCGATTGAAGATGGTGACGTCGGCGCCGTGGTCCGTCAGCGCCGCAACGACCGCCCGGGCGACGCCGCCGGCCCCCAGGATGGCCGCGCGCTTCCCGCGAAGCTGCCGGGGTTCACAATGGAGGACCTGGCAGATGCCGTCGAGGGCGGCGGCATAGTCGGTGTTAAGGCCATCGAGGCGGCCGTCTGGTTCGATTCGGAACGTGTTGATGGCGCCCACGCGCGCCGCGATATCGTCGAGGGCACCGCCCTTTTCCTGCAAGAACCGCAGGGCGTTTTGCTTGTGCGGGATCGTGATCGACAAGCCGCGCAGGTCGAGCCAGGGTCGCGCCAGGGCTTCGACCATGAATGCTTTGAAGGACTCATAGCCCGGGGAGACATCAAAGGGCAGGTACACGGCGTTCACGCCGGCGGCCTCGAAGCCCGCATTGTGAACGGCGGGGCTGAGCGAGTGGGCGATGGGCGATCCGATGAGGCCGTAGACCGCGGTCTCCCGGTTGATGGAATCCCAGCGATAGAGGGCGCGCATCTCGGCGAGCGTCAGTTGGCCCGCCGCAGTTTCCAGCCCGGCGGCCGGGGCGGAGAAGGTGCCGAACGCGCCGAACTTTTTGGCAAGGACGCGCGAGGCAACGCCGTGCGGGCCCATGCAGATGGCGATGATCGGTTTCGGACTGCTGCGCATCAATTCGAATGACTCGAAGTTGTCGCGCACGGTCCGCGCGCGCCAGGCGAGCTTGGAAACATTGCACGCGGGCTCGTCGCACATAAGGTACAAATCGGAGGAGAGTGTCGGTGGCCGGCCGGTGTGGTCGTGACGAGAGAGGATGAGCTTACGCGGGGCGGCTTCATCGATCTCTTCGCGACCGCCGTCTTGAGAGAAGTGACCGGCGCGGCGTAACGCCAGGCCGATCTTCTGTCGAATGTTCGCGGAGCCCTGCCACCACGAAAGTTCGACATCGATGTAATCCACCATGGGACCCAATTCGATCAGTTTGCTTATTGCCACATCGTCGCCGTCATCCCACGCGCCGCCTTCAAAGATAGTTCGGATGGTCAAAATCAACGGTACGTTGGAGGGAACCGCCTTACGAAGCGCACGAAGATCGTCGACGGTGTAGGGGCCGCAGAGGTCGAGTCGGAGTTCGATGGCTTCCGCGCCGGCATCGAGCGCGGTCCGCGCATGCGAGAGGACATCGTCGGGGGTGTGACCGGAGATGGGTGAGATGAGGTAGGTCATGGAGCAGTGGTCAGTTGTCAGTGGTTAGTGGTCAGTGGCTCGCGAGTAAGTGTCCCTTCTTTATCGAGAATCCGGAGCATACCGCGGGCGGCGACGGCGTGGCCTTCTTTTGTCCAGTGAGGATCATCGTCAAAACAGGTCGGGAAGACTGTGCTGTTCTGGAAGTCCTCGAGGAGAGAGTAACACGGGAATCCTGCCCGCGCGCGGAAGGACTTCAGCCACTTGAACGGCTCGAGGACATAGGGGCCCAGCGGCGTGTAGGCGTAGGCCTCCCAGCTTCGGCGGCTTTCCTTGTCGCTGTATTGGAAACCGCGCGGCAGCATGACGAGAACAAACTTTGCGTTGAGTTGCTCACGGCAAAAGGCATCAATCTCTCGAAGGTTGTTTTCCGTCGCCTGCATGTATTCGATGCTCTCGCCAAGCGGTTGATTAACGACGAAGAAGCGATCGCCGGGCACGACCGCGCCGCGACCGGTCAGCCGCGCCCAAAGCTCCGGGAAGTTCCAGCGCTTTTTGAGTTCGGACAATTCGGCGGCCAACCCGGCTTTGGCGAGCAGAAAGGCGGTCGGAGATACGCCGATGTACTGCGCACCGACAAGGTAGCGCAGGTCGTCGTGAAAATCCGTCATGTCCAGACAATACACCACGAGTCGAGGCTTGTATTTTTGGCCGATGTCCTTGAGCAACCGGGCGGAGAGGAGCGGCGACGAAGAGACCCAGGCGAAATTGACGGCGCGGACCTTCGCGGCGGGATACTTCGCGCGGCAAAGGGCTTCGAGTTGCGCGGGGAACGCCTCGCCACCGTCCGCGAGGCGCTCGCCGTAAGTAAAGGAATCGCCGAGGAAGATGATGTTGTAGGTGTCGGCGGTGAAATCGGAGGCCTCGACGGGGCAGCGGATGCCGTCGCTATTGATACCGGCTGCGGGATTCGCCTTCATGCGATGATCGAGATCGACGTGGTGGGTCCGGGCGATGTGGCGGCGGATCGCGATCCCGCCGAAGAACTCGAGCAAGAGATAAGAGGCCAGTAAGCTGACGAGGAGGACCATCACCTTGCGGTTGCGGCGATAAACGGCGTGATAGATCGCCGCGGCCAACAGCCCGACGAGTAGGGTCACGAGCAGGTTCGTGAACAGCGCAGCCGCCAGTAGGAAACAGACCGCGACGGCGATGAGGTCGGTTCGTTTCAATTACGTTGCACGTCTCCGCAGGTCAAAGATCGGCCGGGGTGGAACCTCGCCTGAGCGGGATTCGGCCATCGCTCGATTGGATTATAATCCCGCGCCGGCCGAATCTGACAAATGACCTACTACCCGACAAACGACTTCGGACCGCTGATCAAGGGAATGGTCATCGGCGGCATGGGGATCTTTCACGTCTTCCTGGCCCAATTCGCCATCGGCGGTGGGATGATGCTGTGCTTTTTCGAGTGGCGCAGCCAGCGGCGCCGCGACGAATCGGCCCGGCACTTCGTCGACGGCTACTTCAAAACGCTTGTTCTGGTCAGCTTCGTTCTGGGAGCGCTGACCGGCGTGGCCATGTGGTTCACTTCCATCCAGATCAGCCCGGGCACCATCGGCACGATGGTCCATGAGTTTCATTGGATCTGGGCGACGGAGTGGACTTTTTTCTGCCTGGAGATCGTCGCGGGGTACATGTTCTACCGTTACGGCGGTGTTTTGTCTGGTCGCTCGCGCCTGACGCTGCTGGTCCTGTATTCCGTCGCCGCGTGGATGAGCCTCTTCTGGATCAACGGGATTTTGTCGTGGCAGTTGACGCCGGGGGAGTGGAGCCAGACGCGGCGGATGTGGTCGGGTTTCTTCAACCCGAGCTTCTGGCCGTCGCTCGCCTACCGGACGGTCAGCGCGCTGACCATTGCCTCGTTGGCGGCGTGCCTGGTGATCAACCTGGTGAAGGACTTCGCGCCGGAGACGCGCAAGCGGTTGATCCATCAGGCGGCACTGGGGCTGGCACCGATGGTCTTGATGCCGGCGCTGGGACTGTGGTACTTAGCGGTCATCCCGCCGGACAGCCGGTCGTGGGTCCTGGGGGGCAGCCCGGCCATGACGATGTTCATGGGTCTCGCCGTCGCGGCGTCGCTGGTCATCGGGATTTACGCCATCGTGGGGATCATCGGGAAGCGGCTTTATTTCAACGTGACCACGGCGTCGCTCCTGTGTGTCCTCGCCTTCGGCGCGACGGCGGGCGGGGAGTTTGTCCGCGAGGGCGTGCGGAAGCCCTTCACCATACGAGAATACCTTTACTCCAACTCGATTCCGCGGACCGAAGTCGCGGAACTTCGACGGATTGGATGCGTCGCGCGCGATCCGTATCCCCTCCGCGACGCCCAGAAATATCCCAATGACCAGGTGCGATTGGGCGCCCGCGTGTTTCGGGTTCAATGCAGCGTGTGCCACACCTACGATGGCGTCAACGGCCTGGCGCATCTTGCCGGGACGTGGTCGCAGGAGCAGCGGCGCGTGAACATCGCCCGGTTGCAACAGACCAAGCCGTTCATGCCGCCGTTTGCGGGCACCGCCCCCGAAGTCGAAGCGGTGGGGCAATTGATCGGATGGCTGGCGGCGGGAAGACCGCAATGGTGGGAAGAAACGAGTGATCCGGC
Organism: Phycisphaerae bacterium; assembly: GCA_035275405.1. Taxonomy (NCBI): domain Bacteria; kingdom Pseudomonadati; phylum Planctomycetota; class Phycisphaerae; species Phycisphaerae bacterium. The sequence goes on from DATEMU010000015.1 coordinate 687,806, forward strand.
CGCGCTGCGGGAAATTCAGGAGGCATTGGACGCTGCCGGCCCGCATCCCAACACCGTCCAAGACAAGGCGGCACAGGTCGAACGTGTCCTCGAACGGCGTGACAAAAAGGGAGATTAATGGACCGCGTGTTTCCATTCGGATTTCCCGGCCCAACGGCCTTTTACCTGACGCTGTACGTCTTGACCCTGATCGGCCATGTCCTGTTCATGAACTACGTCCTTGCGGGGACGGGTTATCTGGCCTTCGTCGGAGTGGGTCGGTGGCTACGGCGTCGAACCGGCAGCGAGACCGGTCCGGACGATTTGTACGAAACCTTGCGCGACTGGATGCCGTTTGCGCTCGGCGCGGCGATCACGGCGGCGATCGCGCCGCTGCTTTTCCTGCAAATTCTCTATCGGGAACCGTTCTACACGGCGAATCTGCTCCTCTTCCATCGATGGATGTCGATCCTGCCGGTGCTCATCGTGGGGTTCTATCTGCTCTATTTGATCCGCTCGAAATGGATGGCGAAGCGCTCGGCGGTCGCGCCGGCCTGCGCCGCGCTCGGCGCGCTGGCCTGCTTTGCCTTCACGGGCTATGCGTGGACGGAGAATCACCTCCTCTCGCTGGATCGCGCGAGTTGGCCCGGCCATTACGAGTCACGGGCGATGGTGTATCGCAACCCACTCGTCGCGGCGCGGTTCCTGATGTGGGCGGCGGGATCGGTCGCGACGATGGCGACGATTCTGGGATGGCAACTGATCGGAACAGGGATTAAGGGAGCGGGGATTAAGGGATTAAGGGAAGATTCCGAACCCAATTCGTCATTCCCTTCGCCGGTGGTAAGACGATTGGCGAAACTGGCGCTGGCGGGGATCGTCATCAGCCTTGTTACGGGGAATGCCTATTTCTTTCTCGAGAGATCGGACATCGGCGGCCGGCGCTTGACGCCATTGCAGGCCGATGCCCTTTCGCCACCCTATTCATTCCTCGCCGTCGCTGGCGGACTGCTGCAACTTCTGTGCTGGCGCTACGCGCTACGCTGCGGACGATTCTCATGGTGGACGCTGGGTTTGGCGTCCGTCGGACTGCTCGCAACGCTCCTTGGCGTGACCGTTGAGCGCGAGGCGATTCGGTTGCATGCCATCGACATCTCCAAACTTTACGAACAGCATGCCGAGGCTGCTCAGATCGGGGGTTGGTGGATCTTCGTGTTTTTTGCGGCCGTCAATGCGGGGTTAGTCGTTTGGGCCATCCGGCTCGTCAGGCGTCGGAGTCGTGTGGGCGGGTCCGTCGCATCGGAGTAATATGCCCCTATGGCCATGCGCTCACAGACCCAGCGCAGTCTTCTCCTGGGGTTCATTGCTTCCATTGTCTTTTGCGCCGCGGTGGGCATCTATTGTCTGCTGGTCGGGCAAATGTCCTCCTTTGTTGGCCAGGTCATGACGACGGCTGGCGCGGTCGCGGCCACGTCCATCCTCGCGCTTATCGCGGCGATCCCGACGGAACTTCGGCGCTGGCCGCCGATCGGTCCCTTGGGTTTGCTCTCTGCGGCGGTGGCGCTGGTCATGTCGCTCGTGGGCATTTGGGTCGAGCCGGGTTGGCAGAACGCGTTTTGGGAGTGTCTCGGAATCTGCTGGGTCTTCGCCGTGGCCTTTCCGCACGTGGGTTTGCTGTCGCTCGCTCGCCTGAAGACACAGTGGAACTGGGTGCGAACCCTGACGGCCGTCGCCATTGGGCTCCTGGCGCTGCAGATCAGCGTGAGCGTCTGGTACCACATGAACGCGGATGAGTGGTATCGAGGCATGGGCGTCCTGTCCATCGGCGTCGCCTGCGGAACCATTGCCGTGCCGATCCTGCACAGGGTCTCGGCGATTCGACTCCGCGAGGCCGTGCGAACGACCGAGCTGGCCGTTGAGATCACCTGCCCGCGATGTGCCAAGAACCAGACGCTGGCAGTCGGACGTTCGAAGTGTGCGCAATGCGGGCTGGGGTTCTCCATCGAGATCGAGGAGGAGAACTGCAGGAAGTGCGGGTATCCCCTTTACAAGATTGAGTCGTCGGTCTGTCCGGAGTGCGGGGAACCGATCTTCCGGCCGGCCGTCGCGTAGCTTCGGAACAAAGAAAATCCAAGGATTCAGTGTGGAGTCTTGCGGAAAAATGACCTAAAATGCCTGTAGAGGCAACCACGATGGCGATCTCATTTCAACTGGAAGGCGAACTCGAAGAGCAATTGCGACGTGACCTGGGTGATCTCGGCCAGGCAGCCAGAGAGGCTCTTCTCATCGAAGCCTATCGCAAGGGCAAGCTCAGCGTCGGGCGACTGGCGCGGACGCTGGGCATGGGCGTTATTGAAGCGGATCAGTGGCTCGCCGATCGCGGCGTGCCGCTCAACTACACCTTCGAGGACTTCCAGGCGGACGTGCGATCACTGGAGGAGCTTCGGGGCCCAACATCGCGATGATCGTCGTCTCCGACACCGGACCGCTGAACTATCTTGTCATCCTTGGTCATTTCGAAACGCTGCCCAGGCTCTACGGCGAGGTGGTCATCCCCCAGGCCGTTGCGGAGGAGTTGTCCCGAGCTTCGAGCCCGGAAGCGGTTCAGGTGTTGATCCGATCGCGGCCGTCCTGGCTTAAGATTGAAAAGCCGCCGCGACGAGATCCGGTCCTGGCGGATCTGGGAGATGGCGAGCAGGAAGCAATCATGCTCGCCCAGTCGCTCAACGCCGACCTGCTGCTCTGCGATGACAAGGATGCTCGCGAAGCCGCGCTGCGGCGGAGCGTGCGCGTGACCGGTACGATCGGCGTACTGAAGGAGGCTGCGAATAAGGGCTTGCTCGACCTTGCCGATGCCTTGTCGAGACTTCGCCGGACAAACTTTCGAATCTCCAAGACGGTCATTCAACGCATTCTCGAGGACCATTGGAAAACGACGTAAGCCCCACGGGAGGCTCGTTAATGTGAGCTAGTCTGTTGTGCGGACGTTGCGTTAAGAACTTCAGCCTGGCAGTTTGATTCCCATTTTCTTCAGCTCGCCTTCGATCCGTTTCCGCCAGCCGTTGTTCGCAACCGGACTCGCGGGGCTGGGGTGAGCGATGCGACCGATGGGAATGTCGAGATCGGCGAGCGCGAGGCGGGCGCGTTTTTCCGCGAAGGCGCCGATGCCGATGATGCGGCGCGGTTGAAGAACCTGAATCGTGTCGCGAAGGGCGCGATCGCAGGCGGCGAGGAGGCGCGCTCGCTGCCGCGGCGGCAGTTTGTCGGGCGTCAAGTTGCGGCCGCTCTTTTCCATGAAACATAGCGGGCAGTAGTTGGCGATGAAGAAGCGCGCGAAGAATCGCTCGGGCATGCCGAAGGTCTCCTTCACCCATCCCCAGAGCCGCGCGCCGCTGACTTCGCGGCGATGACAGGCGAACCCGGCGACCGGCCGCTTGGGGTGCAGCCGCGCGGGTTGACCGACGGGCTCGTCGATGCCGAGCCAGTCGCGTACGTGCGTGACTTCGCCGAATGGCACGCCCGTCTGCGCCATGCCCCACGGGCCGGGGTTCATACCCATGAAGACCGCTTCCACGCCGATGCGAGCATACTGGTCCAAGTAACTCCTGTATGACCCCGCAGCATATTCGAGCGGGTTATAGACGCAGGCGACGAGCGGGCCGAATCGCAGACCACGAAGGTCCGCGACCAATCGCCGCGTAATATCGTGCAGGGCGGTGCAAGGCGACTCACATTGAGACCGAGAACGCATGGGGCGTCGAGTGTAGCACAGGGCCGGGCCTGCCACGGGGAGGTCTTCGATCGGCCCCTTTACCCGGGGCCCAGCGATTTCGTACAATAGGCGACCGGCGGACAGGATGGGAAAGCGGATCGGGAGCGGGAAGTAGCGTCCGGCCTCTGTACCGGACGATGGGAGCGGCGGGGAATTGAGCTATCTGAAGTGCTATCAAGTTCTCGGCCTTTCGCCGGGGGCGACGCTTCGTCAGGTGCATCGGTCGTACAAGCGGCTGGTGCTCTTGCATCATCCTGATCGGACGGCGGGCGATGCGGCCAGCCTCGCTGCTTTTTGCGAGGCGACGGAGGCGTACGCGATGCTGAAGCGAGCCTTCGCGTTGCGGGAGGTCTCCAAGTTCGCCGGGCCATGCCCCAAGTGTGAGCGGATCAAGGAGCTGTTTCGCGGGCTGGATGGGCGGAAGTACTGCGCGGACTGCCTGCTGACCAAAGGCCGGAAGTACCTGCCGCTGCCTACCTATGAACAGATGCGCTGTATCGGCGTGATCGGCCTGCAGTCGCTGGCGGTCTATTGCACAGTGGTCTCGGCTGTACTGGAGAGTTGGCAACATGCCGCCTTCGGGATGGGGTTCGTTTTCCTGGCGCTGGGCTGGTTGGCGTTCGATCTATACCGGGCCGACGTCATCGAACGGTAGCGGCTCCGGTCCATTCCGCTTCATTTCCCAGGATGCCGGGCATCTCGTTTGGCTGTTCGTGATTTGCCGGGCTCTCGAAACGCGATCAAACCGCATGGGGCGTGAATGCCGCTGTGGCGGACCGTTCGTAAAGGTGGGTTCGGGCCCAGGGAATCGGACTGCGCTGACGGAATAGTGGCAATCCCATTCGGCGATTAGAATGCGGCCGGCGGAGGCCGAGAGGCGCTCTTTGGGTCGGCTGCCATCGGTCAACCCCCAGAATCGGAGACATCGATGACCACCTGGAAAACGGCACTTCCCCTCATCGGCATTAGTTGCTGGATGAGCGGGATCGCTGCGGCGGACGAGTCCGTGATGTTGCGGCCGAAGTTCAAGCAAGGGGATTCAATATACATTGAATTGGATCAGCAGATTGCCCGGGACCAGTCGGGTCGGGGGATACCCGGCGGGTCGATGACCATCCACACGCGCCGTACTTATGGGTTTATTCAGGAGGTCAAGGCAGTCAGCGCCTCGAAGACTTATCTGAACCTCACGTTCGATCGGGTCTCGCAGAAATTCGACGCCGGGCCGATGGCGGATTTTTATTTCGATTCCGATGCACCGGCGCACGAGGACACGGACGAGCAGGTGGCGGAGGCGATGTCGCCGATGCTGGGCATGACGCTCCAGTTGGAATTCGACAAGGATTTTCACGTCACCACGGCGTCGGGCATGATTCCGCTGCGCGAAAAGGTCGGCAAGGCCCTGGGACAGAACATGCTGCTGCGACAGATTCTGTGGCAGGAGTTGGACGACGCGCGGGCGAAAGTGATGTACGGCGAATCGCGTTTCGCCCTTTATCCCAACAAGGAAGTCAAGGTGGGAGACGAATGGACCCGGACGTTTACGGACCAGCATCCGCAAATCGGGGTGGCGCTTCATACGTATCACTGCAAACTGGACCGGATCAGCGAGGAGGGCGGGAGAAAGGTCGCGATCATCACGTTCGAGGGAACGGTCGCCAATAAGCCGTCCGCCGCCGGCGCGTCCGATGAGACCGACCCCATGAAGGTCGACGGCCAATCCACGGGGACGGGGACATTTGATATCGATCAAGGCCTCATTGTGAAGACCAGCCTGGAAGGAAAAACCAAGCTCCGCACCCTGGATGAGGAGGGTAAGGAGTCGAAGAGCGGTATGAACATCGATATGGAGATCAAGACGACCTGGACGGTGATGCCAGTGGCCGAGCGGGAGAAGATCAAGGCGGAGAACGCGAAAGTCACCGAGGCGGCCCAAAAGGCCGCGGCCGAAAAGAAGGCGGCGCGAAAAAAGGCGGGCGAGGAAAGACGCGCCAAGGCGAAGGCCGAACCCAAAGAGGATGAGGCGGATTCGGATGACGAATCGGATGACGATGCCGATGCCGATGAATGAGACCAGACGGGATATTGCGGTGTTTGTGCCGCACTGTCTTGTCGTCGGGCGGAACTTACCCGCCGCACCGGCGAATAGGGTATAATCAAAACTTGGCGGGCTGTTCGGAGGAACCTATGTACATTGCAGAAAACACGCTCGGTCGGAGATTGTCCATCGCGTGCGGATTGGTCGCTGCCGTTACAGCGCTCGCCGGCGCACCCACGCCTGCGGCCGCACAATGGAAGCAATGGGGCGGCCCGCACCAGGACTTCAAGGCGGATTGCAAAGGGCTGGCGGATGAATGGCCGGATGAAGGTCCGAAGAAGCTGTGGTCGCAGAAGCTCGGCCAGGGCTACTCGGCGATCGTCGTGGACGACGACCGGCTGTTCACCATGTATCGCGAGGATGACCAGGAGGTCGTTCTTTGTCTGGACGCTAAGACCGGAAAAAAGATCTGGGATTTCAAATACATTGCGCCCATTAAAGAAGGCCATGCCGCCGAATTCGGCACCGGTCCGCGGGCCACGCCGCTCGTCTTCGACAAGCGCGTCTATACGATCGGCGTCTCCGGACAGATGCACTGCCTCAGCCGCAAGACCGGCAAGAAGGTCTGGTCGCACGATCTCTGGGAGGAGTTTGACGGGACCGTCCTCAACCACGGCTACTCGTCCAGCCCCTTCGGTTACAAGAATCTCGTGATCGCGATGGTCGGCGGCAAAGGCCACAGCATCGTCGCCTTCGACAAGAAGACCGGCAAGCCGGCCTGGAAGCGGCACGATTTCGTCAACAGCTACTCGACGCCCAAGCTCATCAATGTCGACGGTGAGGATCAGGTCCTTTGCTTCATGGCGACGGAGCTGGTGGCGATCGACCCGGTCAAGGGCGCGCTGAAGTGGAGCTTCCCGCACCAGAACCGCTGGAAGCAGAATGTCACGCTACCCATCTGGGACGACAAGGAACATCTGCTGTTCATCACGTCCTCGCCGGAAGCCGGGAGCAAAGGGCTGAAGCTGACCAAGAACGGCAAGAAGACGGAAGTGTCAGAGGTGTGGGCCAACAAACGTGTCGGTGTGCATCACTCGAACGCGATCCAGATCGGCGACACGATTTATACCTCCGCCGCCCAGCGCGGGCCGGGGCTCTTTTACGCCGTCGATGTCAAGACGGGCGAGGTGAAATGGAAAGAGCGCGGTTTCGCCAAGGCCAACTGCATTTACGCCGACGGCAAGCTGATCGTCCTCGACGAGGACGGCAATCTCGGCCTGGTCGATCCGTCTCCGGAGAAGTTCAAGATCATCGCCCAGGTGCCGCTGCTCTCGAAGGTTTCGTGGACGGTCCCGACGCTGGCCGGCACGACGCTGTACGTCCGTGATCAGAACGAGTTGATCGCGCTCGACCTGAGTGACGGCGGCTCGGAGTCTTAGGGCGAAATCACGTCGCGAACGTATTTAACACCAGGCCCCGCGCAGCACACGCGGGGCTCTTTTTTTGCACGGGCGGTGCGAACCCCACGCCGGGAAACTTGAGGAACGCCGCCCGCCTCGCTACGATTCCCGTCCCCTGGAGAGGTGTCCGAGTGGCTGAAGGAGCCGCATTCGAAATGCGGTCTGCGGGTAACTGCAGCGGGGGTTCGAATCCCTCCCTCTCCGTTCAACTCCTACACAACACCGGCCGTTGGCGGGCGGTTCGGGCGGAGCGCCGCGAAGTTGCGCCGGGTGGGGCGATGCACGCTCGGCGTCCTGATGCGCATCGCGAGGCTCACTCGCCTTGAAGCAGGCGGGTGGCGAGGGGTTCGATGTCGGCGGCGTCGAGCTGGCCGGAGGCGTCGAGGTCGGCGACGAGTCTGGCGCGGAGGCCTGCGGCGGAGGGGGCGAGCAGGGTATCGATGAAGGGCTGGATGTCGCGGGCGTCGAGGAGACGATCGGCGTTTAGGTCGCCGAGGTCGGAGGGTTGGGGGGCAGGGGCGGCGGGGTTGCCGACGAAGTCACGGTAGCAGGCGAGCCAGTCCTGGTAGTCGACGAGTGTGATCGCCGCGTCGGCGTCGGAGTCGGCGCAGGCGCGGTAGCCGAATTGGCCGCCTTCGAGCCCGAAGGTGAGGAGGAATCTCGAGAAGTCGTCGGCGTCGACGTCGGCGTCGTTGTCAAGGTCGCCGCAGAGATTGCATGGAATCCCGTATTCCCATGTATCCGTGAAACTTCCGAATACGGAGTTTCCTCCAAAAAGTTCGATAATCCCTCGCGCGGAATCGTACGCTACCGCATGGTGACGCCGGGCCGGAGGTTGAACAATGGTTCGAATCGACCAACTGTTACCGTCCCACTCCCACGTATCGTTGAGATCGCTACCGCTTGACTTTTCACCGCCAAACAACACCGTAACCCCACGCGCAGTATCGTAGGCCATTGCAGCGTAGCGTCGTGATGGGGGTCCGCTCGTCGTGCGCAGACTCCAAGTGCTTCCATTCCATTCCCACGTATCGCCCAGCAAGGGTTCGGAGAAATTCTCCCCAAAGTAGAAACCGCCAAAAAGCACTGTAACCCGCCGCCCGGTGTCAAAAGCCATCGCATGTCCTGCGCGACCTAAAGGTCCGGTACCAGAGCGAATAATCCAATTGTTACCATTCCACTCGATTGTTTGGGAAGTTGTGGCTTCGTTATTCGTCAAGCCACCAAAGCATACGGTAACCGCTCGGTAGGCGTCGTACGCCATCGCATGACCATGACTGGCCCCGGGGCCGAGACCGGGGAACCGTTGTGTCCATGTATTTCCGTTCCACTCCCATGTCTCTCGACTGTAGGTTCCTTCGCCGGTTTCTCCTCCGAACAACACGGTCACACCCCGCGCTGTGTCGTGGGCTAACGCGGAGTAACTTCGCGGAGACGGCCCGGACGCAGAACGCAATTCCCAATTGCCGTCAGTCCTTTCCCAGGTATGACCGACATAGCCACCGTTGTATCCGCCGAAGAGGAGCATGGCTCTTCGGCCACGATCAAAGGCCATTGCAAGACCCTGGCCTGCGGGGACACTCTGGCGGAGGCTCCAGTTCGCGCCATCCCATTCCCACGTTTCACCGCTCGTTCCGGACGAGAGCGCGAATCCTCCGAAGAGCAGTGTCTGGCCGCGTGCCAAATCATACGCCATTGCGTGTTGTTGACGGGCCGAAGGGCCGCTATTCGAACGTAGGCTCCAAGCGGATCCGTTCCATTCCCACGTCTCACTGCTAAAAACTGACGACGAAGTCTCGCCCCCAAAAAGCACAGCGACGTGACGCGCGGTATCGAAATTCATCGCATGGTAGTGGCGCGGCGATGGTCCAACGCTGGATCGCAACGTCCACGCACTGCCATTCCATTCCCAGGTCTGCCCGTTGTTGATGCTTGGAGTTCCACTTGTGCCACCGCCAAAGAGTACAGTTACGCCTCGATCAACATCGTATGCCATGGCATGGTTGACTCGATTGGAAATGCCGCCCGCGCCGCGGAAGGTCCACGTATTACCATTCCATTCCCAAGTATCGGCCATCGCAGAAAAATTCGCATTTGATCCGCCAAACAAAACCGTTACGCCACGAAGAGTATCATAGGCCATGGCGTGTCCCCGACGTGGTGGTGGGCCGCTGGTCGAACGCAGCGTCCAGGCGGTTCCGTTCCATTCCCATGTCTCGTTGTTAAGCCCGCTGAAAAAACCACTCGCGCCTCCGAATAGCACCGTCACACCACGAGTGGAGTCGTACGCCATCGCGTGATCGATCCTGCCCGAAGGTCCAGTGCTTGAGCGAAACGCCCATGTATTGCCGTTCCATTCAAAAGTTCGAGTACCCGCGAACAACACAGTGACACTTCTGGCGCTGTCGAAAGCCAATGCGTGTCTAGACATGGGAGTGAGGACAATAGGGGAACTCCAGTCAGGTACTTGCCCCATGGTTGGCATGCAGTGACTTAAGAGCATCGCTACTAATCGAATAAGCGACCTACTGCTTAATAGGGTGCCGATGTCTCGGGGGATGATCGCCGGCCTCATGCGTCCCTCTCCGGTACGGACGGTTGAATTACGCGCCCATGTTCGCGAAGGCGCTTATGATCGGCAGTACTATTGTACCGTCGAACGGCGGTTCAAAAAAGATCAGGCGTGGTTGGCGAATAAAGCGCCGAATTGGGCTACCCCCCTTCCAAACCCTCCCCTTCGTAAGGGGAGGCAATCATTTGGCCAATTCGTCGATCCAGTGGCGGGCGATTTCGCGCCAATTCACTTGATCGAGGGTGTGCGTCATTAACTCGCTGTACATGTCGCGTTCGCGGCCTTTAAGCGGGTTGTTGGATTCGATAGAGTCCTTGAGCCAGTGGGCGAGGGCGATCGTCGCGTTGTCGATGCGGGACAACGGTGCGCTTGTGCTGGCAGAATGGCGGGCAGGGACGCCCGCCCCACTGTCATCCTTAGCGGACTCCCAGGCTTCGCGGGCGGCCTTTTTGGCGATCTCGTTCGCGCCGGGATTGTCCATCAGCCAGAGCTGGACGAGCCAGGTTTCTTCGTTGGACCAGAGGTCCTGGGGGGAGGACATGAACACATCAGAAAGTCAAAACGTCGAAAAGTCAAAACGAACCACAGATGAACGCAGAATGACGCAGTTGAACCGTTGGTGTTCGAACCCTCACCCCGGCCCTTTCCTGGAAGGGAGAGGGAGTTACAGGCTTGAAAGCACCGCGACGATGTTGGCGCGGCTGGCGCGGGCCGCGGGGATGAGGGCGGCGAGGATGCACATGAGCGTGGCCAGACCGGCGCCGGCCGTGACGAGGCCCCAGGGGATCGTGAAGGCGGGCTCGAAGCCGGAGAGCAGCCGCGTCATGAAGTTGCTGGTTCGCGCAAGCATCAGGCCCAGCGTCAATCCGAGGCCGCTGCCGAGCAGGCCGACGACGAGGGCCTCGCCGAGGACCATGCGCGAGACCTGGTTGCGGGTGACGCCGATGGCGCGGAGGACGGCGATCTGTTTGGAGCGGCTGGCGACGTTGGCGGCCATCAGGTTCGCCAGGCCCAGCGCGCTGATGAGCAGCGCGACGAATGGCGCGGCGGAGAGCAGCAGCGTGACGCGATTGATGTTGCGGTCGATCTGCTGCTTGAGTTCGCGGGCCGTCACGAATGCCTTGGGGGGGTAGTCGAGCTTCTTTAGCATCGTGTTCACGATCCGCTCTTCGGGACCGGCTTCCGGGACCGGGCCGGGGCCGAGGGCGAGGGAGCGGCGCTCGCCGGGTTTGGCGCCGGGGCGGCGGGCGATGGCCTGATCGGCGGTGCTGACGATCCGCGAGGCGTCGGTCGCGGGGAGGTCGAAGTTGAAGAGCATGAGTTTTCCGTATCGGCGGCCGAAAAGGCGCTCGGCGTCGGCGCGGGCGCCGACGATCGCGCCGACCGCGTAAAACTGGAAGTAGTCGGAGGCGTTGAAAAAGCTGATGGCGATGTCGACACCGGGCGAGCCGATGACACCGGCGATCGTGAAACGGGCGCTCTTTTCGTCGACCCAGATGTCGAAGCTGTCGCCGAGATGGACTTTGCGGGCGTTGGCGAACTCGCGGGTGACGAGGACGTGATGGCCCTGCTTGAGTTTGGCCACGGCGTCGGCCTGATTCCCTTCGAGGAAGGCGAGCTTGATGATGCCCAGTCCCTCATCGGGGTCGATGGCGAGGAACCGAGAGGATTGCTCGAGCATGGAGAGGGTGCGAAAGATGCCGAGCTTGCTGGGCTTGGTCAGTGAAAAGGCGAAGTCGTCGGCGACGGTGAACTGACCGACGCCGGGGGTGTGGCGGAGCGCATCGACTTCGTCGAGGGGAAGTGCGGCGTAACTGTAAAGCAAGGCGTCGGGGAATTCCTTGGGGAACTGCCAGCCTTCCTTGACGGACTCGGCCCAGACGACGAGGCCGACGATGAGGGAGAGACCGACCATGAGACCGGAACAGACGGCGGCGCAGCGGAAGGGGGCTTTGTCGATTTCCTCGCCGAGCAGTTGCGGGGCGAGGCGGAGGACGAGGGCGGCGATGAGGACGGCGGCGCGGCCGAGGAGGACGACCACACCGGGTGCGAGCAGGGCGCAGCCGCCGTAGAGCAGTAAGACGAGAGTGACGCCGGCGGCGTCAAACGAGGAAGTGCCGGAAGTACTGATATAGCGCTTAAGCAATTCGTGTGCGGCGATGAAGACGAGACCGGTCGCGGTGGAAAGCCAGATCCAGCGTGATAGATGCTGACTCGGCTCGGAGCGAGCGGCCTGCACGGGCGAGACGGAGAGTGCGCTGGCGGCAGGGATAGCCGCGCCGAGGAGCGTGGTGCCGATACCGCCGATCGTCGCGAGGGCCATGCCCCAGCGGCTGATGGTCATTTCGCCGAGGTAATCGGGGACGCTGGTGACCGTGAGCCAAAGCAGGGCAATGCCGAGGGGCAGGCCGAAGAGCGTGCCGATGAGCCCGAGGGGAAAGGTCTGGAGGAGGATGAGACCTCCCAGTTGCCGGCGGGTGACGCCGACGCAGCGGAGGAGCCCGAGTTCGGCGATGCGCTCGACGACGCCCATGTTCATGGAGGCGAGGATGATGAAGAAGGCCGTGAGGAGGACGACGCAGGAGAGCAGGAGCATGATGAACTGGAGCAGGCCCTGGGCGGCGCCGAGTTTTTGATGCTGCGTCTCGGTCGTCTTGACTTGCAGTCCCTCGGCCTCGTGATCGGCGGCGACGCGCTGTTGGTTTCGCCGGTCGATGAGTTCGCGGATCGTCGCGGCGGTCTTTTGGATGTTCGCCACACTCGAATCGGCGAGGATGATATCGATGCCCTTGACGCGGCCGGGCAGAGCTACGACGGACTGGACGTCGGCCAATTTGGCCCAGGTCATCGGCGCCTGGTTCACGCTGGCGCGGCGGCGATCGAGGATGCCGACAATTTTGAATGTGCGAACCTGCTCCGGCGACTTGAGCGAGCGGATCAGCATGTCATCGCCGACTTTCAATTTCAATTCGTCGGCCAACAGCGACTCAACGACAATAGCGTCCTGGTCGCCGGGCTCGATGAAGCGACCGGCCGACATTCGATAGGTGCGGAAGATCTTTTCTTTCTCCGGGACCACGCCGGTCATTTCGATGAGGTGGAACTTGTCACGCAGAGGTGCAGAGGGACGGAGGGTTGATTGTTCCTCAGCGTCTCTGCGCCTCTGCGTGAGAACTTCTGTGCCGGAGGCGGCGTCGACGTACTCGCGGGTGCGCGTCGTCGTGTGGACGACACCCGGAGATTTGGCAATCTCGGATTCCAGGCTTTCGTCGAAGACGGCCCAGACGCCCTCGACGGGCTCGATGATGATATGCGCGGAGCCGATCCACTCGAGCACAACGCGGGTGATGCCCTGGCGGACGGATTCGTAACAGCAGGTGACCCAGACGACGACGGCGACGCCGAGCGTGACGGAGAGGGCGGCGAGCGCGGAGCGGCCCGGCCTAGTCCGCCAGTTCCGCGTAGCGAGTTGATACCAGTGTCGCATCGGCGCATCCCTTGGATTCGATGATGCCGGCAAACCGGCCTTGCTTGAGGACGTAGACGAGGTCGGCGTGGGCGGCGGCGTTGGCTTCGTGCGTAACCATGAGGACGCTGGCGCCCGCGCTTTGCGTCAGTTCGCGAAGCAGCCGCCAGATTTGCAGGGAGGATGTTGGGTCGAGGTTGCCGGTCGGTTCGTCGGCGAGGATCAGGGCGGGATTGTTCATTAGCGCGCGGGCGATGGCGACGCGCTGCTGCTCGCCGCCGGACATCAAAGCGGGACGATGCCGCGTGCGATGTTGCAGCTTGACGGTGGCGATAAGCTCGTCGGCGCGGCGCTGGGCCTCGCCGTGCGGGCGACCGTCGACGAGGAGCGGGAGCATGACGTTTTCGAGGGCCGTCAGCGTGGGCAGGAGGTTGTACGATTGGAAGATGATGCCGAGGCGGCGGCGGCGGAAGAGCGTGCGCTCGTCGTCGGAGAGGGCGGTCATTTCGCGGCCGTCGATGGTGACGCGGCCGCTGTCGGGTTTGTCGAGGCCGCCGATGAGGTGCATGAGCGTGGTTTTGCCGGAACCGCTGGCCCCCATGATGGCGACGAACTGACCGGGCTCGACGCAGAGGCTGACGCCGTTGAGGGCGTGGATGGTCTCGTCGCCGAGGTGATAGGTCTTGTGCAGGTCATCGATGAGAGTAGCGGTGGGCATGGATGAGGGGCCATCAAAAAGACAAAACACCGAAAAGTCAAAACGTCAAAATGGGAGGAGCCCTCACGCGGAGGAAATTGGCGGCTGCGTTACTCGATCACCCCCGGTCAATGACCGGGGGCTAAATGTGCACTATTATTCTCACTCACCATGCGAATCCTCGCGACCAGCGATCTTCACTACAACATTGCCCGGAGCCAGGGTCCGACGCGGGAGCTGGCGAAGGAGGTCTGCCGGCGCGGGGGCGATTGTCTGTTGTTCGTGGGCGATTCGGCATCGACCGACCTGGCGATGCTGGAGGAGGTCTTCGGGCTTTTCGAATCTTTCCGCGGTCCACGGCTGGCGGTGGCGGGTAATCATGAGTTATGGACGACGGGCGGGGTGGATTCGCTGGCGCGGTATGAGCGGGATCTGGCGGAGGCCTGTCGAAAGAGCGGCGTACACTATCTGGACGCGGAGCCCTACCAGGACAACGGCGTTGCCATCGTCGGCAACGTGGGATGGTACGATTTCTCGTTTCGGCGGTCGGGGATGGAAATCCCCTTGCGGTTTTACCAACACAAGGTGGCGCCGGGGGCGGCCGCGTACTATGAAAAGCACCGACATTTACTGGAGGAGGACGGCGACGTGTCGGAGCGGGCCCGACAAGTGACGACGCGGTGGATGGACGGTGAGCGGGTGCGGCTGCCGATAGGGGACGTGGATTTCACGCGGCATTTGGCCGATCGGCTCCGCCGCGATCTCGAAAAAGTCAGCGCGACGGCGGAACGCGTCGTCGTGGCGGTGCATCACCTGCCCTTTGCGGAATTGGTGCCGCCGACGATCGTGCCGAACTGGGCCTTTGCGGCGGGCTTTCTGGGGAGCGAACTATTGGGCGAGACGATCCTAGAATTCCCCAAGGTCAGCCATGTGCTTTGCGGCCACTCGCATCGGCGGCGGACCTGCCGGAAGGGGGGTTTCGTCTGTACGAGCATTGGTTCGACCTACCGGGAGAAACAATATGAGGTGGTCGACGTTACCTGATACCGGAAGGTGAATTGGGGATTGCGAAATGACGATTCGGTACTTCTTCGGGGGCTTGGTCGCTCTCGGTTTGATTGCGGAGACGGTGCTGGCCGCTCCCCGGGCGGAGCGCGTGACTCCGGTCGTTCGCGTGTTCAAGGAGTGCAGCCCTGCCGTCGTCAACCTGTCCACAACGGCGGTGGTGACGGTGCAGCCGCGGATCGGCATTCCGGACATGTTCCACGAGATGTTCGACTTTCCGACGATCCGGCCGCGCAGCTATACCACACACAGTGTGGGGTCGGGGTTTCTCATTCATGAGGACGGGTACCTCGTGACGAACGCCCACGTCGTCGAGCGCGCGGCGGAATGCAAGGCAGTCTTTGCGGATGGGACGGAACTTTCGGCCATCGCGGTGGCCAGCGATCCGGCGAGCGATCTGGCGGTGCTGAAGGTGGATGCGCCCAAGCCGCTGCCGTTTCTGAAAATGGGGAAGAGCGACGATTTGATGCCCGGTGAGACGGTCATCGCCATCGGCAATCCGCTGGGATACCAGCACACGGTGACGTCGGGGGTGATCAGCGCGATCAACCGGGAGCTGCGGTTCAGCAGCGATCGGGTGTATTCGGGGCTGATCCAGACGGACGCGTCGATCAACCCGGGCAATTCCGGGGGGCCGCTGCTCAATATCTTCGGAGAGCTGATCGGCATCAATTCGGCGATTCGCGGCGATGCGCAGAACATCGGGTTCGCCATCCCGGTCGACCGGCTGCACGATTTGCTTCCGTCGATGCTCGACTTGGAGCGCCTGCGGCGGGTGCGGTTCGGCCTGCACTTCGACAGCGACGGGGACCATGGGTCGGTCGCCGGCGTCCGGGTGAAATCGGTCGACCAGGATTCGCCGGCGGCCGCGGCTGGGGTCCTTCCCGGGGACATCGTGACGGCGATCGAAGGGAAACCGACGGGCCAATTCATGGACGCGTTCGGCATCCTGAGCGGGGCAAAGACAGGTCGGCGGCTCGATCTCGAAGTGGCGCGGGAAGGCGGTAAACGCCGAAAAGTGGAAGTATTGTTGGCAGAAGTGCCCGTGGCCGACAACGCCGAGCGCATGAAGGCGCACTTCGGCCTGACCGTTCGCGATCTGACCGCGGCGGATCTGAAGCGCATCGGGCTTCGCCGGCCGGTCGGGCTGCTGGTGACGGACGTTCAGCGCGGGACGAGCGCGGCGGAGGGCGGCGTCGAACGCGGCGATATCATCACAATGTTCGGCGGCTGGCCGGTGACGTCGCTGGAGTCGCTGGGGCAGCTCATCGAGCAGGTTACGCCGCGCGATCGGATCCCGTTTCAGTTGCTGCGCGTTCGGGGCGAGAGTTTTACGCGGTTCGAGTTGGGGCTGCGAGCGAAGTAGGGTGGGCCGTGCCCACCATTGACCTTATGAATCATCCCCATCGGAGATGGGTGGGCATGGTCCACTCTACCAGAGCGCATGGCGAATAGTGGAAGGAGAGTCGTCGTTGCTCCGTGCAGCTTCAAAGGCGTGTTGAGCGCTCGGGAGGCGGCGGAAGCGATGGCTGGAGGGATTCGCCGGGCGCGGCCGGAAGCGCGGATCGACGTCGTACCGATGGCGGATGGCGGCGAGGGCACGCTGGACGTCCTGGTCGATGCCCATAAAGGCAATCGGCGACGCGTCGCGGCGCATGGGCCGCTGGGCGAGCCGATCGAGGCGCCGGTCGGGCTGATTCGCCATGCCACGAGCGCCGTCATCGAATTGGCGAGCATCGCGGGGTATGCGATGGTGCCGCCGGAGCGGCGAGATCCCTTGAAGACGAGCACCATCGGCGTCGGCGAGGTCATCCGCGCGGCCGTCGAGAGCGAAATCGACGAGATCATCCTGACGCTCGGCGGCAGCGCGACGGTCGAGGGCGGGGCGGGGATGATGCAGGCCCTGGGGATGATCTTCTTCGATCGGGAGGGCCGGTTGATGGAGCCGCCAATTACGGGCGGCGATCTGGAGCGGATCGGGCGAATCAGTTGGGACCACCCGCCGGCGAACATGGAAAACGTGCAGTTTACCATAGCAACGGATGTGTTGAATCCGGTCTGCGGCTCCAACGGTGCCGCCGCGGTGTTCGGGCCTCAGAAGGGCGCGGATGCAAACGGGGTGCGGGTACTCGAAGCGGGGCTCTCGAACTGGGCGGAACTCCTCGAGGGGATTTGCCGACGAAGAATCCGCGACGAGCCGGGGACGGGAGCGGCGGGCGGCGTGGCCCTGCCGCTGCTCGCCCTGACGAGCGCGATGATCGTGCCCGGCGTCGATCTGGTCGCCGAGGCGACGGGACTGGCGGCGAAGATTGCTGAGGCGGACCTGGTGATTACGGGCGAGGGCTGCCTGGATCGGCAATCGATGATGGGCAAAGTCGTGGGAGCGGTCGGGCGGATGTGCAATGCGGCGGACGTGCCGTGCCTTGCGATCGTTGGGAAGACCGGCGAGGGGGTTGAGGAGTGCCGCGCGGTGCTGGTGAACTGGTACACACTCGATGCCCCGATGGAACAGACCGGGGCGCGCTTAGTGGATGCGGCCCATCACGTCGCCGCTGAGAATCTTTAACCCATGACCCCCCGCGAATCGACGCTGGTTCGACCTTACCCGGGCAGCGACGGCGCCCTGCGATCTCGATTCCTATATTGGATGGCGACGAGCGTCAGCCTGGTCCTCCTTGTGGCCTGGTGCTTCAGCATCCTTGGCTTTATTCGATATGACCATGTTTCGAAAACCTCAGAATGGAGCGGCTACGTCGGACGCGGCTTTTTTTCATGGTGGTACGAGGAGGTCCCGGGATCGGGATCCGGCCCCCTGAGAGTCGAATCGGATTTCTTGTTTGGTTGGCACCCGGCGCGTCGGATCCCCGTTTCGCGGGCGCTGGGATTGCGATTTCCGGAACGAATCTCCACTGGAACCTACCGCGGTGTTGCGATCCCCCTTTGGCTGCCGTGGACGGCGGTCTCGCTGCCGTTGGGGATAGCGACAATACGAAAGGTTCTGGTGCGCAGGCGAACCGCGTCGGCGATCACGATGCGGCGGCATTCGATGCAAGTCAGTCTCTTGGTGGCGGCGCCCATTTATCTGGTTTCGATCGTCGGTCTATCCTGGCTGCTCGATGTCATGGCAAGCTACTTCGGCTGGTATATCCCCAGCGGGCGCGTGGGGATGCTGAGCCTGGCGGTCACCATGTTCGTGGTGCTGTTTGTCCCCTATCTCGTCGCGCGATATGTGCATCACAAGGTGCGCTGGCGAAGATTGGAGGACGCTAATTTGTGCGTCGCGTGTGGGTACGATCTGACGGGAAACGTCAGCGGGCGATGCCCGGAGTGCGGGACGGCGTGCCAGCCCCTTAGCCCCCGGTGATTCACCGGGGGCTAAAGGCGGCATTGACCGCGTTACATCCGCTTGGCGGTGCCCTTGCCTTCTTCGAGCTTCTTCATTTTCCAGGCGTCATACGTCGCCCAGGTCCATTCCATCGTGCTGCTGTCGGGGAACTTCACTTCGCCGACCCAGTGCGTGTTTTGGCCGTGCATGGGGTTGTAACCCTCGCCGGTCATCTTCCAGGTCTTGGTGGACTCGTTGTACGTCATGTCGCCATCGGCGGCCGTCCCCATATTGTCATAATAGGCGGTCTCGTACTCCTTCTCATGCGCATCCCAGGTATAGACGCCCATGCCCATCATCTTCATTTCTTTCATTTCCTCGCAAGTCCCCTCCATCTTCTCAACGAGTACGGTGCGGTCGCATTCCCAGCCGATCGTGGAATTGCCGGTGATGTGCATGGTCTTGCCGTCGGCGCCTTTCATCTCGCCGGTCGATTGCCAGGTTCCCACCCACGACTCGAGCCGGTCGAGCTCCGCCGGGCGGGACGGCATCTTCATGGCCGAGGGGTCCATGTTTTGAGGCTTCGCGCAACCGACCGCCGCGGCGGCAGCACATAAGCCGACCGTAAGGATTCGCCAACTTCGCGTCATGGGGGTAACTCCTTAAAAAGATGGTTTGACTGAGCGCCCGGGACTCCGCGTCACGGCGCCGGTCGTCATTGAGGGCATTGTCGGGGTCGAAATCGCTGTCCGTCCTTTGCAAACGGCTGACTCGCGATGGGAAGTGTAACACTTGTCCAGCGGAGGAAAAGAGGGTCCAAAGGCCGCGTCGAGGGGGGAATTCCACCATAGGAGGAGTCCCTTGGAGTTCGGGTCCGGCACGACGGGCCGCAAGATGCTACGTCAATCGTCCCGCGAAGCGATTGAGCTTGTCGGGATCGCGCCAAGGAGGCCCGTGGCCGAAGAGGACCGTCTCGGGGTTTAACGCCGCGAGCCTGCGGATCGCGTGGCGGTTGAGGGCCGCATCGACGCAGAAGAACTTGGGCGGCTCATGCAGACCGGGCAGCGTCGTAAAGAGGTTCATGCTCGTTGCTACGTCGCCGGCGATGGCCACGCGGTCGAACTCGCGGAAGAAGATGACGTGGCCCATGGTGTGACCGGGCGTCTCGATAACGCGAAAGCCGGCAATCTCATCGCCGTCCTTGAGGACGCGGTCGACCGGGTGGGGCGGACCGGCCATCATGTTGCTGGAGAATCGAATCGCCCGGCCGGGCGGCCCCATCGGCTCGCGACCCTCCATCGCCGCGCGGTCGGCCTCGTGGCAGGCGAGCAGGCAGCGGCGCGTTTCGCAGATCGCCTTGGCGCTGCCCTGGTGATCCGGGTGAACGTGCGTCAGCGCGACGAGCTTGAGGTCAACACCATCGACCGCGCGAAGCAGCCGCTTGGCGTCCCACCGCGTACCGCAGTCGATCAGCACATCTTCGACGAGATAGGCGTTGATCGCGTTGGGCGGGAAAGTGCATATCTGCCAGACGTTCCGGGCGACGTTACGGATCATGCTCACCGAGTGGAAATCTCTACGCGACCTTTATCCTGGATTCGTGCAATAAAACCGCACTTCAATTCGGATCGATCACCTTCGTAATGAACGGATAACTCTGTATTTCGATCGAGGAAGCCCTGTGCGGACACAGCGCTTAGTCCAAGGAGGCCGCGGACCCGTTTCGTAATTGTTAGACCAGGCCCGACATTGTGGAACAAGAGTTGCGGTGAGTATAGACCGCCTCCAAGTGGGTCGAAAACCTCCATATTCAATTCAATGTACCTTATCTTTTGTCTAGACTGGTTTTCAAGCGTAATTGCATGCGAGGTTAGAAAGAAAAACGCAAAGATGGCGGACAAAGAGCCTCCCGTGTAGATGGCAAGCCATTCTCGACGTCTTCTTTGGTGCTTTCCAAAGAGGATGGCTCCGGCGACAGCAGCCGCCAAAGTCAACAGCAATTCATATTCGAAGTTGAGAAATAACCCCGCGACGGCGAGCAATGCCGCTACGATAATCGCCAGTCCGATCAGCGTGTTTCGATGTGATACCAAGCCCACTTTGCACGTTTCACTGAATTGTGTTTTCCCCAACAGCCTTCCACAGCAATTCCGCCACGTCGTACTGCTGCACCTCCGCGCGCTGCCGACCCGCCAACCCGTCGATGAGCATCCGCTGGCAGAAGGGGCAGGCCGAGGCGACCATGTCGGGCTTTGTCTCCAGGAGTTGATCGGTGCGCCGCTCGTTCACGCGCTCGCCGGTCGCGCCGGGCCGGGCGTGTTCCTCCTCCTTGAACATCTGCGC
This sequence comes from Phycisphaerae bacterium, assembly GCA_035275405.1. Taxonomy (NCBI): domain Bacteria; kingdom Pseudomonadati; phylum Planctomycetota; class Phycisphaerae; species Phycisphaerae bacterium. The sequence continues at coordinate 708,523 of DATEMU010000015.1, forward strand.
GCCGCCGGCTCCGCAGCACATCCCGCGGTCGCGAGTCTCCTTCGGCTCCAGGACCGTCAGGCCGGGAATCGCGCGGAGCACGTCGCGAGGCGGCTCATAGACTTCGTTGTAGCGGCCGAGATAGCACGAGTCGTGATAGGCCACCTTCGCATCGACGCGATGGGACGGCTTCAGCTTCCCCTCGGCCACGAGCTGCGACAAATAGGTCGAATGATGCACGACGTTGAAGTGACCGCCGAAGTCGGGGTATTCGTTGAGCAGCGTGTTGAAGCAGTGCGGGCAGGTTGTGACGATGGTTTTGGGCTTGTAGCCGTTGAGCGTCTCGACGTTGGCCTGGGCGAGCATCTGGAAGAGAAATTCGTTGCCCGCGCGGCGAGCGGGGTCGCCGGTGCATTGTTCCTGCTCAGCGAGAATGGCGAAATCCACCCCCGCCGTCTTGAGGAGCTGCGCCGTCGCGCGGGCGATCTTCTTGGCGCGATCATCGAATGACGCCGAGCAGCCGACCCAGAAGAGCACGGCCGCGTCGGGCTTCTCGCTCATTCGCGGGATGTTCAAATCCGCCGCCCAACCCGCGCGGTCGGAGGACGGGAAGTTCCACGGATTGGAATTCGTCTCCATGCCGCGAAACGCGTTCTGCAACTCGCCGGGGAACTCGGACTTTTCCATCACCAGATTTCGGCGCATTTCGATGATCTTGTCGACGTACGTGATGAATACCGGGCATTCGGTTTCGCACGCTCCGCAGGTGGTGCACGCCCAGATTACCTCCGGCTTGATCACGTCGGGGACCAACTCCGGCAATTCCCCGTTGCCATTGCCGCCTTCCGCGCCGTCGACCACTTGGCTCGTCGAATCGGCGGGTGGAACCCGCCCTACAGCGCTCGGTCCCCCGGCGCCGGTCAATTTTTTCTCGTTCTTGTAGAGAAAATCCCGCAGATCGAGGGTCAGGTGCTTCGGCGACAGCAGCTTGCCCGTGTTCGTTGCCGGGCAGTGGTCGCTGCACCGGCCGCACTCGGTGCAGGTGTAGAAATCCAGCACGGCCTTCCACGACCATTGCTCGATGCGTTTGACGCCGAGCGTCTCTTCGCGTTCGAGCTTGCCCTCGATGTCCGGAAGGTGGGGCAGCCGGCCGCGGGGCGCGAGGCTTTGGGTGAAGACGTTGGGGATGGCCGTGATGACGTGGAAGTGTTTGGAAACGGGCAACAGGTTCAAAAAGACGAGTACGAGAATGCCATGCGTCCAGAAGCCCAGGTGGCGCAGAAAATCGAGCGCGTCGTCCGACATTCCGACGAGCGGTTTGGCCACGATCGAACCGGCGGGTTCGGCGAAATGAAACGGGACGGAATTCGCCCCCACCGGGGCGGTCAGGGCCAGCGACGCGCCGTCGTAGAGGATGTCCGCCAGCATCATCGTGGCGATGATGAGCAGGATCAGGATGCCCTCGAAACCCTTGGAGAGCCGCGGGGGTTTGACGACGAGACGGTAATAGAAGAACACGACCGTGCCTGCGAGGACGAGCACGGCGAAGATGTCTTTCAGGACGGAGTAGATCATCCCGAGCGGCTGGTCCGCGCCGAAGAGCCAGAAATCAAAACCCTCGTCGAATCCCCGCCCCCAGAGGATCAAAGTCCGCAACAACAGAACCATGAATCCGAGGAATATGAGTTGATGAGCGATGCCCGCCCACCAGTAGCGGCGCATGCGCTTCTGCGCGAAGGCGTATTCCCAAGTGCGGCGCAATCGTTCGCCGATTTGATCGAGCCGATTCTGCCCCGGCCCGAGTGTCATCAACCGCCAGCGGCGGCGCATCTGCGCGGCGAACAGGCCCCAGCCCGCCAGCAGCAAGAATCCCATGAAGATCGGGCTCATCGCCCGCGATCATAAGGAAGGGGATATCGAGCGGCAATTAAACAGAACTTGGGGTAGCAGTGGTTCCGATGCGCAAGGCCTGGCTGCTGCCAGACCGTGCCACCCATCGCGAGATCATCCCAGCCCAGCAATGATCAATTCAACGGTCCCAATCCAAGATTGACGACGATCTGCGATCCGCCGACAAAGTCCACCTTGATGTTCGGCGAACCGGCGTTGATGTCCAGCTCCTGCGAACGATTGGCGGAAAAACGGAGCGTATAGGTGCCGGCCTGGCCCACCACGAACGAGTAGCCCCCCGCCGAATTCGTGGTCTTGGACACGGCGTCGAGCGTTACGACCGACCCGTTCGCGCCCTCCCCCGCGTCGTACCGGCCGTTGGAATTGGAATCGTTGTATACGACGCCGAGCACAAAAGTAGGCGAACCCTGGGGAGTGCCATAGTCTTGCGTCTGCATGATCGAGTCGAAGTTCTGGCCGTCTTTCGTGAAGATCCCCCGGACAATTCCCACGCCCACCTCGCGAAATACGCCGCTGAGCATGGTTACCCGATGCCCGCGACCGTCGATGTCCTCGTCCACGAACAAATCTGTGTGCTCCTGCTCGACGACCTGTACCTCGTCGATGCTGCCGGTCGAGCCGCGCCAGGCCAGGTTTTCACTGGCACTGACGAACAGATATCCCGCATCGTCCATCCGCGTAAACGGCGTGACCCCCTCCGGCGAGTTATGCGCGAAATAGTCCCGCGCGATCATGTCCTGGCTGTGCGACCGGGCGGATTGCACGAGCGCCGCGTTCATCGCCAAAGGCTGCTTGGGCGTGGCGTCGATCTGTCCCGGCACGCCTTCGTCCAGCGCGATGCCCGAGGATTGCGCCTCGGCTGCCGGGCGAAGGCGGGCGCGGTTGATCCGCTCGAGCGAAAGCTGTTCCAGTATTGAAACGCTGACCGACGCGGTGGGGGTGCCGGAAGTCTGCTGACCCGCGTTTTGATCGGTGGCCCCGCCGACGGTGTTGCTTCCGGGGATTGCGGGCGGCGCGGTTTCGCACCCGGGCGACCCAAGACCGGTCGCCAGTAACAGGCAAAAGACAATGGCCTTGATCGGCGCGGAGTGTGGCACGAATAACCCCATGTGAACCAATAAAAAGGCGACGTCCGACCTTTCGCATAGTATAACATGTAGAAGCGGGCCGGGCGCAGGGATTATTCCGAATCTGCGGGCTATCCGTCCCGTTGCGAGCATTCGCGGGCTTGACGCCGTGGGGGGGGCCGCGCCTACTGGGGGGTCATGAATCGACTGCCGGCCCTGTCCATTTTCTTTCCTTGCTACAACGAGGAGGCCAACGTCGAGCGGCTGACCCGCGCGAGCGTGGAGGCGGCGCGGAAATACGCCGAGACGTTCGAGATCATCATCGTCAACGACGGCAGCAAGGACGGCACGGCCGCCCTCGCGGAGCGGCTCGCGGCGGAGACCCCGGAGGTCCGGGCGGTCCACAACAACCCCAACCTCGGCTACGGCGGAGCGGTCGCGCGAGGGCTGCGCGAGGCGCGGATGCAGTGGATCTTTTTCACCGACGGCGACGGGCAGTTCGACGTGAACGAGATCGGCAAGCTGGTGGAGCTGTTGGAGCGGTGCGACTTCGCGGTCGGCTATCGCATCAAGCGGGCGGACCCGTTCGTTCGCAAGGTGAACGCGTTCTGCTGGGGGACGCTGGTCCGCATGGTCTTCGGTCTGAAGGTCCGCGACATCGACTGCGCGTTCAAGCTCCTGCCCAAGTCGCTGATCGACTCGATCGAACTGAAAAGCACGGGCGCACTCATCAGCACGGAGCTGCTCGCCCGCGCGAAATATCGCGGGCTGCGGATCGCCGAGGTCGGCGTGAACCACTATCCCCGCGTCGCCGGCCAACAGACGGGCGCGAACATCAAGGTCATCCTCCGCGCATTCCGCGAACTCTTCAAACTCCGGAGGCATATTCGGAGCGAGGGGTTGCCTGCTAAGAGGTAACGATCTACGATATCATGGTGGTTGAGGAGCTTGGACCATGATCAACACGAAAGATTGTGATTGGTTGGCCGAACATGGGCTGGAACTTTCCGCCCTCTATCCGAATAAATGGATTGCCGTTCGCGACGGCGAGGTTATCGGCGTTGGCGACACGGTCGCGCAGGCTCACGATCAAGCCCTAAGGCGACGCCCGGAGCGCGACTTTATCCTCGAACAGATCAACCTCGACGTGGACATTCCGCATGTTGAGTAGCAAGTGGGCGTTCGCTCACAGTTCAGATTGAACTGACGCGTGAAACCGCGATGCACTGCACCACCATACCCGTGCGATTTGGGCCGGGTGGGTATGCAACAAAGTCAAGCTCGAAAAGCGGTTTCTTCGAATCTGGATACAACGATAGATAAATCCCGATCGGTTCAACGGCATCGTAGCTATACCGTCTATCAGATTGTACTTTCACGAGTTCGGAGCAAAGTTTCACGCAATCACGTTGTGCGACAATATCGTCGAAGTCAATTGTCGCTTTCCGTAATGATGAATGAGATTCCGAGATACCCGTCAGGCAGTAGCGGGGAATCGCGCCGTGTGGAACCACCGAGTCACAATCGAGCGTATCATCGATGACAAACGTTACGCCTGGCAAAGCCTGGATCTCATTTTCTGAAAGGTACGCGCACTGATTTGCAACCAAAAAGATGGCCAAACGGTTACGAAGAAGCTCGTGAAGTGGATCGAAAGACGGCGCAATTATGAATGGTGCAACCCCAAAACTCAACGGCCGGACACAGGATGAAGCGGTCGCTAGCAGAATTATTCCTGCCGCCAAAACGGCTGCCCTACGAATTCGCCCTCGGGTAATCATGTGTCATCATGATTAACGGGACAACGGCTTGGTGCTTACAGTAGAAAATGCGATTACGTCACGCTGTTCCGCGCCGTCTTCGCAATAAACTGATGCGGATACGTCGGCAACGGCTCGCTCACTTCGTCCAGGCGCTTCCACTGTTCCGGCGAGACCTTCACCGCGCATGCCGCGAGGGCCGACTTCCACTGTTCCAGCGACTTCGGGCCGATGATCACGCTGCTCACCATCGGTCGGCCCAGCACCCACGCCGTCGCCAGCGTCGCGGGCGTCGTCTCGCACTCCCGCGCGACCGCCTTCACTGCATCGACGATGTCCAGGTTCCGCTCGTTCACGAACTGCTTCCGCCAGGCATTGGCCGCGTCGGCCGTTTCGCCGAAGCGCGAATCCCTCGGCCCCTTTAGGTCGCGGCCGTACTTGCCGGAGAGCACGCCGCCGCCCAGCGGGCTCCAGGGCAGCAGGCCGATGCCGTATTTCTCGCAGACCGGCACGACGGCGCGCTCGATGTCGCGGCAGATGAGGCTGTACTGCATCTGCGCCGTGACGAACGGCTCCCACTGATGGCGGATGCAGAGCTGCCGCGATTCGGCGATGTGCCAGGCGTCGAAGTTGGACAAGCCGACGTAGCGGACCTTGCCGCTGCGGACGAAGTCGTTCAGCGTACTGAGCGTCTCTTCGATCGGCGTCACGTTGTCCCAGCAGTGCACCTGGTACAGGTCGATATAGTCCGTCTTGAGCCGGCGGAGGCTATCGTGCAGCGCCGCCGTCAGGTGCCGCCGCGACGAGCCCGTCGCGTTCTCATGCTCCGGCGGATCGCCGAACTTCTTGACGACGGGGAAATGCCCCTTGGTCGCGACAATGACGCGGTCGCGCCGACCGGCGATGGCCTGCGCGCAGATTTCCTCGCTGACGCCCTTGCTGTACACGTCGGCCGTGTCGATGAAATTGCCGCCCGCGTCGAAGTAGGCCTTGAAGATCGGCAGGCTTGCCGCCGCGTCGATGCCCCAATCGGCCATGCCGAAATTCATCGTGCCGAGGCACAGTTCGGAGACATAGACGCCGGTGTTGCCGAGTTTGCGGAGCTTCATCGTATACGCCCTCCAAATAAAACGGCCGAAGCCACCGTGGCGACGAATTCCATTGTCGGCGACCACCGGGCAAATGCAATCCGCGGCCGTCAGCCGCCCAAACGCTCGATCGCCCGCCGGGCCTCGGCGAAGTTCGGGTCCAGCCGTAGCGCCTCGCGATAATTCACCTTGGCCTCGTCCAGCTTGCCCAGCCGTTCGAGCGCCGCCGCGAGGTGGAATCGGGCGAGCGCGAAGTCCGGGTCCGCTGCGACGGCCGCGCGACCGTGATGCTCGGCGCTCCGCGCATCGCCGAGTCGCAACAGCGCGAACGCCAGATTCGCATGGGCCTTGGCATTTCCGGGGCGCAGGGCGATCGCCGCTCGATACTCCGCCGCCGCCAGTTCAAACGCCGATCGGCGAACGTAGGCGTTCCCGAGATTGTTGTGAGCCTCCTCGGGCGTGACCCCCAGCCGGATCGACTCCTTCAATGCGGCGATCAGTTCGTCGTTCTTCCCGAGCGCCAACAGCGCTTTCCACAGATTCTGATGCGCCTGCCAGTTTCGCGGGACGATGTGCAGCGCCCGCCGCGCGGCCGCCTCCGCCTCGGCGTTCCGTTCCTGTGCGAGGAGCACCGTCGAGTATCCCGCCTGGGCGATCGCGGAATTGGGCGCGACGCGCTGGCCGTAAGTCCAGAGCGCGGCGGATTCCTTCCAGACACCTAATTGCCGGGAGGTCAGGACAGAAAGCGCCGTTGCGACGGCGATGCCCAGTAGCGTGCCGGGGATTTTCCAACTCGGTCGCCTCTCCCATGCGTGCAGAACCGCTCCGGCGGCCGCCAGTGCCAACACAACGCCGGGTAGATAGCTGTATCGATCCGCCACCTCCTGATCGCCGCTTTGAAAGAACCCCAGTACGGGCAAGAGCAGCACGACGTAACAGGCCGCCGCGCAAACCAACGCCGGAAACTTGCGACGAAAAGTCCACACGAGCACCGTCAACGCGCCAAGCACGGCGAAGGACGCCAGATATTTCGGCGTGAATGGATTGATGGGCCTGTTTAGTTCATAGATGGGAGAAAGGCCGGTCGGCACGACGGTTTTCCAGATGTAGTGAACGAGCCCGAAAGATGCCTGGGCGAGACGTGCGGTGGCCCCGTGCTCCTGCAACGACCATGCGGCGCCGACCTCTCGCTGCGCGAGGGGCGCGACGACTATGAAAGGAATCGCCAGCAACAGGAACGGGATTTTTTCAACCAGAAGCCCGCGCAATGTCGCCGGTCGGTCGCCGCGGTTGCCGCCCAGTCGGCGCAGCACGAAGACGTCAAGCAAAAGCAGGATGACGGGCAATGTGACGCCCATCGCCCGACTCAAGAGCGACAAAAGATACGCCAGAACGCATCCAATAAAGGGAAATTTGGAGCGTGGCCGGACGCTTTCATGGGCCGCCAGGTATAGCCAGACGGTCACCAGCAGAAAAAAGGAACTGAGTACATCCCGCCGCTCGGTGACCCACGCGACTGATTCGGCGCGGAGCGGATGGACCGCGAAAAAAAGCGCCGCCAGCGTGGCGGCAACGTTCTGTTCCCACCCCTGGGCCGACATGGCTATTGCAAATAGTTTGCGAGCCAAGAGAAACACCACAAGGACGGAAAGGACGTGAAGGATGATATTTGTCGTGTGGTAGGGACGGGGATCCAGAACATCGCCGAACCACACACGGGCGATCATCGAATCCAGCCCCAGCGTCATCCACGCGAGCGGCTGGTAGTGGCCCATGTGGAATGTGGTGAACATCCAGCGAAGCTGCTCCGGGCCGAGCCCGCGAAAATACGGATTGTCGAGGAAAGCTTCGCGGTCGTCGTAGTCGACAAAGTCGTAGCGGACCGCCGGGAGGAAAATGATGAGCGTCCATCCAACCAGCAAGGCGCAGCCGACGCCCAGCGCAAGGTGCCGCCGCATCGTCACTGGGGAGGGTGCATTCGTGGCGCGCTTCGACTTGGTCGTTTGATGGCGCGGGTTCACGGGCGCCGATGATAGCCTCACCGGCCCATCTTCAACTATCGCGTTTCAGAGAGGAGGGGCGGTGCGGCGTCCCTCTTCCGGTCGTCGTTGGACCTGGCTATCCGTTGCCGCGGCCGCTCGCCGGCAATGAGCCGCCGGCATTGGTCCGGATCGGCCAGTGTCGCCCGGTTGTTGCGGAAGAAAGCGTGCAGGACATTCCAATCCGCCATGGCCAGGCTGCGGGGCCCGAAATCGCCGCTGCGGTTCACAATCAGCGAGAGCATACCCGAGCCGCCATATGCTCGGGCATCCCGGGACCGATCGCCGATGCCAATCAGCACATTCGGCCAAGCCCCTTTGAGCCGCTTGAGTTGCCGCTGCTTGAATTTGCCCTGGTCCAGCAAATCGGCCTTGCGATAGGAGACCAGCACCGGCGCGGCCGGAAAGCCGTGCGTGGCCAGCCAACGCTGCGTCTTGCCCAGGAGAGAACAGGGCCGGGCGGTCAGATAGAGGATCTGGAAGTCGCGGGCCACGTCGACGAGCGTTTCGCGGGAATGCCGGATGGGCATCGAGTCGCGATCCTCCTTGCCGTACCAGGCATCGTTGAAATGGGTGTCGGAGATCGTATCATCGATGTCCACGACGACGATTACGCGATCCGGTTTGCATCGATACACCCTGGCCTCGGCCCGAATCTCGACGCCGTTCACGGACGCCGCCGCTTCGATCGCCATCCCCTGAGAATCGGGAAGTTTGCACTCCAGGACGGCCCGGCCGTCATTATCACTTCGGATCCGGCCCACTTCCTTTCCGCCGCAGGTAAAGCGGACCGGGAGATTCTCGATGTCGCGGTCGATTCCGAACACCGTGGGTTTCTTCAAATCCGCCACCAGCGTCGTGGTGCCGTCCGGCGCCGCGATGCAGTCCTGAAGGTGGATGATGGGCTTCGCCCGCGCAGCCGCGCAGGGTAGAACGATGCCGATGAATAGAGAACACGCCGCAAGTCGGTTTCGTCGCATTAGGATTGTCCTCCCGCTAACTGTCCGCATATTGTAGCGGATTCTTCCCTATGCCCATCGACTTCCCTGAAATTATTCCTTGAATGTAGAGATCTCCAGTCCATTGAGCGGATATAGCACGACGCTTTCCGCGTAAATGCGGCCAAGCGGAGCCTCCTGCCGCGGTTCACATTCCTCGGTTACACTCTCTCGCGCCAATGAGACAGGAAACATCCGAGCGATCCGCCCGTTCACGTCCGTCAAAACGCCCACCGGAGCCGGACCCGGCTGGTCGCATTCCCGAGCCCTCGAATTCGCCGGCCGGCCAGACTCTCCGGACTCCATCGCGCCTCGTCGGGGCGCAGACCCGGATCGAAAAGGCCCGCGCAATGTTTCTGCTCTGCGCGGTCACGTTTCTGGCGACCTGCCTGCTTTTTCCCGACGTCGGCTGGTGGCCGCTCGGGTACGTCTGCCTGGTTCCCTGGCTCGTCTGTGTCTGCACGGCGCAGCGCGGCAAGCTTGTTTATCTGATGAGCTGGCTCCTGGGCCTGGGGTACTTCGCCTTCAATATCCGCTGGATGATCGCCGTCACGCTTCCCGGTTATCTGGCCCTCGTCGTCTATCAGGCGGCCTATTTCCCCCTCGCCGCGTGGCCGATCCGCCATCTCTATAAACGGCATAACTTCCCCGTCGCGTTAACGGCCCCGGTCGCGTGGGTCGCGATGGAGTATCTTCGTTCTATTACACCCTTGGGATTTCCGTGGGTCCTGCTCGGCCAGAGCCAGTACACGGTCGTAAACATCATCCAGATCAGCGATCTGGCCGGGGTGTACGGGGTCAGTTTCGTACTGGCGATGGTCAACGGATGGCTGACCGACCTGCTCATTCAGCCCATCCTTCTTTGGCGCACGGACCGTTCAACGCGACTGCCGATTGGATCGCTGACGACGCTACTCATTGTCCTGGGGACGATGATCTACGGGAGCACCCAGCGCTCCGGCCGCCACCTCGAACCGGGTCCGCGCGTGGCGATCGTCCAGCACGATTTTCCGATGTACGTCGATTCCGACCGCGCCAATCGCACGTCGCACGTATCGGTGTTCAATGGTTTTCTGGAGCTGGCGCGGCAAGCCGCCGCCGAAAAGCCCGACCTCATCGTGCTCCCGGAGACCGCCATGCAGGGCTACATCAACGACCAGTTCTTGGAGGCAACACCGGGGGAACTGGACGAGATCCAGCGCCGTCGCTATCCGCCCCACGTTTCCCAGGGGGCCATGGCGGCGATGCAGGGTTGGAGCCGCCGCGTCCGCGACGCGTTTCAGCAGCTCAGCACGGAATCGGGCGTGCCAATCGTGATCGGCTCGTCGTCCATCGAATGGAAACCGACGGCGATTCCTCCGCGGGTCGACGCATACAATTCCGCCTTTCTCCTCAAGCCCGGCCGCGCCACGCCCGCCGACCGCTACGACAAGGTTCACCTCGTGCTGTTCGGCGAGTACGTTCCGTTTCGGTTCAGCTATCGCTGGCTCTATGATTGGCTCAACGGCATCACGCCCTGGGGCAAGATGGGCATCGAATACTCCTTAAGCGAGGGTACGGAGTTTCGAGCCTTTGAATTCAACGCCGCCTCGCGCGGCGACCGGGCCTATCGCGCCGCCACGCCCATCTGTTATGAAGAAATCATGCCCTACGTTACGCGGGCGTTCGTCCGGGGCGTCCCGGCGCGCCGGGACGGCGAGGCCAAGGACATCGATATGCTCCTGACCATCAGTAACGACGGCTGGTTCCTGCACTCCGCCGAACTGGAGCAGCACCTCGCCGCGGCGGTCTTTCGCGCTGTCGAGCACCGCATTGCCGTCGCGCGGAGCGTCAACACGGGGGCGAGCGCCATCATCCACCCCAATGGAAAGATCCACGATCGCGTGAGACTCTCTCTGGAGAAACTGGCGCTCCTCGATCCGGTCGATGCTGTTTTGAAACAACTGGACGAGGCCGTGCAAGCTATGGATACGGTCGCCGAGCAGCAGCAGGAATACATGAAGGCGTGGACGGAGCTGCGAAAGACCCTGGCCGGGCCGCTTCGCGCGGCGTTGGGGGCCGTCGGCAAGGAATACGACTTTATCGCCGATCGGCTGGACAGCATGATGCTGGCGCTGACCCCGCAGGATGCTGCGAAGCGGAGGGCCGCGCTGGTCGAACTGCGCGGCCAACTCGACGAGGATCGCGCCACGATCGCGCGATGGAAGGAAAAACCCGACACGGCCCCGGGTTACAGCGTTGAAGAGGTGAAGTGCGATCGGCGGGCGACGTTGTATACACGATGGGGCGATTGGTTCGCGCAAGGCTGCGTGGGACTCTTCGCGCTCATGCTGCTGGACTGGACCCTGCGGCGGATCTTCCGAAGAAAGACGGAACGAGGAACGAGCCATGGATAAGGCTGGGGCGGCGGACCGGACCACGCAAAGGGTCCGGATGATTAGTTTGATGTCATCGGCGTTCGCGCTGGCGGGATGCGCCGGCACGCTTCGAGGCCCGCTCCCCGCCGAGGACCAGCGCGGCTTTCGCGACGAAGCGATGGACTTTCTCAAGCGCGCCGCGTTCAGCGACGAACCCGTCATGCGGATGCAGGCCATCGAGGCGATGCAGGAGGTCGCCCCGCGCGAGGGCTTCCAGTACATCGAAGGCAACATCAATAATGGTTACGCCGGCGTCTGTTTCGCGGCCTTGATGGCCGTCGGCACGCTGCGCGAGGCGTCGGTGCTCGATCGAGTACGGACCCTGGCCGAGGATTCTGATCCCAATGTACGCATCGCCGCTCTCTATGCCCTGCACCGGCTCGGCGATCAGAAACGAACGGGCGAACTGTCCGATTTCCTGCTCAAACATCGCGATGCCCGCGTACGGGCCAACGCCGCCCTGGCCATTGGTCGATTGAAGGAGCCGGGCTCGGCGCATGTCCTGAACCTGGCGCTGCGGCGCGAGCAAAAGGACGCTGTCAAGCTGCAGATCATGGAAGCGCTGGCCCTGCTTGGCGATTCCGTGGGGATCGAGCGGCTCCTGTTCGCCGGCCATAGCGCGGCCCCGGATCAATCGGCGCTGGCGCTCATGTTTCTGGCGAACGCGGGAGCGGAGGAGGCCGAGGAACTGTTTCGCTATCGGCTGGATGTGGCCGACCAGCCGGAGATCAAGCTCCAGGCGGCGCGCGGGCTGGGCAAGCTTGGCCAGGATGACGGTTTGGACCTGGCATTGGCCTACCTGTACTTCAATTCTCCCGATCGACGGCGGAAGAACGATCCGCCCGAACAACAGATCGTACGCATTCGCGCCCTGGCCGCGCTGGCCCTCGAAGCGATCGGCAGCCCCCAGGCCCTGGCCGCGCTGCATCGGGCCTTCAATCAGGCCGGCCAGTCCGATTTGGTGCGTCTGGCGATCGCCCGCGCCGCCGTGGCGATCATCGATCGAGCGCCGCCCAGCGCCGGATAGGTCCCTCTTATTTTGACTTTTTGACTTTTCTCGCCATGCGTTGGATCGCCTTTGCCATTCTGCTCTATTGCGTAGCCGTCGCCCAGACGACGATTGCGCCACTGTTGAAGCTGCATTCGGTCTGGCCGGATTTCATGGTCATCGTCGCGGTCTATTACGCCCTGGCCGCCGCCCCCGCCGACGCGATGCTCGCCTGCTGGGTCGTCGGTCTGGCGATGGACCTGACCGGTGCAAGCTATCACGCATCGGGAAACGTGGGAGTGTGCGCCCTGAGCCTGGGCCTGATCGCGGTCCCGCTGATCAAGGCCCGGGACCTGACCTTTCGCGATAGTGTCTGGACGGCCCTCGTCTTTAGTTTCATCGCCAAGTTGGCCCTTTCGCTCCTGGTCGGCGTACACATGTTGTACGTGACGCGGAGCGAAGGCCGGTTCGGCGAGGTCGCGACGGTCGGCATCTATTCGGCCGCCTATACGGCAGTTCTCGCGCCGTATGGCCATTGGATGCTGAAACAATTACGCGGTCTGTTGGGCGTTGGAGTGTCGTATCGCTGGGGCGTAAGATGACGAGCCGATTTCCATGTTTGAACGCCGCCTGAAAACCGTATTGGCCCTGGCGATCGCGTGCAGCGCTGTGCTGGCCTGGCGGCTCTATCAACTCCAGATCGTCCACGGTGCGGATTTTTCGGAAAAGGTGGAAGCTGCACTGCTCGTCCCGAGACAGTACCTGCCGCCGCTTCGCGGACGGATTAACGATCGCTTCGGCCACGTTTTGGTTAGCGACGAGCCCGCCCACGATGTGACCGTCCACTATGGCACGCTATCCATGAACGAAACCTATCTCCTTCGCGTGGCCGACTACCTTCGGCAAAAGGAGCCGCGCTGGGCGAAGGCGACCCGCCATGAACTTCGCGCGGAAGTCCAGGAACGCATCGCCGCGATGTGGCTGGCCCTTGAACGTATCAGCGGCACTCCGCTCCCGCAGCTCCGACAGCGGCGCGACGCCGTCTGCCAGTCCATTGAGACGCTCCGCCGGCACTTGTGGACCGTCCGGAAGGAGAGCGGCTACGACGAGCCGTTTGATAAGGTCCACCTTAAGGAAGAGGAGGCCTTTCACCCGATCCTTCGCAACATCCCGCCGCAGGTCCGCACGCGGATTGAGTTGGAAATGTCCCGCTCGCCCTTCGTCCGCATCGAGCCCTCCGTCCGCCGCGTGTGGAACACGGAGGCCCGATCGCTTTGCCATGTCCTTGGCCGCCTCGGGCAGGTTTCTTCCGACGACATTGAGAATGATCCCCTGCGCGGCGACGCACTGGCCGGCTATCGGCCCAGCGATCTCGTCGGCGTCAGCGGCATCGAGCGGCTGGCCGAGCCGATGTTGCGCGGTAAACGGGGCTACGAAGATCGTCATCGGGATGGCCACGTCGAAGACCGCGCGCCGCCCATCGACGGGCCCGATGTCCAACTGACCCTCGATGTCGAGTTGCAGGAGCGAGTCGCCCAGATTCTGGAGGACGCCGTCGCCCAACATCCCGCCTCAACCGGCGCGAGCGGCGTGGTGATCGACGTGCGGACCCGCGAGATTCTCGCGCTGGTCAGTGTACCGACCTACGACCCGTCCGCGCTCGCGGACAATTACGCCGCTCTGCGAGACGATTCAAAGTACACGCCGCTGCGCTTCCGCGCCGTGGGCGACGAATATCAACCCGGTTCGATCCTCAAGCCCGCCGCACTGCTGGCTGGTTTTTACAACGACCTCCTCGATCCGCTGCACCGCGTCCATTGCGACGGCCATTTCATCCCCGGCTCGCAGAAATGGCACTGCTGGACCCACTGGCGGGGAATGCCCGGCCACGGCGATCTCAACGCCGAGGAGGCGATCCAGCACAGTTGCAACGTCTTCTTCTACAGTCTGGGGCAGAAGATCGGCGCCCGCCGATTGACCGACTTCTATCGGCGGATCGTCGACGGCTGCCCCGGCGCGCCGGGAGACGAAGGCATTCGCACCAGCACCGGCCTGATTGAGGAGCGTACGGGCATCATCCCCACGCGCGAGTGGATGAAGAACCATCGCCGGCGCGAATTCAATCCGGCCGACGGCCGGAACTATGCCATCGGCCAGGGCGAGATTCAGATCACACCCCTGCAAGCCGCCAATTTCTTCGCCACGCTGGCGGAGGGCGAATACCAGGCGCCGACGCTGATCGCCAACGACGGCCGCGACCGCCCGCTCGTCGCGTTTCCGAATATCCCCAAGTCGGCGTGGCAAATGATCCGCCGCGGACTCTATCGCTGCGTCAACGAGGACGGCGGCACGGCCTATCAGTACGCCCGCCTGGACAACCTGGCGATCTGCGGAAAGACCGGCAGCGCGCAATGCGTCTCACGGGTCACTCATTGGCGATATTGGTTTGTCGAAGGTGGCAAAAAGGTGTCGGTTGTGGCCCCGACGATCGAAGCGGCCCGGGAGCGGCTCAACCTGGATCGCGATGCGAAATGTATGCGGCGCGAGATCGTCAGCCGCTGGCCCCCGCGCGACCCCGAGAAAAGCGACGTGCCTACTCACGCCTGGTTCGCCGGCTTCGCGCCTTATGAGAATCCGCAGATCGCCCTCGCGATCATCATCGAGCACGGAGGCGGAGGAGGCAGCGCCGCCGGACCCGCCGCGCAGGCGATCTTCCAGGCGCTGCTCGACAGCCCGCGCGGCTATCTTTCGGCGTCGGGCATGGCGATCGCATCTCCGATCAATGATCGAGACGATCTTCAAGGCGGTTCCGAACCATGATCGCCGCCGTGGTCCGCGCTGTTCCGCCGCTCGGTTGGGTCGTGCTTCTAACGGCCCTGATGCTGACGGCGCTGGGGCTCGTCGGAGTGTACGTCAGTGAGGCGGCCGCCGGGGAATCCGCGACGCAGACGATGCGCCAATCCGGGTATCTCGCCGTCGGCCTCTGCGGCGTCCTCGCCATTCAGATCGTGGGCTACAAGCGAATCGGCGGCTGGGCTTATCCGCTCTTTGGTCTCATCCTCGTCCTGCTCGTCCTCCTGGTCATTGCCCGCAAGATTCCGATGGCCCCGATCATTCCCGAACGGCGGAAGACCTTTCGCTGGATCGTGCTCGGACCGATCAACATCCAGGTCTCCGAATACGCGAAGATCGTATTCATCATCGCCCTCGCCGCGTATCTTCGATTCCGAACGAATTACCGCACGCTCCGCGGCCTGTTGTGGCCCTTCGTCCTGACCCTGGTGCCCCTCGGACTCATCTTGAAGGAGCCCGACTTGGGTACGAGCCTTCTGCTCCTGCCCACGCTCTTCGTCATGCTCTACGCCGCCGGGGCAAAACTCCGTCATCTGCTGCTCATCGGTGGGATGGGCCTCGCGGCCGCGCCCGCTTTCTATTTATCCCCGCTCATGAACCCCTACCAGCGCGACCGGATTACTTCGCTCTTTCGCCAGGACGACAGCGACGACCGCTGGCGGCTCGCGGCCGGATATCAACTCAACCAATCCAAGATCGCCCTCGGCAGCGGTCAGGCCCTGGGCCGGGGTTTGACCGAAGGCGCGTTTTTTCAGCACGACCTGCTGCCCGAGGAGCACAACGATTTCATCTTCGCCGTCATCGGCCATCAGTGGGGATTCATCGGCTGCCTTGCGGTCATCCTCGCGTACCTGGTGCTCGTCGCAGCGGGGCTGACCATCGCGTCCATGACGGCCGATCCGCTCGGACGTTTGATGGCCGTGGGGGTGTGCGCGCTAATCCTGGCCCAGGCGACAATCAACATCGGCATGACCATCGGAATCATGCCCATCACCGGTATGACGCTGCCGTTTGTCAGCATGGGCGGCAGTGCGCTGGTGGCGAATTACCTGTGCATCGGTCTCCTGATCGATGTCGCCCGGCGGCGACCCATCGAAATCGCCCGCAAGCCGTTTGAATTCTCCGAAGAGGCGTTATAACTCCAACTCCCTCTGGGAGAGGGCTGGAGTGAGGGCTCGAACACGCATGGCTGCCCGAAAAAGAAAACGACTATCTCATCTCGACCGCAAGGGAGCGGCGCGGATGGTGGACGTCTCTGCCAAGGCCGTAACGCATCGCCGTGCAGTCGCGACCGCGGAGGTGACGGTCAGTGCGGCGACCATGAAGCTGATCCAAAAAGGTGGCGTCCCGAAGGGCGATGTCTTCGCCGTCGCGCGGCTCGCGGGGATCAATGCGGCAAAGGAGACGTCGCGGCTAATTCCGCTCTGTCATCCGCTGCCCATCGATCATATCGACGTGCAGATTCAAGCGCGCCCGCCCCGACGCGTCGTCATTCGTGCCGAAGCCGCTGTCGCCGCGCGGACCGGCGTGGAGATGGAGGCCCTCGTGGCCGCGTCGATCGCGGCGCTGACGATCTACGACATGTGCAAGGCCGTCGATCGGGGCATCCGCATCGGCCCGATAGCGCTACAGGAAAAATCGGGGGGCCGATCCGGTCCGTGGCGGCGTACCCCCTCACGCCGCAAGCGCTAGATGCAAAGGGGATGGCGCTTTTTTCAAATCTTGTGAAAGCCCAGGCGGGTCGTTGTCGTCCCGCCGCCTCGGCCAATAAGATAAATGACATTGCAAATGAACGCCGTTATTGAAAAACCAACCCTCGACCTGGCCGCTCCCGTCGCCGCCGCCCTCGATCAGGTGATGAACACCTTCGACGAGGAACTGTGCGGTGACCTGCCCTTCGTCGAGAAGCTTGTAGATCAGGTCCGGCAGTTTCGCGGCAAGTTGCTCCGGCCCAAGCTGCTCCTGCTGACCGCTAAGGCCGTCGGCGACATCCGTCGCGAACACATCGTGCTCGCCGCCGTCGTCGAGATGGTCCACATGGCCACGCTCGTCCACGACGACGTCCTCGATGAATCCGACGTCCGCCGCCGCCGCCCGACGATCAATCGCCTTGTCGGCAACGAGGGCGCGGTCCTGCTCGGCGACTACCTCATCTCACACGCCTATCACCTCTGCACGAGCCTCGGCTCCGTTGAATACGCCCGCCGCATCGCCGACGTCACCAACACGGTCTGCGAAGGTGAATTGATGCAGATCGAGCATCGCGGCGATACGGACCTGAGCGAGGCTCGTTATCTGGAGATCATTCGCCGCAAGACCGCCGCCCTGACCGGCGTGTGCTGCGAACTCGGCGCGGCCGCGGCGGGGGCCGACCGGCGGATTGTGCAGAGCATGGCGGCGTTCGGCGTCGACCTGGGCATGGCCTTCCAGATCGTGGACGACCTGCTCGACCTCACGGGTACGGAAAACGAACTCGGCAAGACCGCCGGCCGCGACGCAGACCTGGGCAAATGGACCCTTCCGGCGATCCGCTTTCGTGACCGAGCCGACGCCGCAGACCGCCGGCGTTTGGTCGACGCGCTTTCCAACGGCAGCCCGGACAAGTCTGAGAGCATCCGCTCTATCCTCGCCGGGTCAGACGCCATGGACTACGCGATGGGCATGGCCCGTTCTTACGTCCAATCGGCACTCCGCCAATTGGCCGAGCTTCCGATGACCGACGCGAAGAAAAGCCTCATCGCTGCCGCCGAATTTATCGTGAACCGCCGCGCATAGGGCGGGCTCTGCCCGCCGAACCAAAGGGTACGACTCTTACGGAATATCAGCGCGATGATGGTATAATGGTGTTTATGAAGATCGAATTGACCCCCGGTCAGCAGGAACAGCTCGATCGCGCCGACGAACTTCCGGTAAGCGTCTGTGACCCCAGAGACCAGTCGGATTACGTACTAGTGCCTGCAGAGCAGTACGAACAGATGCTGGAAGTCATCGAAGATGACGTCGAGCAACGCGCCCTGCGGCGCGCCGGCGCGAAAACACTGGCCAAGAGGCTCGCGGACGAGTCGGCATGAACCCCGGCGAGTTGTATTACGCGGATCTGTATGAGGCGGGTGTCCGCCCGGTGTTGATCGTCTCGCGTGAGTCTCTCAATCGCGGTGGTTACGCGGTCGCTATTCCGCTTACGTCATCGCACTTCGAACGCCGAAGCCGTCTGCCCAATTGCGTCCCATTTCGCGCAGGTCAATTTGGACTGACTGTGGATTGTGCGGCCCAATGCGAAGCGATTCTCAGCATTGAGCGGTCTCAGATCGATCTTACCAAAGGCCTTATCGGACAGGTCGATGAATCGACGATGCGTGAGGTGATTCGGGCCGCCGGCTACGTTATGGAATCAGAGTGCGAGCCGACTGGATGACCGCTATGCTCAACCCGGTCAACCCCGAGCTAGTCCTTTCGCTCAATCAACGGCCGCTCGCCGCGCGGGCCGTCGCCAACGCCCGCCAGCGCCTCAAAGACGGCCAACTGGAAACGTGGCCGCTGGCCGAGACCTCTGAGCAACAAGCAGGCCAACGACTTCGACATTTATTAAAGAAAAAAGGCATTACCCAGGCCGCGCTCGCCCGCAGTCTCGGCGTATCCCTGGCGGTGGTAAACCGTGTCCTCAAGAGACCGGATCGCTCAATGGTGGTGACGCTTCGACGGATCGCCGCGGCGCTGAATGCCGACGCTTGGGAGATCGTTGACTGAGATAGTCGCCAGTTGTCAATGGCTCCCCCCTATTTCAACGCAGCCCGTAACGGCCCGGACAGCTTCGGTGGGCGAGCGAGCAGTTCCGTCAGGTGATAATCCAACAGGTCGAATGCCTCGCGTGCCAGCTTCGTATCGTCCAGCGGATGCGGAGAGCCGATCACTCCCAGCGCTCGCGCCAGCGCCACGCTCATGCGCCGCTTCTCCACGATCGCCGGCTCGCAGTCCCGGCAGATCGCCCCGCCCTGGTGCGAGCTGAAATAAACGGTCGCGTCTTTTTCGACCGAGCGCCCGCAGCCCATGCAGCGCGACAACTCCGGTCGCAGGCCGATTTGCGTCAACATGAACCACAGGTATCGCGCCAGGAGCCCGATCGCCGGTCCGTCTTTCAGCGCGCGAAAGAATTTGCGCAGTCCGTCGAAAAGCTCCGGGTGGGGGTCGTGCACTTCCATCAGGTGCGACGTGACCTCGGCGGCGTATTGCGCGGCGTAATTGCGAACCAGGTCGGTGCGCAGGTGCGGAAATGTCTCCTCCTGCCGCCATTCCGTCAACGTCGCGAGCGTCTCCTCCTTGCCCGGCCGACGGGAAAAGACCAGCCGCCCCACCTCCAGAAGATCGATCCCGACGGAGGCCCTCGTCTTCGTGGCCCGCTTCACGCCCTTGGCGATTATCCGCTGCTGGCCGTGCTCGCGCGTCAGCAGCACCAGCACCTGTGACGTCTCGCTGTAATCGAGTCGGCGAAGGACGACGGCGATATCGGAAAAAAGCGACATGAGTCAGGAGGCCGCCGCGCCGTCGTGGATGGAGACGCGCACGCGCTGCACCGACCGGGGCCGGGCCTCCAGGACCTCGATACGCACGCGATCTTCCATAAAGCTCTCGCCCGGCGTGGGAATCCGCCCCAGCCGGCTCAGCACGAAGCCGCCGATCGTGTCATACGCCTCGTCGACCGGCAGCGACAGTTCCAGCGCCTGGTTGACCTCCTCCACATTGACGCGGGCATCCACTTCCGCCGTCTGCGCGTCGATCTTTCTGATCGGTTGGACCGGCGGCTCGTCATGCTCATCGGCGATCTCGCCGACCAGCTCCTCCAGAAGATCTTCGATCGTTACCAACCCCGACGTTCCGCCGTATTCATCCAGCACGATCGCGATATGCACGCGGCCGGTCTGGAACTCGTGCAGGCACGACGCGACATCTTTCGTCACCGGTACAAAAGGGACCGGCCGCATCATCGTCTTCAGCGAAAAGGCCTCGGGCTTGTCCACGTTGAGCAGGTCCTTCGTATAAAGCACGCCGATCACGTGATCGATCGTCTCTTCGTACACGGGGATACGCGAATGGCCCGTATTTCGGACCAACTCCAGCACTTCGGCGTGCCCGGCCGAATGTTCGAGGGCGACGATGTCCGTTCGCGGCGTCATGATCTCCCCGACCGACGTCTCGTCGAGGTTGATCACCGAGCGGATCATCTTCTTTTCCTGCTCGTTCACATCGCCGCGGCTTTCGCCCTCGCTCAGGGCGTCGAGGATCTCCTGCTCGACCTGCTCCGTCGCATCGGCCGGACGGCGCGGCACGCCCGCCAGCCGGCGCACGATCTCATCGATCAGTCGAACCACGGTCAGGACCGGCGAGGTGATTCTCCGGGTCCACTCAAGGACAGGAAGTACCCGCGCCAAATAACGATCGCCGGTATGGCGCGCCCATGCGGCGGGGACGGCTACTCCAAAGACCAGAAACCAAGGCGCGGAGTAGAGGAAGACCTCCAGCGGCTGCCGATACCAAACCGCCCGCGACGGCGACGCGACGGCCACTGTCAGGACGAAAAGCACGATCCCAAGCTGCCGGAAGATCAGGCCGGTCAGTGCGTATTCATGGTGATAGTGATCGAAGGATTCCAGCCGCTCGCTTCGTCCCAGCCGCTCCAGCCCTTCCTGCAGCCGGCTGCGCGAGGCAACTTGAACGGCGTTTGCGGCCGTGCCCGCAAAGAGCGTCAACAGAGTCCAGAGGATGAGCAGAGCGGCAATAGTCATGAACAGCGATCAACGCATCACCCGCGCGTCGAAGAAGATCGGGCCGCGCCCCAACCGCAACAGGATTTCGTCTTCGCGCCGGTGCATCCGGGCCGCATCGCCCGGTTGCCGATCATTATAGCCGCAGAGGTGAAGGCATCCGTGCACGACGTACAGCAGTACTTCGTTCCGCCAATCCCGCCGATCCGACTCGGCCCGACGCTGCGCCACGGACTCGCACACCACGAGTTGTCCGTCCACCGGCGGGCGCCTTGCCCCCTTGCTTTTCTTACTGCTGAAATCGAAAGTGAGCACGTCGGTTGGCCGCGGGTCGCCCATCCACCGCCGGTGCAGCCGCTTCATGTCCCGCTCGTCTACTACGGCCACCTCCAGCCGTCCGCTGTCGCGACCTTCGGACAGGAGCGCTGCGCGCACCGTCCGGCGGATGAGACGCCGCAGCCCCGGATCGCCGCCGCACACATCGATGGTAATCGACGCGCCCGGTCGCGGTCGCCGCGACGAAGCAGGTTTTCGCTTCTTGCGTCGCGTCATGCGCTGCGTACGACGTGGGACACGGGCTCCTCCGGCCCGCGCGGATAGGCGATGCGCCCGTGATGAAACGCCTGCAGGCTCTTCACGATGCTCTGCTCCACGCGGGCCAGCTCTTTCAGCGTAATATCGCAGTCCTCGAACTGGCCGTCCATCAGCCGGGCCATGGCGATCTCGTGAACCACGCTTTCGATCCGCCCCGCCGTCGGCTCCTGGAGCGCGCGAACCGCACCCTCGACGCTGTCGCAGAGCATCAGGATCGCCGCTTCGCGCGAGTGCGGCTTGGGGCCCGGATAGCGAAACTCCGTCTCGCTGACTTCTTCTTCCCGGCCGCTGGCTCGGGCTTCCTGCGTGGCGCGGGCATGGAAATAGCGAACCAGCGTCGTCCCATGATGCTCAGCGATGAACTGGTGCAGGACGCGCGGCAAACCGTGCTCCCGGGCCATCGCGATTCCATCCTTGATATGCGCCAGGATGACCAGCAGGCTCATCGACGGCGCGAGGTTCTGGTGGGCGCTGGTCTTGCTGGACTGATTCTCAACAAAGTAGTGCGGCTTGCAGGTCTTGCCAATATCATGGTAATACGCGCCCACGCGGACCAGCAGGCCGTTCGCCCCGATCTCCTCCGCCGCCGCCTCGGCCATGCTGCCGAGCAAATGGCTGTGCTGCCAGGTGCCCGGCGCCTTTTCAATAAGGTGCCGCAGGAGCGGATTACTTGTATCCGCCCACTCCAGCAGCGTCAGGCTGGTCGTCATGCGAAACGCCCGCTCGATCACCGGCAGCAATACCAGCACGACGCTGATCCCCGCAAAGGCCGCCAGCGCCGCGAAGGCCGCCTGTTTGGCGACGTATTGAAGCCCCTCCTGCATCATCAATCCGACAAACAGCGCCGCTGTAGCCGCCGCGAACGCCGTAATCCCGCCCAATTCCACCATCTTGAGCCGTGTTCGGACGTCTTCCAGCATCAGCGCGGTCACCGTGATCACCACGAGATGCACGAGGAACAGACCGAACGGCGCCTCCAGCGTCAGGACCGTCAACAGCGCCAGCGCCGCGGTCGCTCCGATTGCGAAGCGCTGCGAATAGGCGATCGTCAGGATCGCCGCGGTCATGGCGATGGTGGCGACGCTCCAGATGGGCGACGTGCTCATGCCGACGAGCACCACGCGCTCGCACAGCAACATCACGAGCAAAAGGGCCGCGAGCCCCAGCGCCCGAAGCGGCCGCTCGGTAATTCGCGGATGCGCCAGGTGCGTGAACACCGCCAGCCCCCCCGTGATGAGCACGATCAAACCGAAGAGACCGATGGTCTCCTTGATCCACTGCGTCTTGAGAAGCGGTTCGACATGCCGCTGGCGAAGGTATTCTTCATGCTCCGCCTTCAGCAGCGCCAGGGCTTCCCCGTCAATGACGCCGGCCTGTACCAGTCGATCGCCGACCTGGTAACTATCCTTGACCGGATCGAGCCCGCCGGCCTCTTCAATCTTCTTTTTTGTGTAATCCTGATCGAAGACGTTGACCGGTCGGAATTCATCCGGCGCCGGGGTAATTGCCTTCTTAACGACCGCGACGAACACCGGCCGCGCCGCCCCCGCAAAGTCGCGCGGCACGACGCGCTCGGCGAGGCGCTCGACGTGCTCGCTGTTCACCGCATAGGTCAGCCGCTCCTTCGGCACGGCCTCGAAGACGCCGCTCCCGCGGTCGAGTTGCACGACGCTGGCCGTGCTGCGAATCTCGCGCGACAGGTCTGCCCGCTCGACCATATTGGATCCGGCCAGACGGTGCAGGATGGCATCGCATTCCTTCTTGAACTTGGCCGCGGCCTCCTCGTCGCTGCCCAGTCGGTGCAGTGCCTCAAACGACGCCTCATCGAGCGACCATGGATTCGTTCCCGTCGCAGCGAACTTCTCAAAGGACTCGGTCGAGTTCACGGCCGCCCGGAGATCATTCATTTCCGATTTGACGACGTCGAGGAGGCCCTGGTTAAGTCGAAAATAGTTCGGGACGTCCTGTTGGGCCTGCTTGCGGACCTCGGCGGTGCGGAGCTGGTTGACCCGCTCAAATCGCACGCGGGAGAGGACCGGCTGTGTCAGTGTCTGGCCAAGGAAATAGGGCGATCGCTCCTGACCCGACAGGGCGATGACGAACGCCCCGCCAACGAATGCCACGGCAATCGCAATCGGTATCCCCGGCAGGCTTCGCAGGCGCGGCCACCACCCACCCCAGCTCTCGCCTAGCTGGCGTCGGGCCTCGGATTGACGTGAAGGACGGGCGATTCCCAAGCGTCTCTACTTCCGGGGTTTGCGCCCCGATCAGTTTGCCCAAGCCGCTTAGACCGCGTGCCAAGTCGGATCTTTTGGGCTGACCTCGTTACAAGATTATAACCGGACGACTCCCCGCTTGGACTATCGCAAGTGTTCCCTCCCTGGGTGAGAAAAAACGAACTAACGTCCGAAAACTAATGGCAGGCTGATTGATCTCAAGAATTTCTTTAACTAGTTATTAATACACTACTTACACTTTTTCACTCCAGCTCGCGTGGCTTCCGCACATCTCCCCTGCACAATCAGTACCGTCAAACATCCAAGTGATTCCTAAGCCGCGTCCTGAAATCGTAGCGATGCGTCGCGCCGGCCGGGCCATCGTGTGAATTCGACGGGTTGCGGGTATATCCAAGCACGCCTTTTGCTACCAATCCACGTCGGAGGCGGACCCTTTGACAGCGAATTTTGTCGGCAGGGAGAAGATGCCAACTGTTATCCCCAAGAACCTCCGTAAACCGCCGGCTACTCAACGCCTAAGCGTTTGGGCCGTTGGTCTTTTCGGCCTGCTTCTCGCCGTATCATCCTGGCGCGGTCTTGCGACGATCGCGACTGGATCTTTCGGAAAACCGGCCGTTACGACCGGCGAAGCGACCGCCGCGCTGGATGTGGAGTAAGACGAGGGCCACATCAGCGGCGTTGGTCTTGCCTGGACGACCCGCGGTTCCCAGTGAAGCACGCGCACTCGAACGCCGTACAATCAAACGCCCATGGCCATTATCACCCTCACGACGGACTTCGGCTCGGCCGACCACTACGTCGCCTGCATGAAGGGCGTCATCCTTCAGCAGGCTCCTGACGTTCAGATCGTCGACATCACCCACGCCATCGGCGCCCACGACGTCGTTCACGGCGCCTTCGTCCTGCGCCAGGCCTTTGACTATTTCGCCGACGGAACCATCCACGTCGTCGTCATCGATCCCGGCGTCGGCACCACCCGCCGACTCCTTGCCGCCTCGTACGATGGTCAGATCATCCTCGCCCCCGATAACGGCATCGTCAGTCTCGTCCACCGCGACTTCGCCCTGGACGAACTTCGCCAAATTGCCAATTCCCGCCTCTTTCGCCAAGACGTCAGCCCGACTTTTCACGGCCGCGATATCCTCGCCCCCGTCGCTGGCCATTTGGCCCGCGGCACCGGCCTCGTCAACGTCGGCCCCATTATCGACCAACTCGAGATCCTCAATCTCGAACAACCCGTGCTGCTCCCGCGCGGCGGCATCCAGGGACAGGTGCTCTACGTCGACCACTTCGGCAACCTCATCACCAACATCAGCGAAGCCGACCTCGCCGCCGCCGTCGGCAGCGCGACCGATCTCACGGTTCACGTCGGTCCCCTTCGCGTCGGCCCATTGCGGATCACCTATGCCGACGTCAACCCCGGCGAGATCGTCGCTATCCTGGGCTCGACGGGCATGTTGGAAGTCGCTGTTAACCAGGGCCACGCCGCTTCCCAACTTCGCGCGTCCCCCGGCACCATTGTCACGGTGCACTAACCTCTCTTTGCGAGCGTCAAACTCCAGACGCTCAATTCCGTGCAAGCGTGGACGTCGTGAGCTATGACGACGGCCCGTCGCTGCGATTTGGAAGTCGACGGCCGCACGCGCAGAGAACTTCGTTGGATTTTGTCCGCAGACCGGGGGGTCAGTCCCTCAAATGCCGACCCACATTGGGATGAGTTCCAATATTATTGCAGCCCCCCATGCCGCTAGTATCTGGCAGTGGTCGGGCGAGGGCGTGTGGGACGCCCCTCCCTCCCAGCTTGCGTAATCCGAACTCGTGCCGGTGGCGATGATGGCAACGACGATCAATCAACGTTTCAAGTCAGGCGACACCTGCGGCGAAAGCGGGACGTACGACTTTGACGGTTACGCCGACGGCGCCTCGAATCCGCTGCCTTCGCCCGACGACATGCGGATCATCCTCATGTCGGGCGACGAATTCCCGATGGTCGGCCATCCGACGAGGGCGTGCTATTGGAAATTCTCCGACGACACGCGTGACGACGAAGCGCCGCGCGGTGGATTGTAAAGCAAGAGGAATTGAAGACCAGGTGGACGGGACCATGACTCGAAAATGCCTTGCGACCGATGACAAGTTGCTCGCCTACCTGGTGGGGCGATCGCGATCGCTGGCGCGGCGCGTGGCCGGAGTGGTCCCGGCTCCGCTGGAAGTCCTGATTCCGCTGTCGGCGGGCGAGTTGTCCGCCTTGAACGATCGATCACGGCGCTGCGAAGAGTGCCGACCGTATAGAGATGAAGACGATGAAGAGTTCTTTCCCTAGGCCCGACTGGGGGCGCCCGCTGTCACCCCTCCCGCTCCGCGCGGGCGCCCCGTTTTTTTATATTCCTACGCCGTCGCCGATGGTTGGTTTTCGGCTCGATGGCGAGATGCTCGCGGCGTAACGGCCCGCGGCGTTCTTAAGGCGCAGGACGCCTCGGGCAACCAGAAGTCCGGGGCGCTGGAGGCGCCTCTCCCCCCATCCTCGGAACGGACTCGAAGTCCCCGGGGACGAGATTGAAAGGAGATTCGGCCGATGCTTTGGACGATCGCGATCTTGCTCATCGTGATGTGGATCCTGGGAGTGGTGACGAGCGTCACCCTGTACGGATTCATTCACCTTTTGCTTTTTCTCGCCGTCGTCTCCGTCCTGGTGCGAATCATCCAGGGACGTCGACCCGTAGATTGAAATGACAAGAAGGAAGTCCACACAATCCATCCAAACGTAATGGGGAGTAAACCGATGACGACGAGGCACAAGACGCATAACCGACGCTCGACAAGTGGAAACCACAGACAAGGCGCCGCCGAACTGCGCTCTCAGGTGAACGCGGTCCGGCGGGACTTGCGCGACCTCGCCTCGGCGGCGGGCGACATGGCCCTCGATCAGTTGGATCCGCTGGAAAAATACGTCCTGGCCAAACCCATGAAGGCCCTGCTCCTTGCCGCAGGAATCGGCGCCTGCGTCGGCTTCTTGTTCCGCCGTCGGTAGGGAGATCCTCTCGTGGTTGCCAAACGTCTGTCGCACAACGGCCGCCGGAGAACGACGGCACGGTCGACGGCGGACGTGCCCCGCTCGCGACGAAAGTCTGTCGATTTGGCGGACGACCCGATGGATGCGCTCGCAAGCAGCGTCGCCGAACTGCGCGACCAAATTAAGGGTCTCGCCCAGGTCAAGGTCGATCAGCTCGACCTCGCGGTCCGCAGCCGCGCGAGCAAGCTTCCCTTTTACGGCGTGCTGGGCGTAACGGTCCTTTCCTTCGTCGCTGCCGCCGCCGGCTTTGTCCTATATGCCGCGGCGCTGGGAATGACCCGCCTGTGCGGAGATCGGCCCTGGCTGGGCTTCCTGTTGACCGGGGTATTGGTCCTGGCCGTATTTCTCAGCTCGGCTTACGCCCTCCACATCCGCGCGCGCCAGCGGCATCGCCGCCGCCTGGAGGAGAAGTATGCCCCGACGCAGGCCTGAGACGCATCGCTGGAGAACCCCTCGTTCAGCGCCGACCCCGGAAGAGCGATTGCTCGCCCAGGTGGCCTTCCGCTATGAAATCGGCGTTCTTCGCGCCTGGGACGATGTCCGCCATGCGTCGGCGCGTGCCGTTGATCCCCGCACATGGATACAGCGTCACCCCCTGGGTTCTGTCGTCGCGGCCGGCGCCGTCGGCGCGATCTGCGGAATGAAAAGGAAGGAACCTCCGCCTCCACCGGGAATTCGCACCGCGCTCAGGAAAGCGGGCTTTGCGCTGCTCCGCCGCGCGGCCATCAGCGGATTAATGACGCGCATCGTGTGGCGCATCTGGGATGACGTACGACCCGCTTCGCCCGGGAACCCCCGACCGCCGGCCCCGGCCGCCTTTCGGCGGTACCGACCCGATCGTTCCTCCGCGAAGTGGAATTGAAACTCCGGGCGGCTAGAAATGCCGGAAAGCGGCGAAAAGCATGACCGACGCCGACAGACAGCCCTCCGTACCCCGAGCCGGCACGATCGTGGCCACGTTCGCCGTTCTCGTGGTACTGTATTTGGCGCGCGACGTGTTGATCCCCTTCGCGCTAGCCATCTTCCTGGCGTTTCTCCTCGCGCCGCCTATTCGCCGGCTTCAAAGATGGGGCATCCCGCGAATTCCCGCCGTCTTTGCCGTCGTCGCTTTTACTGTGTCGCTCCTGACCGTGGGCAGCCTCTTTGTCGGCTCCCGCGCGATGTCTCTCGTCGAGCAATTGCCCAAATACCGCCACAATATCATCGTCAAGGCCCGCGCGCTGCGCGAATCGATCGGCGGAACCTTACAGCCGGTCTCTCAAACCGTGGATGAAATCGCCCGCGAGATTGCCGGCCCGCCGCCCAAGAAAAACGAATCCGCCCGGCCAAACGAAAACGGACTGGTCGGGCCGGAACAACTTCCAACGACCCCGCAAACCGCCGACGTTTCCGAAAAGGAACCGGCTTCGGCAGCGCCCGCTCCCGTCACGCCGGTTGCGGCGATCATTCGCCTGCTGCGGACCATGCTCGTCCCCCTGCTTCACCCCGTCGTGATGTTTGCCCTCGCCGCGGTCTTCACTCTCTTTTTCCTCGTCTACCGCGAGGATCTGCGCGACCGGATCATCGAAGTGTGCGGCGATGGGCGGATCGGCGCGACCACGACCGCGTTTTCCGATGTCGGCGAGCGGATCAGCCGGTACTTCGACGGACTGGTGCTGACGAATATCCTGAATGGCATCGCGATCGGAGTGGGGCTCGCCCTGATCGGCATACCCGATGCCATTTTGTTCGCCGTCCTTGCGGCCGTGCTGCGCTTCGTGCCCTTCCTCGGCACCTGGATCGCCGCCCTCCTCCCCATCGCCTATGCCTTGGCGATCGAACAGGGGTGGACGATCCCGCTCCTCGTCGCCGGCCTATTTGTCGTGGTCGACCAGTTGAGCGCCAATCTGCTGGAGCCGTGGCTTTATGGTTCGCGCGTCGGCGCCTCTCCGACCGCCATTATCCTGTCCATGGTGGTCTGGACCTGGCTCTGGGGCGCGTTCGGGCTTCTCCTCGCCACGCCGATCACCGTCTTTCTGGTCGTGCTCGGAAAATATGTGCCGCAATTTCAGAAGTTGTACATCCTGCTCGGCGATCAACCGGCCCTGCAGCCTCCCTTGCGCATCTACCAACGCGTGCTGGCGATGGAGGAAAAGGAGGCCGTGAAAATCGTCGAACTGGCCGCAAAGGACTCGACCCCCGAAGCCGCGTTTTCCCACGTTCTCGTCCCCGCGCTCCATTTGCTGGCCGACGACGACAATGACGCGTCATTGGGTCCCGTGCGACGGGACCTCACGCGGAGGGCCGTCGACGATTTGATCGAGCGTCTCACTCCTCGCGTTCCAAACCGTGCCGCCGATGCGGACGCCGCATTGCCACCCGCGCGCGACACACAGGTGTTTCTCATTCCGGCGCCGGGGCCCTACGACGAGATTGCCGCGCCGCTGCTGGCCCGCCTGTTTGAAGCCGCGGGCGGTTGGATATCCGTCGCCTCTTCCCACCTGCTCGTCGCCGAGCTTCTAAAGCGAATCGAGGCCGACCAACCCAAAGTTGTGTGTCTCGTCACCGTCCACGCCCGCAACATCGCCTGGATCGAGCCGCTCTGTCGCCGGATCACCGAAGCGAAACCCGACATCACCCTGGTGGTGGGGGTTTGGGATCCCAGGTGCAACGCGGCCCGGCTCAGCCGGCGTTTCAGCCGCTTTCGACGCGTACGGTGTTCCGCCCACTTCGCCGCGACGCTGGCGGAGTTGCGCAGTACGATCCATCGAAGCCCTGGCGCGGTCCCTCCTGAGCCCGCCGCGCCCCGGTCCGGCCTGTGGGCCGGCCTCCGGCGTCGCGTGCAACGCGGCCCCTCGGCGCCAGGAAAGGTGGTTTCATCGCATTAACCGGGACATGTCGATCAATGAGGACGAATCACATGAATCGCAAAGTTCAGACATGCATGTTCGCCGCGCTGGTGATCGCCGTCGGCGGTTGTGAATTATTTTTCAATCTGGGTCAGAACCGGACCAGCGTCCGATTGGTGAACAATGCCGACTTCACTGTGGAGGTCGATCTTTACATCTCCAACGAGCAGGACATTCCCCGCGAGGTACTGACTGTCCTGGGCGACAAGCTCGAATTCACGCTGGCCCCCGGCGAATCCACTTCCTTTATGCGCGATTGCGACGATCTCCAGGCCGTCGTCATCGACGACGCCAACCTTCGCGACTCCGGCTTCTTCGAACCCGACGCCGATACCAACGTCCTCCGCGACGATGGCGATTTCGACTGCGGTGATACGATCGTCTTTACCTTCGATCATTCGTCCGCCGTCACCGACTTCCACATCAACGTCGAAGTGATCCCGGGCCCCCCTTGATTCACCCGCCTTGCTATTCGCCGCCGCTCCGTCACAATCCGGCCCCGTGGAAACCGGACCGCCCAAAGGCCGCCTCATCGTCGTCCATGGCTCCATGTTCGCCGGGAAGACCGAGACCCTCATCGCCCGCCTCCGCCGCGCCCGCGCCGATGGTCTCATCGTCAAAGCCTTCAAGCACTCAATCGACAATCGCTACGACCCGACCCACCTCGTCACGCACACGCAGGATCGCTTCGACGCCCAGCCCGTCCCTGACGCCGAGACCGTACTAAGAGAATCAGAAGGCGCGGACGTCGTCGCCGTGGATGAGGGGCATTTTTTCAAGCTACCACTTATCCCTGTCGTGGAAAAACTCGTTGCCCGCGGTGTGACCGTACTTGTCGCCGGGATCAGCAACGACGCGTGGGGCCGCCCCTTCGATCCCATGCCGCAGCTCTGCGCCATCGCCGACGAAGTCGTGACCAAGCAATCCCCATGCCGCGTCTGCGGCAAGCCCTCGCCCTACACGCAGCGCAACACCCCCATCGACACCCTTCACATGGTCGGCGGTCTTGACGACTACGAGCCCCGCTGCCCCGAACATTTTACGCCGCTCGCCCTGCCTCCGGAGAATCGCTAGATGATGCAGGCTCGCGGCATCCTCGGCATCCTCGCGCTCCTGTTCATCGCCTGGCTCCTTTCCACCGACCGCCGCCGCTTCCCTTTCAAGACGGTCATCGGCGGCATGGTCC
Organism: Phycisphaerae bacterium; assembly: GCA_035275405.1. Lineage (NCBI taxonomy): Bacteria > Pseudomonadati > Planctomycetota > Phycisphaerae > Phycisphaerae bacterium. The sequence continues at coordinate 739,360 of DATEMU010000015.1, forward strand.
TTCAATGGCTCCTCGCCCTTCTCGTCCTCAAGACCGAGCCCGGCCGTGCGATCTTCGACGCCCTCGGCAGCGTCGTCGCGGTCATCCTCATCGGCGCGGACCAGGGCGCCGCCTTCGTCTTCGGTCCGCTTGCCGGGAGCCACGCTGCCGTCTCCTGGGGCGCGATCGTCGGCATCAAGATCATGACCACGATTATCATCGTCGCCACGCTCTCGGCACTCGGCTATCACTACGGCATCCTCCAGCGCGTCGTCGCGGGAATGGCCTGGATCATGACGCGGGCCCTCGGCGTCAGCGGCGCGGAATCCCTCTCCGGCGCGGCCAACGTCTTTCTCGGTCAGACCGAAGCCCCGCTGCTCATCCGCCCCTATCTGCCCACGATGACCCGCTCAGAGATCATGGCCATGATGACCGGCGGCTTCGCGACGGTCGCCGCGGGTGTCATGGCCTATTACGTTAGCCTGCTGGGCGGCAATGACCCCGAGCGCATGGCACAGACCGCCCGCCACCTGCTCACCGCCTCGCTCATGTCCGCCCCCGCGGCCTTTGTCCTCGCCAAAATCATGGTCCCCGAGCGCGAAAAGCCGGTCACTGGCGGCCCGACGAAGGTGACGGTCGCGCGGGACACGCACAGCTTCATGGACGCGGCAACGAGCGGCGCCTCCGAGGGCATGAAGCTGGCCATCAACGTCCTCGCCATGCTCATCGCCTTCGTCGCATTGATCGCCATCCTCGACTACGGCCTGACCGCCTTTGGTCGCGTCTCCTTCATCGCGCCCGCCGTTAGTGCGATGGGAATGAAAGAGTTGAACCTCGACGAGATCCTCGGTCTCGTCTTCGCGCCGGTGGCCTGGCTCAATGGCGTGCAGTCCTCTGACTGCCGCACGTTCGGCAGCCTGCTCGGCAAGGCGATGGCGACGAACGAACTCATCGCCTACATGTCGCTCGGCGAGATTATCAAGAGCGGGGCACTCTCCGAGCGCTCGATCACGATCGCGATGTACTCGCTGTGCGGCTTTGCGAACATCAGCTCAATCGGAATCCAAATCGGCGGCATCGGCGCCCTCGCCCCTGAGCGCCGCCCCGACCTCCTCCACTACGGCCCCCGCGCCATGCTCGCCGGAGCCATGGCCTGCTGGATGACGGGCTGCATCGCCGGGGTGCTGATCTGACGCACGCACACTCAAGAGACCGACCCCCCGCGCCGAGAATCCTCCGTTGTGCCGGCAAATTCGCCGCAAATCGAAATTTGAAATGCTAAGAGACACTCAATGGGACGCGGGTGATGTCGTCGCCCGCGCGGGGATGTCTTCTTGACGAACTTCATAGAGGATCACGCCCACGCGGCCGTCGGGGTAGGGAAAGCGGCGCAGCTCACGTCCAGGGACGGGGATGTCGGGCCGTTCGGCGACCAGTAGCCGGCGATGATGCCCCAGCAGCGGGAGCATCCCGGGCAGCTCCTCGCTCCGCGCAAAGACGACCGGGCCGATTTGGAGCAGCCGGTCGAAGGTCGGGCCGGGCAGGTATTGCGGCGACTGGGCGAAATACTCCCGAGGCGGCATCCGCGTCCAGTAAAGATAGAGGATGCCAAGCTGATTGGTCTTCATGGAGGTGAACAGGAAGGCGTCGTAATCGGCCTTCCGGCGGTCGACCTCCGCGAAGACCTCGCGCCATTCGGATTGAAAGGCCTGCGCGGCCGCGATCGGGTAATCCGCAAAAAACAGCTTCAGGAAATAGCCGACGTTCAGGGCTAGGACCGCCGCGCCGGCGATGAGGAAGCGCCGCACCGACGCGGCCGAGCGCGCACCCACGGCGGCAAGGATGAAGTCCCCCCCGAGCGCCGCCAATATCTGATACGCCGGCAGACCGCCGATTGAACGCAGGGCATGGCCGCCCTCCCAATTGGCGGCGGCCGCCGGAACCGGCGAGAGGAGGATCCACCAAATGACCAATTGTGTGAATGGTTCCTGTCGCCATCTTCGCACCGCGCGATAGAGTCCAACGGGAATCAGGATCGCGCAGAAGTAGTGCAACTGACCGTACCCGGCGATCGACTGAACGAGCGAATGATCGCCACCGATGAAAAAAAAGTCGGGCGAGAGGTTTTGCAGATAGTTGCGGACAAACGCCATGACGCCGTCGGCAAGTCCCGTCGTCTTGTGGAAAACCGAGACACTCGCCGCCCGCGTCCAGACCGCCTCAGGGTTCCTGAACCACGCCCACAAGAACGGCAGGAGGCCAATAAACAGCCCGACGCCCCAGACCATTGGGAATCGCCGTGTCCGGCGGTCGACCAAAAGTTGACGAAGCCGGTCGCGATAGACAACGACAATCGCCAACAACAGCAAAGGCACAAATACGCGCATGGCGTGATACGTCCACGCGGTCAGCCCGAAGATAAGTCCCGAGGCGAGCCAGATTGCAGAGTTCTGCCGTCGCACCGCGAGGAGCAAGAGCAGCATGGCCAGCACCATCAGCGTGGGACAGGTCCCCGCCTCGAACGCGAGCCGCGTGACATGGACATGCCAGGGCGAGACCGCCAGGAAGAGCGCGGCCATCGCCGCAGCCCGATCGTTGTACACGCGGCGAAGGAGTTCATAAAGAAGCCAGACACCGACGACGCCGATCAGCGCGCCCGGCAGCCGCGTCGTCCACACGTTCATGCCGAACAGCGCCTGCAGCGGCATTAACAAATAGACAAATACTCCGGGGTGGTAGTCCCGAAACGCGCGGAAGAAGATCGGCCACGCTTCGCCGCGGTGGTCCTTACCCGTCTCCAGCAGGCACCACGCGTCATAGGCGTGAACGGCCTCGTCCTGGTTGATCGCCGGCGGCACATTGTCCAACCGGTAAAAGCGCAATGCGGCCGCGAGCAGCACGATAAGCAGTAGCGTCCACGATCGGCGCCGGTTGGGCAGTGCGTCGTCGGGCCGTGGGTTCATCACGAAGGGCCACCGGAGTTTCGATCGGTGAGACCGCCCGTTATTCCGGGGGAGCCAGGCATGGCAATCGGATCGGGCGGCTGAATTTGGAAGCAATCGGGGCGCAACCGGCCGTTGGCAACGACCTCATGGTAAGCGCACTCGACAATAGTTCTTTCCCGGCCATCCTCCGACGCATCGACGACCGACCACCTCCGGATCAACAGCTCGTCCTGATCGATCCACAGGCGCTGGACGTTTTTCCGAACCGGCCAGACGATCCTCCGGGCGAACACATAACAGGGGCGGTCGCCGGACCACGCAACGCCCTGCAATCGCCACGCGGGAAACCCGCCCGTTTGATCCTTTCCCAGGGCCGACGAACGGTCCTCCCATAAGGCCGGCAGCAGGAAGGGGACGTCATCGGAAAGTGCCATGGCGGCGGCCTCAATCGGCGCGGCCCGCGGCGAGCGGCCGCCCTGAAAGCGACCGGTCGCTGAACGATAAGTCCAGCACTCCGCACCCGAAACGATGGCCACGTCCCGGTCGATCTGTAAACGGCAGCGGGACGGTCGGGACAAATCCCACGAGAGGGGGACGACGCGGCGCGTTCCGTGCCGAAAATCCGACAGGACCCCCTTGACCTGCAGCGTGCTCAGCCGGTTGTGAGCGGTGATGCATTTGTCGAGGATTTCGTCGGCGCGGGTCAGACTGGCGCTGATTGCGGACGGCGGGTCGCCCCGGGGCGGGGGGCATCCCGACCCGCTCGCGAGAACAATGGTCGGCAGAACCAAAAGACGGGCACGCCATGATCGAGGTCGACAAAGGGTCATCGATATGGGCGGCGGACGATGCACGTCAAAGGCCTTCGTGAGCAATCTACAAGACCGGAGCATTTCGCGGCGTCAGGTTATCGTACCTGCGTGTCCTTGTATTGTGCAGTCTTGTCCCTCTCTGAGGCGCAAAACAATATCGGGCGTTGCGGCCGGATAAATTTTTCGCCAAGCGGCGTACTTTTGATTGGCGCAGCGGGCGGCGGTTGGCAAAATGTACGCGGGTTGGGGGCATGAGGCCGCCTGAGCGCTAGCGAGCAAGGATGATCCCGTTGAAACAACATGCTCAGGTGGCCGCGGCGCTCGAGGAGCATCTCGCCGAGCGCTTTGATGGCGTGACCGTTCGCATCGGCGACAACATTCACTACAAAGGAACGAACATCGTCATTACCTGTCCGGCCTTCGCGGCCTGGCTGCCGGAGCAGCGCTTTCACCACATCGTGCGGGCGATCCCCGCGGACTTTTACGAGCGCCATCTGCGGCAGGGCGTGGTGTGGTTCGAACTGGCCCCGGGGGAAAGCCCTGCGGCCTACATGAAGATGCCGCGTTCGGAAGACATCGAGGCCGATGAAGCGACGATTGGTCATCGCCTGAGGGCGATCGATTTCTATGCGCGCCTGCAGGCAGCGCTCAGCGCGCGCAACGCGATGCCGTCGGCGGACGATTTTGTCGTGTCCAGGCGACTGCTGGCCGAATCGGGGATGGACGAAGTCAGCGTGATGAAAGCCTGCTTATTCCTGATTCGTCAGGGGGCGTATTGCGACGCACAGGTTTTGGCTGATATCGTGCCGAGGATGGCCGTCGAGCAGGCACGTTAACCGACTCTTAGAAACCGAAGCCGCCGTTTCCAGTATCGTTGCCCAGGCCGCCGCCGGTCCCGGTGTCGGTGCCGGTGCCGCCGCCAAGGAGCAGTTGAATGGGCAGGAGCATCACGCCGTTTACGAGTTGAAAGAACGCCGACGGGGCCTGGTTGAGGGAGGTCGCCACGACTTGCGTCAGTCCGTGGCCACATTGGGAAAGCTGAAAGAGGGGCGCGGCGGCCATAACGATCGCGACGCGGCGCGTCCATCGGAAGCGTTTCCAAGTTCGCTGGGTCATGTGATGATCCTCGCACTGTCGAGCAATGGGGCGCTGCGGCCGCTTCGTCAGCAGAATCGCCTAATTGATGATCGGATACGGGTTGCCGCCGAGAAAAGTTTGAATGACGTCCGATCCGGGGAAGTTCTGGAACAACACCTGCTGGACCGAGCCGACAAATAGACTGAAGACCGTGCTGGTGATCTGCTGACCCAGGTACGAATTCAGGGCAAAAGGATCGCAGGTGCCGGTCGTTTGAAAGAGCGGCAGCGCGGCAACGGCCATGAGCAGTCCCTTCCGTCGGCGATAAAGTCGAGTGATGAAAGAGGTCATCGTGGTGGTCTCCAATGGTCTTCTGCGAGCGGGGCCGCACTATATCGAAAGTTGCCGGGCCTCGCAACGCACCAAGACCGGCGAAACGGCGGACCGCCTCTCTCCCTATATCGACGGGCGAGGGCCTCTCTAACTAGCGGCGCCGGTTTTGGTTAAGGGGGAACCGGCAGAGCCCCGTTTTAGGGGGCAGCGGTTTTTTCGCCTGGGCCGGTCCGACGGTTTAGCTGAATGAGCCGTTGGTATTCGCCATCCCCAAAGGTATCCTCCAATCCGTCGGGTACGCGGCGAAGGGCGTCTGACAGTACCTCGCGAGCCTCCTTGAATCGACCGGCCCGTTCGAGCGCCGAGGCGTAACCGATTTGACAGGCGATCCTGTAACGGTCTTCCTGTGCGGGGAGACCGCCATACGTATCCCACGCCCCCTTCAATAACACTATCGCTTCATCATGGCGCCCTTGTCCGGACAACATCGACGCGTAACTCAGGAGGCCGATCGCCAATCGCTGCGTGGGCGCCGGAGAAGCGCGGCGCAGTGTCTCGATTCCGTCCTTGTAAAGCTGTTCGGCCCGCTCGAATTGAGGGGGCCTGGCCGCGGAGCGCAGCGCAAACGCCAGACAGATCTTTGAATCGCCGACGTCGAAGTGCTCCCCTCCGAGCCGACGCATTCGGATGTTGAGGGCTTCCTGCTGGATGATCTCAGCGCCCGTCCGTTTCAGAAACGTCATGGCCCGGCCCAACAGCACCAATCGCTCCGCGAGCACGAGTTCATCCATTTCCGGGAGGCCCCGTGTCAGCTTGGCCGCTGTTTCCGCGTGCGCCAGCGATTCCTCCCATTTCCAGAGATTGGCATAGGCCTGTCCGAGCTTGTAGTGAAGCTCGGCGGCGAGTGCCGGTTCGTCCGTCAACTCCCCCGAGACACGCTGCGCGATGTCATTCAGGACGTCGATGATGTTGATGGCGCTTCCGTTTCGATAGGGATTGGCGGAGAGAATGGTCTCCTCCAGCAGGCGGCTGATTCGACCGGCGCGGGTCGAGGCGAGGATGGCATCGTGGCGATCCGATTGGGCGCGGGCCTCGGCATCGCGGGCGCGCACGCGCATCACGTTTGACACCACCACCGCCGCGGAAAGGGCCAGGATCGTCACCGTCAACATTGAGACAGCGGCGGCGTTGCGCCGTACGAATTTGGCGGCCCGGTAGACGGACGTCGCGGACCGGGCGACGACCGGGTGGCCGTTGAGGTAGCGCTGGAGGTCGCTCTCGAGTTGTTCCACGGATTGGTAGCGATCGTCGGCGCGCTGTCGCGTCGCCTTCGCGACGATCGCGTCCAGGTCTCCCCGGAGTAGGCGACAAAGCTGTGCGGGTGTGGCGCCGCGGACGGTGGCTCTTGGCCCGCGATCGTCAGAAACAACCGTCGTTCTCGTTCGATTTCGACCGAATGCCGCACTGGGCGCGGCGATCTCTTCCAAGAGATAATGCGAGTCGCGTTCCGAAGTGGGAGCCGCTCGCGCGGGCAGTCCGGTCAGCAATTCGTACAGAATCAGCCCCAGCGAAAAAACATCGCAGGAAATCGTGACGCGCTGATCCAGGAGCTGTTCCGGGCTGGCATAACGCGGCGTGACGAGGCGGATGCAATGCAAGGTGCGATCGTCGGCGGACCCCGTCGACTCCGACTGAAGGAGCTTGGCGATTCCGAAGTCGAGCAACTTCGGCTGGCCGTCGTTCGAGACCAGGATGTTCGCGGGCTTAAGGTCGCGATGCACAATCAAGTGGCGATGCGCGTGACCGACGGCGTCGCACACCTTCAAGAACAACTCGAGCCGTTCCCGCAGGCTCAGCCGGGCTTCGTCGCAATAGCGGTCGATGGGTGTGCCGGCGATGAATTCCATCGCCAGGTAGGGCATCCCATCGGTCGTCGCGCCGCCGTCGAGCAGGCGGGCGATGCCGGGATGATTCAAATCCGCCAGGGCCTGCCGTTCCTGGCGGAATTTCCTGACGAGCAGAGGCGAGGCCAAATCGCGGTGAATAATCTTGACGGCAACCTGCTGGCGAAACTCGTCTCCGGTGCGAACCGCGCGAAAGACCATCCCCATCCCGCCGACGGCGATGAGCTCTTCGAGCCGGAAGGGCCCAACTTGTCGTCCGAGGTACTCCTGGGGCGACGGATCGGAAATCGAGCCTCGGTGGCTCAGACCGGGCTCGTTGAGAAATCGATCGGCGCTATCGTGCGCCGACAGTAGCGAGCGTACTTCGGATCGAAGACGATCGTTGTCGCCGCAGGCCGCCGACAAGAACCGCTCGCGCTGCGCAGGCGCCACCTCCAACGCGTCGTTGAACAAATCGTCTGGATGGGGCAGGTTCTCAGTTGACATCAGCGCGTCCATTGCCGTCGGCGCGACGGTCGGAGGCCAGTTCGCGATAGAGCCAGGCCCGCGCGTAGCGCCAATCACGCTCGACCGTCCGCGTCGTCGTGTCCAGCGCTTCGGCGATTTCATCATTCGTCAGGCCGGCGAAGAACCGCATCTGGATGACCATGCACTTTCGCTCATCATGTGCAGCGAGTTTCTCCAAGGCATCGCTCAACGCCAGCAGATCCAACGAATTCGCCATCGGGTCATCCGCGACGCCGTCCAGTTGCACACGCGACCAGCCGCCGCCGCGCTTGGCCCGTTTCATGGAGCGGGCTTCTTCAACGAGAATGTGACGCATGGCCACCGCGGCTGCGGCCAGACATTGGGTGCGGCCTGCGCCGGCCGCCTGACCGCTCCGGGCGAGACGCAAGTAGGCCTCGTGGACCAGCGCCGTCGTCTGGAGCGGGTGGTCCGATCGCTCTTTCATCAAGTGGCGGCGGGCCATTCGTCGAAGTTCGCCGTACAGGACGGCAACGAGTTCGTCGAAGGCGGATGGCTGCTGCGAATCGGACGATTCCTCCACCGAAGGCTCCACTGCCTGATGCGGGATCATTCCCCTCACCTCAAAAAAACCGTGTCGGTCTTCCGCCTCCGTTGGCGCATCACTCATTATACAACGCTCCTGGCCCCGAACGACGCTTTTCGCGGCTTTCAGCAGGGCGTTGCGCACGCGCGAGCCCCATAAGCCGGTCGCGATGGCACGGAATCCGAACGTTTTCCACTGACATCGCGATGCCGTGGAGGGTGCGCGCGTGGGTCCCGCCCCGGGGTCGCACCCCGCAACCTCACACCAGTCCGTCAAACGAAAGGAACGTATTATGAACGCTCAAAGGTCCCTGATTCCCACGCGAGTCGTGGCCGCGGTCGCGTGTGTTCTTGCGTACGTCCAAATCCGGCCGGCCCAGGGCCAGTTCGTGGAACCCGGCACCGTCGTGATCCACACGTTCACCGGAGAGGCCCTGGGCGATCAGTTCGGCTGGGTCTCGGAAGACCTCGGCGACATTACCGGAGACGGCGTTCACGATCTGGTGATCACCTCGCCGGGAAACGACACCGGCGGCGCCGGTCGCGGTCGGGCCTATGTTTACAACGGTGCGACGGGCGCGCTGGTGTTTCCGGCCATCACGGGTTTGGTCAATGGGGGGCGCTTGGGCGCGGCGGCGAGCGCGGCGGGGGATTTCAACGGAGACGGCGTGCGCGATGTTATCGTGGGATCACCGACTCAAACGACGTCCACCGGTCGGGCGGCGGTCCACTCGGGCGTCGATGGTAGTCTGATTATGGCATGGACGGGCGCGGCAACGGGAGACCAGTTCGGCTACGACGTGGCCACGCTGGGAGATATTACCGGCGACGGCAGAAGCGAGGTGCTCGTCGGCGCACCGAACAACGATGCCGGGGGAACGAACGCCGGGCGAGTGTATGTTTATTCCGGTGCCGTCGGCGGCCCGCTCCTGATCGCCATCAACGGTTTGAGCGGGGCGGATCGGTTCGGCAGCGCCGTTGCCTCCGTGGGCGATATCACCGGCGACGGACTTGATGACTTCGTCATTGGGGCGGAGAGTTTCGGCGCGGGAGTCGGCTCGGGGTCCGGTCAGGCCTATGTCTATTCCGGGGCCGATTGCCTGCTACCCGCGACGCCGACGCCGGTGTGGACGCTGACACCCGGGGCTCCGGCCGCGGTGTTCGGTCAATGGTTCGCGGATGGAAATTCTGACGTGGATAACGACGGAGTCTTTGATGTGTACGTCTCCGATTACAACGCAAATCGCGCTCGGGTGTTTTCGGGGGCGACCGGCCTGGAGATTCGCACCTTCATGGGCGACGGCAACGGCGGATTTGGAATTGGTCGGATGGCGGGCGACGTGGACCAGGACGGCTGGGGCGATCTCCTGCTGGCGGCATGGATCAGCAATGCAGGGGCATCGGGGGCCGGCAAGGGATTCGTGTATTCGGGGCGGACCTCGGCGGTATTGCAGACTTACACGCACAACGTCGCCAACGCCCAGCTTGGGTTTGACGCCAACGCGATGGGCGACGTCAACGCCGACGGAATGACGGATTATCTTTTGACTGCCGCAAACGACACCAGCGCGACCGGCAAGGCCTATCTGGTCGCCGGCAATATCGTTCCGTTTTCAAAGGCGGACATCGATCTCGACGGTGATGTCGATGATCTGGATGTGGAGGAGTTCGTTGCTGTTCTGCTGGACATGCCACTCGGCCCCTTGCACGTCATTCGCAGCGATGTGAATGCCGACGGAGAGACCGACGGGCTGGATATCGCGGAATATCTGGCGGCGGCGCTATAGGCCGCGGGGGTTTGCCCATTTCGCTCTTCAGGCCGCGAATAGAAATTGGCCGTGCCGCTCATCTCTGTTTATGCTGGGCCCCTCGTTTGAGTCGGGCGTAAGCGAAACCGGGTGGTAGATGTTGCGTGCCGAACCGAGCTCCGGTGGAGAACTTGTCCGGTTGCGGGATGTCATCGACGCGGACCTGCCGATTCTATACGAACATCAGTGCGACCCGATCGCCAATCTGATGGCCGCATTCCCGGCACGGGATCGGGACGCGTTTTTCGCGCACTGGGCCAAGATCCTCGTCGACCCGACGGTGACGACGAAGACGATCCTCTTTGACGGTCAGGTGGTCGGCAGGATCGGGAGCTTCGAGCACAACGGAGAACGTCTCGTTGGATATTGGATCGATCGAGGCTTTTGGGGCAATGGCATTACGAGCAGGGCACTGGCGGAATTTCTGAAGTGCGATACAACTCGGCCGCTGCATGCCCGGGTGGCCAAGCACAACGTCGCGTCGATTCGCGTCCTCGTAAAGTGCGGCTTTTCAATCTGCGGCGAAGACAAGACCGCAGCGGAAACCGGCGGCGAAAAGGTGGAGGAGTGGATCTTGAAACTGGATGGATGAGCTTGTCGCGACCGCACTGCCGGTCATAGGATGATCAACATGACGATTGCCCAATTCCGCCGCCTCGCGCTCTCCCTGCCTGAGGCCGAGGAACGCGCGCACATGGGCCATCCGGACTTCCGGGTAAAGGAAAAAATCTTTGCGACGCTGTTCCCGCGCGACAAAAGGACGTGGGGCGTGCTCAAGCTGAAGCCCGATCAGCAGCGCGTGCTTGTCAAAGCCCATTCGGACGTCTTCCAGCCCGTCCCCGGTGGCTGGGGCAGGCAGGGGGCCACACAAGTCCGCCTCGAGCGCGCCCGCGTACCAATCCTGCGCGACGCGATGATCACGGCCTGGCGCAACGTCGCGCCGAAGTCGCTCGTTCAGGAACAGGGGCTATCCGACGAAGATTGAGCCAATTCAACCGCGCGCCAAAGCGGATTAGAATTCGCAAACATGGCGACAGAATTCTCGCAAGTGAACATCAGACACATTCGCCGGCGGCTGCTTGCATGGTATGACCGCCACAAGCGCGATCTGCCGTGGCGCGGCACGCGCGATCCGTACGCGATCTGGCTGAGCGAGATCATGCTCCAGCAGACGCAGGTAGCGACGGCCCTGCCATATTACGAACGGTTCCTAAAGCGATTTCCGACGGTGCGGTCGCTGGCCGCGGCAAAGCTGGACGAGGTCCTGCGCATGTGGGCGGGGCTCGGCTATTACGCGCGGGCGCGGAATATGCACCGCGCCGCGAAAAAAGTCGTCGCCGAATTCGGCGGGCGATTTCCCTCGAGCGTCGAAGAATTGCGGTCGTTGCCCGGCATCGGCCGCTACAGCGCCGCAGCCATCGCTTCCATCGCCTACGGCACGCGGTCGGCGGTCGTCGATGGAAACGTCGCTCGGGTGGTCGCACGACTGGCCGATATTCGCCACGACGTGCGCCGCGGAGCCGGCAACAAGAAGGCGTGGGACTTCGCCGAGGCCCTTATGCCGTCCAAGCGTTGCGGTGACTTCAACCAGGCAATGATGGAGTTCGGCGCCCGAGTCTGCCTGCCCAGGGGGGCGGCGCACTGCGAAGTGTGCCCGCTGCGAAGCGGCTGCAAGGCTCTCGCTGCGGGGACCGTCGCGCGGCGACCGGTAAAGGCCGCGCGGGTCGTCGTCACGAAAGAACGGCATGTCGTCGCGGCCATCGAGCGAGACGGCCGCTGGCTCGTCGTGCGGCGACCGGACGATGGTCTATGGGGTGGCTTATGGGAATTGCCGACGGCGGTGCTGAACGGCGAAGCGCCTCCGCAGGCGGCGATGATACTGGCGACGAACATCCTCGGCGCGAGGTGTCGCGCGTCGCCGAAGGGGTTTTGCGACGTCACACGACAGTTGTCGCACCGTTCGATTCAATTCCTCGGCCATCGATGCCGGGCGACGGCGCGATCGTCGCTCCGCCGAGGGCGATCCGGAAATTCGCGTTGGTTGACAATAGCGCAGATGGCGTCGCTGCCCATGTCCCGGGCGATGCGCGACGTCGTCGAGACGCTGACGACGGCGAGGCGGCCAGCCTCCGCCGGGGCCGGTGCCTCCGCTGCTAACAGCCCCTGACCGCTTCCTCTCGCTCCCGTATGATTCGAGTCGTGGGAGGCGCCGACGAATGCGAGCCATCGTTCAACGCGTGAGTAACGCCTCGGTGGAGATAGCCGGCGAGGTCGTTGCCCGAATCGATCGCGGCCTGCTCGTCTATCTGGGTGTGGCGGCAGACGACGTCCCAAAAGATGCCGAACAGCTCGCCACGAAGATCGCTCATCTTCGCATTTTTGAGGATGACGCCAGAAAGATGAATCGCGACGTGGCCGACGTCGGCGGCGAAATCCTCGTTGTCAGCAACTTCACCCTCCTCGCCGATACGCGGCAGGGCCGTCGCCCCTCCTTTATCGCCGCCGCCAAGCCCGACACCGCCGATCCCCTCTACCAACTGCTCTGCCAGAAACTCCGGGACTTTGGGAGGTCGGTCCAAACCGGTCGTTTTCGCGAATACATGGCCGTTCGCTCCACCAACGACGGCCCTATCAATATCCTTCTGGATACGCGGGAACCGGGCGCATAGCATCGTTTCTAACGTCTGAAACGCTTGGGGATTAAAGGGGGCCGCGACGACCCACGGGAGCGAGGGTTCCGGCCCGTCGGATTTCCCAAAAAAAGCACGTGACTTTTCCGCGCGGGGCCGTTAAGATAGGAATGTCTGAGGGATTGGGGCTCTTTTCAGTAACCTTGCAATTACGCTGAGGCCGCCTTAATCTCCCCGATGCTTCCAAAGGGACTCCTTTCATCGCTGATTTCGGCGCGGCCCGCCGGATTCGATACCAAATATGACGGCAGTCTGCAACGCCGATGATTTGAGCCCGACGACGATGGCGATGACCCGCACGGTTCACCCGGAGTGATGGAGAACCGCACACGGAGTATCAACAACCGACAACTCGATATCGTAAACCGGTCGTTGGCCTGGCCGGAGGCGTCGGTTCCGGTAAGACCACCGTGGCCAGGATCCTTGAGGAATTGGGCGCGGGCATCATCGACTCTGACGCGCTGAGCCATCAGGAAATCAACCATCGGGAGGTCAAGGACGTCCTCTTGAAATGGTGGGGAAACGGGATTCTCGCGGCCGACGGCGCCGTGGATCGTCAGAAGGTCGCCTCCATTGTGTTCGCCGACCCCGGGCAGCGGCATCGGCTGGAAGCGCTCTTGCACCCCCGTATCGAAGTTCGTCGCGCCGACGTGATGGCAGAGTTGGAGAAACAGCCGCGAATCAGGATGATGGTCTTGGACAGTCCCCTGCTCTACGAGGCCGATTTGGATCTGATGTGCGACGCGGTGATATTTGTAGACGCCGGAACCGACAAACGCCGGGCGAGGTCCGAAAAATCCCGGCAATGGCCCGAGGGAGAAGGAGAGCGGCGGGAAAAATTACAACAACCCCTGGACACGAAGCGTGCCAGGGCCGATTATATCTGTGACAACAACTCCACCTTGAGTGACCTTCGAAAACAAGTAGAAACCATTTTTTCCAGAATCGTCTCGGATTACGGCGCTCCGTGAGTTGTTCCTCGGTGATCGCGGGCGCAACAGGCCCCGCTCGCCGCCGCGGCCATTCTGCAGCAGCCGCTACCATTGAACGACCATAATCTTGTCCAGGAAACAAACCTACCTTTGAACACAGAATCATATCTGATTGGAGGCCGTCATCATGCCTAGGCCGCAAGGACCCCGACAATTCCACAAAAAGCACAAGCGACCGCACGACGCCCATATCAAGCGTCCCGCCGTCCTGCCGTCCTCCTATGATGACGACGAAGACACGACGGCCGTCGCCGTCGCCAACGGCGATGCGCCCGACGCCGCTCCGGCGCCCGTCCCCGCCAGTGCCCCCGTGGCGCCCGAGACTCCTGAAGCCGTCGAAGCGCGCGGCACCATCGACCGCGAGACGCACGAACGCTACGAAAAGATCAAGCGCGGCGATCTGCACATCACCGAATTGCAGCGGATGAGCATCCCGGACCTGCACGAGGTCGCCAAGGCCGAGGGCGTCGTTGACTACGCCGCCCTCAAGAAACAGGATCTCATCTTCAAGATACTGAAAGAGCGAATCAACAAGAACGGCCTCATGTACGGCGAGGGCGTCCTGGAAATCCTGCCCGACGGCTTCGGTTTCTTGCGCAGCCCCGAGTACAACTACGTCCCGTGCCCGGACGACATCTACATCAGCCCCTCGCAGATCCGCCGCTTCGGACTGCGCAGCGGCCACATCATCGCCGGTCAGATCCGCCCACCCAAGGAGAGCGAGAAGTATTTCGCGCTCCTTCGCGTCGAGGCGATTTGCTTCGAGGAACCCGACAAGGTCACCGAGAAAGCCGTCTTTGAAGACCTGACGCCGCACCACCCGACGCGCCGCCTCATCATGGAGACGACGAACGACGAAGTGAACATGCGTGTCATCGATATCGTCACGCCCATCGGCATGGGTCAGCGCATGTTGATTGTCGCTCCGCCGCGCACCGGCAAGACGGTCCTGCTGCAGAAGATGGCCAACGCCATCACCACCAACCATCCCGACGCCTACGTGATCATCCTCCTGGTCGACGAGCGCCCCGAGGAAGTGACGGAAATGCAGCGACACACCAAGGCCGAAGTCATCTCCTCGACCTTCGACGAGCCCGCCAGCCGCCACGTACAGGTCGCCGAAATGGTCATCGAGAAGGCCAAGCGCCTGACCGAGTACGGCCGCGACGTGGTAATCCTGCTCGACTCGATTACCCGCCTGGCCCGCGCCTACAACACCGAAGTGCCGCACTCCGGCAAGATCCTGACCGGCGGCGTGGATGCCAACGCCCTGCAAAAGCCCAAGCGCTTCTTCGGCGCCGCCCGCAACATTGAAGAGGGCGGCAGCCTGACGATTATTGGCACCGCCCTTGTCGACACCGGCTCCAAGATGGATGAAGTCATTTTTGAGGAGTTCAAGGGTACCGGTAACAGCGAGTTGCACCTCGACCGGCGTTTGGTGGACAAGCGCGTCTGGCCCGCGATTGACATCGCCGCGTCCGGCACGCGCAAGGAAGAGCTGCTGCTCGACCCTAAGGAGCTGGAGCTGGTCTACAAGCTCCGCCGCGTCCTCGTGGACATGAACCCTGTCGAGGCGATGGAACTGCTCATCACGCGCCTGAAGAAGGTCAAGTCCAACGCCGAGTTCCTGATGACGATGAATCTGGCGTGATCAGGAATTGCGTTTGCCTAGTGTTGGTGGGGTGCATGGCCGGTTGCGGCGCCTTCGGCCCCTCCGATGTTCCCGACCAGTCCCAATTCGCTCCGCTCGCCGAACTCGCCGCGAACGATCGAGCTTTTGTCCGATTGTACGGTAGCGGCATCGTCCCCGTTGAGTTCATTGCGATCCATCGAGCCTTCGTCTTCAAGACGGCTGGGACTGCTCGTCTCGAGCTGTGGGAGCTCCAGCCGTCGGAAAACGGGCCTTACGGCCACGTGCGCGTCATCGAGTCGCCCGATGTGAATCGCCCCGACTATTTCGATCGGGCCTTTGTCATCGCCGAACTCTTCGACGATCAGGCCCAGGCCGTCGCCGAGTTCATTCAGACCCAATCGCCCACGTACCCGTGCCGGTTCGCCTATGAACTCCTCGGCCCCAACAGCAGCACCTACATCGCCTGGATCCTGCGGCAGACCGGATGGGATGTGCCGTTTTCCATACGCGCAATCGGTCAGGACTCGCCGGTCAATTGCATGTGATGTCTTCTGTCAGCGCCCCCGACAATCTACTGTGCCGATGGCTGTGCGTACTCAATCGCCGCCAGGAGCATCTTCCCATACCGGTCCCACATGGCCGCGCCATCCCAGCGCGCGACGTATTCCGGAAACTCCACGGTAATGATGGGAATCCCCAGCGATTCACCCGCATACGATCCCAGCGAGCCCGGCCGGCCGCCGAGCTTCTTGACCGGCAGGTCGCATGCCGCCGCCATCGCCCGCGCCAGCCCTTCCCCCGGCCCGTCGTAATCGATGCACCCGTAAGGCTCGTGCAGGCTCACAATACGCGACGGCCGCGCGGACTGAAGCAAGCCGTGAAGCGCGACGCTTTCCGGCTCCGACAGCGCGCTGTCACCATGCTGACTCGAATTCTGCCAGTTCGACGCCGGAAAGTTTCGGTTCAGATCGACCCCGCGGACGTTGTGGCGCGTTCGATGCGCATAACCGTCGGGATTGGTGACCGGTACCAGCATGATCCGACGCCCGGCCATCAATTCCGGCCGATAGGAAATATGCTCGACCAGCCGCTCGAGCAGCGGCGTGCCCGCCGATTCATTGCCATGAATCGTCGCGATAACGAGAATACTGTCGGCGCCGTCGCCAAAGCTCAGACACTCGATCGGCCGGCCTTCGACGGAATTTCCGATGACGGATCGCGCCGGCGATATTTTCCCCTTCCCGCCCGCTCCGGTCCGAACCCCATCCTCCGGCGGCCGGCAGGCGACACCGGTCCCCGCGGCGAGGAACGTCACAAGGACCGAACGAAAGGCCGAAATGGACCGTCTGGCAGGTGCGGCAGGCGATAACGACATCGCGGCTCATGTTCCCCTTCCAGGCCCCTGCGTCAAGGGCCAACCCGGGCTTTTATTCGTGGCGGAGTTTCCTTATACTGGCTGGAGCGGGAAACAGATATCAATCGTGGATCGGGGCCGTTCATTGCGATCGGCCCCTTGTCTTGTCAGGGGGGAACCCTCCGTATGGTTCGTTCAAATTCGTCGTATCTGCTCGTCGTCGTACTCTTGTTCGGTGCTCGAGTTTCGCCGTCCCTTGCCGGGCCGGACGTCATCGTCGGCGATCTTTACAGCCTCACCGATTATGCCAGGCTCGGCGATACGGCCGCCCTCGCCGTCGGCACCGTCTCGTGCAACGCGGGCGATCAGGAGTTGAACTGGTACCAGTTACCCGACAATCGCCACCCGGTCATCGGTCAAAACTTCTATCGCCTCAAGGATGGTCGGCTGCAACAACTCGGCCAGGCGTGGCTCAAGCATGGATTCACCGCCTTGCAACAGACGACCTGTTATTCCGATTGTCAATCAAGCGGCACTGGCACCCGGCTCGGGGTCCACTGCTCCGATCCCTATGGTCCCAGCCTCAACAGCGGGCCGGACCTCGGGCCGCGCAGCGAAGTGAATCCTGTCATTGGCTACTACAACGGCTCGACCGCCAACAATCACAGCGGCCACACCCACACCGCCATCAGCCACGGTCTTCAGGTCAAGCACGCCGACCTTGGCAACGCTGGCGCGCTGTATTTCATCGAGGGACAATACATCGCCCCGGACGACGCCACGAGCGGCAACGGCAATAACAACGCCTCCTACCGCCAGTACACGGTCACGGGAAACTCCTCCAATTGGACATTTACGGCTGTCGGTTCGACGGTACGCGAACAACCGGCCATCAACGTTTGGCCTGGCGCGACCTTTACCACCCTCGACAGTTGGCCCGTCGATGGTCGAATCATCGTCGCCACGAAGGTGACCCCACTGGGCGGGACTCTGCATCGCTACGACTACGCAGTCTACAACATGAACGGCGAACGGGGCATCCGCTCCTTTTCCGTTCCGGTCGGCGCCGCGACCATCTCGAACATTGGATTTTCCGCCCCTCTCTCGCACGATGAAGGATTTTCGAACGCGGCATGGGCCTCCTCGAATTCCGGCGGGAACCTCACCTGGTCTACCGATACGTACGCCACCGACCCTGACGCCAACGCCATTCGCTGGGGGACGATGTACAACTTCTGGTTCGACGCCGATGTCGCGCCGATCGGCAGCACCGCGTCCCTTGGCCGATTCAAGCCGGGAGCCGGCGCGGCAGTCATCCTCGGCGCCGTGCAAGCTCCCGCCCCCAGCGACTGCAACAACAACAGCATACCGGACGATCAGGACGTGGCCCCCGGCGGCGGCAGCCAGGATTGCAACTCGAACACGATCCCCGACGAGTGCGAACTCGATGGCAACGACTGCAACTCCAGCCAGGTTCCGGATGATTGCGAACTCGTCGGAAACGACTGCAACTCCAACCAGGTCCTGGACGCATGCGAACTGACCGGTAACGACTGTAACACCAATCAGATTCCCGACATTTGCGAGATGGCCGGAAACGATTGCAACAGCAACGGAGTCTTTGACGCCTGCGAGTTGGTCGGCAACGACTGCGACGGCAATCTCGTGCCCGACGACTGCCAGCCGGACTGCGATCGCGACGGGACGATCGATCCCTGCGAGGGCGAGCCGGATTGCAACGCGAACGCCGTCCCGGATAGCTGCGACGTCAACGGCCTGGCCGGGGGCGTGACGACCTACTATAGCGGAACGATCAACCTGCCGATCCTCGATAACCAGACGACGACCAGCATCCAGTCGGCGACGGCCGGCGGGGCGGTGGTGGACGTCAACGTCCAGGTGGACATTACCCACAGCTACGACGGCGACCTGCGCCTGAAGCTCGCCCACGGCGCGACAACGGTCAATCTCTGCATGAATCGCGGCGGCAGCGGAAATAACTTCAACAACACGATCTTTGACGACGAGGCCGCGACGGCAATTACTTCGGGCAGCCCGCCCTATGCCGGAACCTATCGACCGGAGCAGTTACTGTCTGCGTTTGATGGACAGCTGGCCGGCGGAAACTGGACGCTGACGGTGCAGGATACGGCCTCGCAAGACACCGGAACGCTTATTTCCTGGCGGCTCTTCATCGAGACGCCCACGCAGCCGCCGGTCAGCCAGGACGTAAACGCCAACAACATCCCCGACGAGTGCGAATGCCCGACGTGCGGCGGCGATGTCAACGGCGACGGGTACATGGATGGCGGCGACGTGCAGTACTTCACCGACGCATTGATGGGAACCTTCAGCCCCTGCGCCGACATGAACACCAGCGGCCCGCCGCTGACTCAGGAGGACATCGACGCCTTCGCCGACGCGTTGCTGAACGGTTCGGGGCCATGCCCGTAAGCCTGTAGGGCGGGTTTCAGCCGCCGTTCATTCCTAACCGGTGCAAAGTAGAGCGGGCGTCCCTGCCCGCGTTCTAACTTCGACACCCGGCGCGCGCTCACCTAGAATGCCTCCGTAATCAAACGGAGCGATTCTTGCCCCCCCGCCGTAAAACCCGCCAGGTCCGTGTCGGCCCCGTCCTCATCGGCGGCGATGCGCCTGTCTCGATCCAGTCGATGACGAGCACATACACCTACGAGATCGACAAGACCGTTGCGCAGATTCACGCCCTCGCCCAGGCCGGTTGCGACATCGTCCGCGTCGCCGTGCCCGAGCCGCGCGACACGGAAGCGCTGAAGCACATCCTCCCTCAAGTTCCCGTCCCCATCGTCGCCGACGTGCACTTTCACTTCCAGCGGGCCCTCGAGTCCGTCGAGGCCGGCGTCCACAAGATCCGCCTGAACCCCGGCAACCTCCAGGACCGTAAACAAGTCGATCGCGTCATCCGCGCCTGCCGCGAGCGCGGCATCCCCATCCGCGTCGGCGTCAACGAAGGCGGGATCGTCGAGCGCAAGGACAAGTCCAAGCGGGCCGAGGAGATGGGCCGCCTGGAGCAGAACTACGAAGACCAGCTCGTCGGCATCATGCTCGACAAGCTCGCCGAGTACCTCCGCATCTTCGAGGAGAACGACTTCGCCGATGTGGTCATCTCCGCCAAGTCCATCGACCCGCGGATCTGCATTAAGGCCTACGCGGCGATCAGCGAGCGCTACGACTTCCCGCTGCACCTCGGCGTCACCCACGCCGGCCCGAAGGAGACCGGCTGCATCCGCAGTGTCGTCGCCCTCGGCACGCTGCTGTCCAACGGCATCGGCGACACCGTGCGGATCAGCTACGCCAGCGACCCCGTGCTCGAGGTCGACGACGCCAAGGAGATGCTGAGCTGCCTCGGTCTGCGGGCCCGCGTCGAGCCGGAGTTGATCGCCTGCCCCACCTGTGGTCGCATCGAGATCGACCTGATCAAGCTCGTGCAGGAGGTGCGGCAGCGCCTCGCGACGATCAAGACGCCGGTCAAGGTTGCGGTCATGGGCTGCGTCGTCAACGGCCCCGGCGAGGCCGAAGGCGCCGACGTGGCGGTCTTCGCCGGCAAGGGCAAGGGCATCATCTACGTCCAGGGCGAGCAGAAGCGGACCGTCAGCGAGGCCGACATGCTCGAAGCGCTTTACGAAGAATCCGTAGCCTTCGCCCAGCGCGTCGAACGCGGCGAGGCCACTCTTCGCGGCGGCACGGTCTCGATCAAACCCCCTGACCCGCTGCCAAGGGCGGATGGGAGCCTGCCGCTAACGGTCGTGACGAGATAATCGCCGAGTATCGCGGCCCCCGTAAGCTTCGTATTTACATTAACTTGCAAGCCAGCTATCCACTGAAGAGGTTAAAAATATCTCTTACGGAGATTTTATTTGACTATTCCAGTTAATGTGATATTATTTCAACATCGGACGTCGAACGGTCGCACGTTCACTCCTTAGAAACAGGGCGATAGCCCTAGGTCGCGAAAGCGACCCTGAAGCCTCCTTAGGGAGGCGCCTCGGAATCAGAATTGATTTCCGGGGTACTGCCCCCACGCGTCAGAGCGA
Organism: Phycisphaerae bacterium; assembly: GCA_035275405.1. Taxonomy (NCBI): domain Bacteria; kingdom Pseudomonadati; phylum Planctomycetota; class Phycisphaerae; species Phycisphaerae bacterium. The sequence goes on from DATEMU010000015.1 coordinate 760,007, forward strand.
AGACGGACGCCGGGTTGCGATGCCGTTCCGAACGGTTTGGAACCGCATCTCGGGGCACCGAACTAAGGAGTTTGCGTGAAGGAAAAGACCGTTCTGCGGAAACTTCGCTCGGTTCGCTCATCTCTAAAAAAGGTGAGAACCCGATTGAAGTTGAACCCCCGCGATGACGTGCTCTTTGAAAACGCGGTAGCTGAACTCGACAAGCTTTGCAGAGGAATTAGCGGCGAGAGCCGTCGCCAATCGGCCAAAGGCCAGATTGGCAAACTCCTCAACAGCCTGGGAACGATTGCAAAGTTTGTTAAGGACTGCTTTTTCGAATGAGTCGCATAGCGACTCATTCGAATGCGGAGGCTATCGATGAAAAAAGAAACACGCATCGCAACCCGGAATGGTAGGTCCCGTACGGGGCTAGATGATAAAGAGTCACTCAAGCGAATCGGAAGGACGATTAAGGCCGTTCGAGCGATTCGAGGGTGGACCCAAGGCGACCTTGCGCGCAAGGTAGGTGCGAGCCAAAACCACATTTGCAATGTTGAAATGGGGAAACGTGAGCCGGGCATTCTTTTACTTCTAGCTCTCGCCAAGGTACTTGGCGTTTCCATCGACTTGTTGGTATTACCGGGAATGCAAGGGCCTGCCATTGGTAAGGGAAAGGAAGATGATCAAATCGGCGCCGATCTAAGAAACCTCTTGATCGGAATCCTTGAAGATACCGCAACACGTTCTAAGGAGGCCTGATGAGCGCGATAGTCCTTGAGCGACCCATAAGGGAAAAGCTACAGAGCCTTGGGTTTAAGACCATTGTTTCGCTCGGGGCGGCCACAAGAATAGAAACGAACAAATTGGTTTCTGCGGCCGAAAACTGTAAGAAGGACTATCCCTACCATTCGTGGCGAGAACCTAAAAGATCCGGGAAGGGCTCTAGGCTGATAGAAGAACCGCTTGGCGAGTTGAAGAACATTCAAGGCCGGCTTAACAGATTATTTCAAAAGCTCGTACTCCCAGATATTTTTCATGGCTGCTATGAGGGAACACACGTAAAAACAAATGCGTCTCCACATCTTCGAGCGAAGCAACTCGAACAAATCGACCTGACCAATTACTACTACAATATCCATTACTCCCAAGTCTATGGGGCGTTCCGCGAACTCGGATGCTCTCCTGACGTTGCTAGATTACTGACCCGACTAACAACCATCAAAGGTCATGTGCCACAGGGAGCGCCTACGAGCCCCATAGTGGCTGTAGTAGCTTTGCTCGATGCATCTCGTCGGATCGGGGAACTTTGTAGGCAAATCGATGCAAAGATCACTATTTACGGTGATAATATTTGCATTTCTGGTCCGCCGCATGTGAAACATTATGGCAAAACGTTTCTAAACATCGTGCGTCAATCTGGTTTCAAGAGTCGATCCGGCAAACGATCATCAGTCAGTCGTTCCGAAATCTGGCAGTTGCCGGGACTCGAAGTTCGCCAGGGCCGCGTCGACGTGCCTACAGAAGAGTTCCACGAACTGCGAGACTTGCTTGATCGTTGTATCAAGGAAGGCCCGGATGGCTTAGGAAAGCATGTATGTCCTCGATTCAGGACTAAGGTCTCCGGACGAATATATCATTATACATGGATCGGAACTGGACGAGCAGGAAAGATCACCGCACGCGCTCAATGTTTGACGCGACTCTGGCAACGCGTACTGTGGCCGAGCAAGTTCAACCGGATTGGATGCGACACGAAGAAATGCACTTGTGATGTCGATTAGGCCGCTATCAATGAAAAGGAGGTTGAAGAACCGGGCTGGATGGGTTATCTGCATCTCCAACAAGGGCTACCCGGCATCCCTTGAACGCGCGAAGGTCTATCAATCTTTATCCGATCCTTCTGGTGCGAGAATCGGAATGGTTCGGGTCACGGACGAATCCGGCGAAGACTATCTCTTTCCCAAGCAGCTCTTCCGTCCTATCAAGCTCGCACCTTCCCTTGAAAAAAGTCTGCGCCGATCGAATCGGAGGCGATGAAGATCGCCGTTGCAGACGTGAGCGCGATCCCGCCGGTCCGTTTGACGACTAGGCGAACACGTCGCCAGTTCTGATAGAGACAATCGGGGTCAGCCATGCCCGTTCATCTCAATGGCCAGAACACGACCGAATCACAGCCAACCAGTCCCCTCGATACCGCTGATCGCCCCATCGACCTCGCCAAACTCTCCCGCCGCTCCTTCATCGCCGCCTGCCTGGCCGGTTGCAGCCAGGCCGCGCTGCCGAGCGTGCCGCCAATGGCTCCCGAACCGCTCGCCAAGAAACCCGAGCGCCGAGGCGAGACATGGGCCCTGCTCGCCGACCCGCACATCAGCCGCAAGCTCGATCGCAAGTTCGGCCTGTCCTGTATGGCCGACAACCTCCGCCGCGTCGTCGACGAAGTCGGCCCGCTCGCCCCCGACCAGCTCCTCGTCAACGGCGACATCGGCTACATGCACGGTCGCACCGAGGACTACGCCGCGTTCCTCGAATTGGTCTCGCCCCTGCGAGCCATCCCGACCCACCTGACGCTCGGCAATCACGACCATCGCGGACGCTTCGTGCAATCGCTACCCGTCGCCCACGACGTCGCGGTCAGCGAAAAAGCCGTCTCGTCACAGCGCATCAACGATCATCGCTGGCTCTTCCTCGACTCGCTCGACGAGACGCACTCCGTCCGCGGCAGCCTCGGCCCGGCCCAGCGCGCGTGGCTCGAAAACTGCCTCAACGACGACCCGCACACGCCGACGATCCTCTGCCTCCACCACAACCCCGACCTCTCGCCCGTGGGCCTGACCGACTACGACGAGTTCGAGCGCCTCGTTCTGCCGCGCCGACAGGTCAAGCTCGTCCTCTTCGGTCACACGCATATCTTCCGCACGTGGCAGACCGACGGCCTGCATTTCGTCAACCTCCCCGCCATCGGCTTCCGCCTGCGACCGCTCACCTCATTGGGCTGGATGGCCGCCAACGTGGAGCCCGACCGTGCCTGGCTGACCTTTCATGGCATTACCGGAAAGGAACTTGAGAACGGCGTGGAGAAGGAGCTACGGTGGAGGAGCTACTCGTAGGCGTTGCCCTCACACAACATCTTCATTGAACGCTTACCTTTTCAAGCCCGCACCCCAATTTGTGCGATCAAGTAGCAGAGAGAATCAACAGCCAAGGGCGGACGTCCTCCATACCCAACTATGCGCACCATCCTCCTCCTCACCGCCTCCAACCTCTTCATGACCATCGCCTGGTACGGTCACCTCAAGTACAAATCCTCCGCCCTCTGGAAGGTCGTGCTTATCAGCTGGGGAATCGCCTTCTTTGAATATTGCCTCCAAGTCCCCGCCAATCGCTGGGGCCATGGCCGCTGGACCGCGACCGAGCTGAAGATCATGCAGGAGGTCATTACCCTGCTCGTCTTCAGCGGCTTCTGCTTCTTCTACCTTCACGAAACCCCGCGCTGGAACCATTGGGTCGCCTTCGTCCTGCTCGTCGCCGCCGTCGCCTTCGCCTTTTTGCCGCTTTACCCGTCGAAACCCAGCTAAAGATCACCCCAATTTGCCTTTTTCCGGCCGTATCGCATAATTACCTGCCGTGGGGCTCGTCGCCGTGTGCGGCCTGCCCCCGCCCGTGTTCGACCAGACACCTCGCTTATCTAAGGACCCGTGCCATGAAAATCCGGCGCTCGTTCGCTCTCAGCATGACCCTGTCGACCGTTCTCGCCACCTTTGCGCCCACCGCTTCGGCCGCCCCCATCGATACGACAGCCGACGCCGTCGTCGGCCAGGCGGATTTCGCCGGCAAACTGGCTAACCGGGGAGGCGCCGCGGCGAGCAACGTGACGCTGAACGAACCCCGCGGTGTCGCCATTGATCCCGTGACCGGCCGTCTTTTTGTCGCCGATGCGCTCAATAATCGCGTCCTGAGCTGGCAGACTCCTGAGTCGTTCACGAACGGCAAAAACGCCGACCTCGTAATCGGCCAGGTGAACTTCGTTCTGAACCTCTGCAATCGCAGCGCCAACGTCCTGGATCCCCCAGCCCGAAATACCCTCTGCGAGCCGCGAAGCGTCGCGGTAGATTCGGCGGGCCGCCTCTACGTCGCGGACTTCGGCAACCATCGCGTCCTGCGATTTGATCCTCCCATCGTCAGCAAAATGGACGCCGATCAGGTCTTCGGTCAGGCCGGCAGCTTTGTCACCAAGAATCAAGGAATCGTCCCGACCGCCGACAATCTCGGCAACGCTGAGGGCGTCGCCGTCGATGGCGAGGACAACCTGTTCATCACCGACTTGTTCAATAGTCGCGTCCTCGGTTTCAATCAGCCCGCACTGCCCACCGAGGACACGACCGCCGACGCGGTCTTCGGACAGGCGAACTTCACGTCCGGCATGGCCAACAGAGGCGGCAATCCCGGGGAGAAGACGCTTCAACGCCCGGAGACGAGTTGTTTCGACGCTGAAGGTAACATGTATGTGGCGGACAACCAGAACAATCGCGTGCTCCTTTATCTGGCCCCGCTGGCCACCGACATGTCCGCCACGCGCGTCTACGGCCAGCCCAACTTCTCCACGAACGGTGCTAATCAGGGCGGACTCACCGCCACCAGTATGAGCGGGCCCGTCGGCGTCGCGATCGATCCGATCACGGGAAATCTTTTCGTCGCCGACGCGGGGAACAGTCGTATCCTCGAATTTGCCGATCCCAAAAACGACAGCACCGCCGATCGCGTCTTCGGCCAGGGCGGTGACTTCACGACCGGCACCGCCAACAAAGGCGCGCCGGCCGGTCAGGCCTCAGCCGATACGCTCAACGACGTGGGTGGCGTGGCCTTCGACGCCGCCGGTCGTCTCTATGCCGGCGATCGACTCAATCACAGAATACTGCGCTACGACGCGCCGCCGCCGGCAGAACCTCCGCCGCCGCCCCCGCCGCCGCCGCCTGCGGCTGACGCGTGTGGCGCCTGCGGTCAACTGGGCCCGGGCATGGCGGCGATGATGCCGATGACACTGGTGGGACTGGCCGCCTGGCGGCGCGTACGACGCAAACGATCGGGCGCGGACTAAGTTTGCAGCCGAGGTTGGCTCCTTGTCGCCGTATCAGAGGATCAACACATGCCGTTCAACGACATTCGTGTCATTGCGTTCGCGCTGCTCAGTGCATCAGTCGCCGCAACGCCATCCTTCGCCGCCCCCGGCGATACCATCGCCGACGCCGTCCTCGGCCAGTTCCGCCTGGACGACAATGTCCCCAACCAAGGCGGTCTCTCCCTGCAATTCAGTCTCAATGAGCCGTACGGCGTCGCCATTTCACCGTCCGACGGTCGCCTCTGGGTCGCCGACCGGGAGAACCATCGCGTCCTGTCCTGGCCGGACCCGGCGTCATTCGTCAATCGCGAGGCCGCCGACATCGTCCTCGGCCAGGAGGGCTTCTTTACTAATCTGGCCAACAAGGGCATGGCCGGTCCACTGGCCGACACCTTGAACTCGCCCAAGACACTCGCCCTCGATGCGGCTGGTCGGCTTTATGTCGCCGATACCGGCAACTTCCGCATCCTTCGCTACGACCCGCCGATCCTCTCCGCCGAAGACGCGGTGCAGGTCTTCGGCCAGCCCGACTTCGGCACGGCGCTGCAGAACTTCAACGGGCCCAGCGATGAGAGCATCGGCAGCGCGGACGGTGTAGCCGTCGATGCGATCGGCAACCTGTACCTCGCCGACGGCGCCAACCATCGCGTCCTCATCTTCAACACCCCGGCCGCGGATGACACGGTCGCTGACACGGTTCTTGGCCAGGTGAACTTCACGAACAACGACGTAAACGCCGGCCTGGGAGACCCCGGGGAGACAACTTTCAACACCCCTGTCGGCGTGGCCGTCGACGCGGCGGGCAATCTGTACGTCTGCGATCAGGGGAATAACCGCGTGCTGCTCTTCACGCCGCCGTTCGTCAACAACGAGGAGGCCGTCAAGGTCTTCGGCCAGCCCAATTTCATCACCGAACTCCCCAACTTCGGCAGTCTGAGCGCGACCAGCCTCTTCGGTCCCATCGCCGCGGCGATCGACCCCGTGACCGACCGGCTGTACATCGCCGACACCGGCAATCATCGCATCCTGGAATATGAAGACCCGGTCGCGGGCGACACGGAGGCGGATCGCGTCTTCGGTCAGATCATCTTTACCACCGGCGTGGCGAACAAAGGCGGCGACACGATGGCCGATACGGTGAACGGCCCGACGGGCGTTGTGTTGGATGACGAGGGCAATTTGTATGCGGCCGACCGGCTGAACAACCGCGTCCTCCGCTACGACGCCACCGGCGGCGGCGGCCTGCCGCCCGCCTGCGGCGCCTGCGGCGCGGGATTGACGCCGCTGATGCCGTTGGCCGTGGTGGGGCTCATCGTCGCTCGAAGGATTCGGCGGCGGAGTTGAGGAGTGAGTCTGGCGACGGGGCGCGCCGGGAGCAAAAGCGGGCGCAACAGAATCACGAAATGAACCGAAGGTTTGAAATCATCGTTGTCGGCGGTGGCCACGCCGGGGCGGAGGCGGCCTGGGCGGCGGCGCGGATGGGCGTGCCGACGCTGATGGTCACGATGGACCGCGCGGCGATCGGGCGGATGAGCTGCAATCCGGCGATCGGCGGGATCGGCAAGGGGCAGATGGTCCGCGAGATCGACGCGCTCGGCGGGCTGATGGGTTTGGCAACAGACCGGGCGGGGATTCAGTTTCGGATGCTCAATCGCCGCAAGGGGCCGGCGGTCTGGGCGCCGCGGGCACAGTGCGATCGCGATCTTTATGCGGCGGCAGTGCGGGATCTGCTGGAAGAGTCGCCGAATCTGACGATCACGGAGGGCGTCGTTGAGACGATCGAAACTCGTAGGGTGGGCCATGCCCACCACTCCGAAGTCGAGTCGGTGCGCCTTAAGGACGGCCGAATAGTCCCCTGCTCCTGCGTTATTGTCACAACCGGCACCTTTCTCCGCGCGCTCATGCATTGCGGCGAGGCGAAGACTGAGGGAGGGCGGATCGGCGAGGGCAGCGCCGTCGGATTGAGCGCGACATTGGCGTCGCTCGGGCTGGAGCTTGGTCGCCTCAAGACCGGCACGCCTCCGCGGTTACACAAAGATTCCATTGATTATGACCGGCTGGAGATTCAGGCGGCGGATGAGGTGCCCGCGCCGTTTTCGTTCATGAACGAGCGAATCCCGCAGCGACAGATAAACTGCTGGATCACCTGGACGAATCCCGCATCGCACGAATTGATCCGGGCGAATCTGCACCGCGCGCCGATGTACAGCGGGCAGATTACATCGACAGGCCCGCGCTATTGTCCGAGCATCGAGGACAAGGTCGTGCGTTTCGCGGACAAGGACAAGCACCAGATTTTTCTGGAGCCGGAGGGCTACGACAGCGAACGAATTTACTGCAACGGGATCAGCACGTCGCTGCCGCCGGACGTGCAGGAGCCCATGCTGCATGCCATCCCCGGTCTGGAGAAGGCCCGAGTATTGCAGTGGGGCTACGCCGTGGAGTACGACTACGTTCCGCCGCACCAGACGCAGCCGACGCTGGATACGAAGCGGATCGGTGGTCTGTACCTCGCCGGGCAGATCAACGGCACCAGCGGTTATGAGGAGGCGGCAGGGCAGGGGGTCATCGCGGGGATTAACGCCGCGTGCAGCGTGCTGGGGCGCGATCCAGTCGTGCTGGGGCGCGACCAGAGCTACATCGCCGTCATGATCGACGATCTGGTGACAAAGGGAACGATCGAGCCCTATCGGATGTTTACGTCACGGGCGGAGTATCGGCTGCTGTTGCGGAGCGACAACGCCGACGCACGACTCACGCCGATCGGCCGGGACGTCGGTCTGGTCGATGACGCCCGGTGGCGGCGGTTTACGCAAAAGCAGGAGGCGATCCGCCGGCTCGGCGAGTGGTCGCGCACGCAGCGGCACAATGGGCAGTCGATGGCCGAGTGGCTTGCGCGGACGGACCTGGAAGGCGAATCGACGATCGACTGGAGTCAGTGGCGCGGCGCGCTTCCGGCGGAAATGGCCGTTTACGGAGAGGCGTTGCTGGACGAATCACTGACGGCCATGCGAATCGAGGCCAAATACGGCGGCTACATTCGCCGGCAGGAGCGGGAGGTGGAGAAACACCGCCGCGCGGAATCTCGGCGCATCCCCGAGGATTTTGATTACTCGTCGATTGCTCAGCTTCGCCACGAGGCGCGCGAGAAGCTGACCCGCGTGGCCCCACGCTCGATCGGTCAGGCGCAGCGGATCAGCGGCATCAGCCCGGCGGATATCGCGGTGGTACTGCTATATTTGGAAGGCCGGCGGCGAGCGCACGAATAATCACGATTCGCCGTTTCCTGCCCGATTCAACACTTCCCAATCCGGTTCCGTCCACGACAGCACTCGACCGTCTGACGGATCGAACTTCACCATGCCTTCGACGGCCTGGCCTTTGTCGGAAACGGTTTCATAGACATACGCCCACTGTTCGGAATTCTCCGTCCGTTGCAGGCGGAGCGGCTCGCCGAGCGTGTGCCGAACGTCCTTGCGCGTCATTCGCGTCGTCAATTTGCGCCATTGCGCCAGGAGCGGCGTCAGCCGCGTGGCGGAACAAAGGAGCACCTCGTCGGCCGCGTTCGGCCCGCCACTCGGCGGCAACGATTGCCCGCATCGGGCACAAAATCTTGCCGCCGCCGCACTCTCCAGGCCGCAGGAGCCGCATCGCGTCAGGGGTTGTACGTCAGTTCTCATGACTTTCGCTCTACCAGAGCGCCACGAATCTCTTCGCGGATTCGCAGCGCTTCGGGGTTGGCCTTCTGTTCCTTCAAGATACCATCCCCGTTGCTCAACCGTTCGGACAGCATCATTCCGAGCAGCGCTTCCAACGCATTGCCGGTCCCGCCGCCGTTTTGGCCGCCCATCATGATCTTCGGCACGAGGTCGATCTTCGACTGTTGCACGGCCTCGGCGAAACGGGACATTACTTCCTTGGTCAACTGGAACTGCGGGCCGCCGTACGCGCGGACCTGTTCCTCGATGGCGATCGCCGTGGCGATGCCGATGCGGGCAGCCTTCTCGGCCTCCGCCTCAGCCAGGGCGCGAATCTGGGCCGCCTGTTGCAGCGACCGCTGGTAGTCGGCCTTACCCTGGTTGCTCTGCACGGTGATGGAGACCTCGCTTTCGGTCAGGTTCTGCTGCTGCTTGGCACGGGCCTCGGCCTCGCGCAGTTCGCGCTCCTTGACCGCAGCTTTTTCCTGGCGGGCATACGTCTCGATTTGCTCTTCGGCGATCTGCCGCGTGCGAAGCTGCGTAAGAATGTTCTCGATCTTGTTGTCGCCTTCGGAGGAACCGGGCGTTCCGATCAAGACTTCTTCCAGTTCGAGATTGTAATGGGCAAATTTCTCGGCCATTTCCTCGCCGGCGAGTTTTTGGATCATCGCGCGGTCCTGGATGAGCTGGATGATCGTCCGCGTCTGGGCCGTGTTCTTGAAATAGGCGGAGACCATCGGGTCGAGGGTCTGCTCGACGAGGCGCTTGACGTCCCCGAAGCGCTGAATGACGAGCGGCGCCTTGCGATAGTCGATGTGCACGACGACAGACAGCGGCAGCGTCGGCTCGAATGCGTCCTTGGTGATGAGCGACACTTCGGTAAGGTTTTCATCGTACTTGTGCATCCCGCTTTCGTTGCGAATCCATTTCAGGATGAAATTCGTCGTCGGGACCATGATGATCTTGCCGGCACAGGTGTTGAAGGCGTACTTGCCGGGCAGGAGGGCGACGTTCCATACGCCGCGCTGGCCCTGTTTGACCAGTTCGCCGTGCTTGTACTCAGTACCAGAGAGGTCCGCGCCGATCTCGCCGGTGTAGGACACGACGACGCCGACCTGCCCGACCTCGACGACCGTCTTGGGAATCATCTCGATCGTCGCGAAGAGGCGGTTGAGGTAGTAGGTACCTTCGACCAGCACCTGAAGTTGCCGGCCGCGGCGGCCGCCCGCCCGAAGAAACCGTTCGGGGTCCTGAAAGCTATTGTGGAAGAGGTCTTTGTTCGCCGGGTCGCCTCCGACGATCGGAGCGATGATCTCTCCGTCGGCCAATCCGGGGCCGTCGTGAATCGTCACGATGCCCAAGAGGTCGTCGGAGCCCTTGATGACCAGGGGTTCAAAGCCGTCACGCTCGTCGATCAGCTCCGCCATTCGTTTGAATTTGATATCGTCGTCGTCCTCCAAGGGGAGGTAATAGACCTGTTCCTCGGTGATGACGACGAATTGGGCGAGGTTAATGGCGTAGGTTCCTTCGCGGAGGATCTTGCGCTGGGGTCCGCGTTGGCCGCCGTTCGTCAGGAAATGACGCACGTCCTCGAAAGTGCTCGCCTCCATGTTTGAGGCCAGGGCCTGCATCGGCTGCAATGCGGTGCCGTCGCGGGCGAAGACGTAGCCGACCTTTCCCTGCGGAATTGTTACGAGCGGAATGCTGTGGACCTTGAATTGCAGGGGCGTCAGAACGTGCAGACCGCCGCGCAGGACGTCCGGCTGAAAGCCCGCCTCGCCGTGGAGGGCGATCAAGCCGTGGGGCACGGAGCCCTTGCGGCTCCAGCGCTTCTCGACGATGCCGACACGCTTATTGGGGATGTAGCGAATGCCGGCCAGGATCAGGATGACAAATGCCGCGATCGCGGCGGCGATGACGTAGCCCATCAACGATACTGATGCAATTGATGTAAACATGTTTTGACCTCCCGTTATTCGGTTACTCTATGGCAAGTCGCGCGATCCGGCGATGGGATCGAGCGCGGTCTTCTTACGGAATGCCGCTCTCTTGCACAGAAAATATTCCGGCTGTGCAGATTGTTTGCTGTTAAGGAGGAGACATTGACGGCTCCAGCGTACGCCTACGGGGTTAGCTGACGGGCTCGCGAGCGCTGAATCCGCGTCCACCGAATCCGGTGAATTCGCCCCTGCGACATCGCAACAAAGCGACGGCGCGTTTGGTTCCCCCGCTGCTGCCCATCAACCGGGCAACACTCGGCAGATTCAAATATACCACAGGAACGAACGGCGGCAATTATAAAGAGAATCCGTTGCTATAAGGCTGTTCAGTCGAGGGTTAGGACGGCGACTGTTCTCTTGCACAGTTTTTGCGTGTTGTCAGGCACTGGCGGGACCGGCCGACGCGCCGGGCTCGGTCATCGCCCGCGGGTTGAGGAGTTTGTCGAGGTCGCCGGCGGGGAGCACCTTTTCATCCAGCGCGATCTGCCGCACGGTCTTGCCCGTCTCGTACGCCTTCTTCGCCAGGGCCGCCGCCTTATCGTAGCCGATGACCGGGGCAAGCGACGTACACATCGCCAGGCTTTGCTCCACGAGGGCCTCGGCCCGTTCGACGTCGGCCTCGATGCCCGCGACGCAGCGGTCGGCGAAGACCCGCGCGGCGTTGGAGAGGATCCGCGTCGCTTCGAGGAAGTGGTGGATCATGACGGGCATGCCGACGTGGAGGTCGAAGTTGCCGAGCAGGACGGCGGCCTGATTGATCGTCGCGTCCGCGCCGATAGCGTGCGCGGCCGACTGCATGACCATCTCGCACATGACAGGATTCACCTTGCCCGGCATGATGGAGCTGCCGGGCTGGGTAGCGGGGAGCCTGACCTCGCCGATGCCGCAGCGCGGTCCGGAGCCGAGGTGGCGAATGTCGTTGGCGACCTTGATGAGGCTGACGGCGATCGTGCGGAGGAAGCCCGAGGCCTCGACGAAGCCATCCTTGGCATGCTGGGCCTCGAAGTGGTTGGCGGCCTCGACGAACTCGATTCCGGTCTTCCTGGAGAGCAGGGCAGCGACCTCGCGGCCGAAGTCTTTGTGCGTGTTGATGCCGGTGCCGACGGCCGTGCCGCCGATGGCGAGTTCGCGGAGGGCGGCGATCGCCTTTTTGGCGCGCTGTGCTGACTGGCGCATCTGCGCCGCGTAGCCGGAGAACTCCTGACCGAGGCGGATCGGCGTCGCGTCCTGCAAGTGCGTTCGGCCGATCTTGACGATCTTGTCGAAGGCCCTGGTCTTTTCTTCGAGCTTACCCGCCAAGTGTTCGAGCGCGGGGATCAATTCTTCCTTGAGGGCCATCGCCGCCGAGACGTGCATCGCCGTGGGGATCACATCGTTGGAGCTTTGCGACTGATTGACGTGGTCGTTGGGATGGATCAATTCCTTTGAGCCGATCTGACCGCCGGCGATCTGGGCCGCGCGGTTGGCGATCACTTCGTTGGCGTTCATGTTTGTGGAGGTGCCCGAGCCGGTCTGGAAGACGTCGACGACGAAGTGCTCGTCGAGCTTGCCGTCGATGACTTCCGCCGCCGCCCTGGCGATCAGGTCGGTCTTATCCTTCGGGACGGCGCCGAGCCTGGCGTTGACCTCGGCGGCGCAGAGTTTGATCAGCCCCATCGCCTTGATGAAGCGGCGGCCGAGGCGGTAGCCGGAGATGGGGAAGTTCTCGACTGCCCGCTGCGTGGAGGCGCCCCAGAGGGCATGCGCGGGCACGGTCATCGGTCCCATGGAGTCTTTTTCGATGCGAGTCTCTTGTGGCATGTTAAGTCCCATATGCGTTGTCTCGCTTTGCCGTCACAAGCCAAGTGTCGCGCGGAGGGCCCCGTCAATGACCTTCATATCGTCTATTCGTCCAATTGCGCGGTCGATTTCACTGTTGAGCACGGTCGCAAGATTGTCGGCAACGATGACCGAGTCGGTAAGCAATCCGGCCTGCCGCCCGATTGGCGATCCCATTTGAACCACAATTCTACTCGGAGGGCCGGCGCGGTGCAGGTTGCTGGTGATCATTGCGACGATTGTTTGGGGAAGTCCCGTATGCAGTTGATCGGATTGAACGATCAGGGCAGGTCGGCGCTTGACTGTGCGGAGATTGGAGTCAGGAAACAAGACCAAGACGACTTCGCCGCGGCTATAAGGCATCGTAGACGTCCATGTCCCCCCGGTCCCAATCGTCGACGAAGGCACCAAGCCGCCGGCGCAGATCGGCGGCCTGTTCCGGTGTCAATCCACGGGACGCCAACTCCGCCGATTTGCCATTCTCCGGGAAGCTCACGACCACGGGCGTTTCCGCCGTGGTGGGGGCCGGCTCCAGCAACTCGACCTTGCCGTTGCGATAGACTCCAGGAACTAGTCGATCCATCTCGTGAATCCTCTTGAGGGACGCCGAATCGTCCTCGTGACCTTCTCTCTATTATAACAGCGGAGGGACGCTGACGGCCACCACAGTTGTTATGAGGCGTTGGAATCCGCCGCTGCCCTGAGTACTTCCGCCAACTGACCGGCGTGGACCTGGTCGTTCGATTGGAACCAGAATGTCAATTCCGCGCGGTCGCTTCCCCGTCTGCCGAATTCCTGTTGCATGCCGAGATGCTCGACCTGCGTCGGCGTGAACCGGCCGGGCGGCACTTGCAGATCGACGCGGAGGGCCTCGCCCTGGTGGGTGATGATGCGGCCGATCCGCTTATTATTATTCGTGGCGAGTTCAACGAAGACTTTGCCCGCATCCCAGTTGACCTTGAGCTTGGGCAGGGCCTTGGCCGCGCGGCCGAGGAACGCGATCAATTCCAGCGGGCGCCACAGTTTGTTCTGTGTCAGGGGGATTGATTTCTGCGACAGATGCCACGCCTTGGCGTCGGTTTTCCAAGGCGTCGCCTTCGATTCATCCCTGGCCAAGTTCGCTACACGGTGGAGATAGTTGACGAGGGCCCTGGCGAGGAATTCGCGGAATGCCGGCGTGGAAATTTCCTTCTTGTCGTGGACGAGGATGCGGACTTGATCCATGCCCTGCTGCGCCGGACGGATGCTCACGCGGGCACGTTGGCCGTAGGCCTCGATGTCGTCGCGGTCGTCAAGCGTCTTGAGCGCGAGCCTGGACGCCAGCGTCTTCTCCGAGAACGTGCCATTCGGCACCCGGAAGATGACGTCGAGAAGCCAGCGGCCGCCGGTCAGGAAATGAGCCAGCCACGGTGTGGCGCTTTGAGCGAGACCGGGCGGCGCTTTCGCAGTGATTTCCACGCGGGCGCGGTCGTTCCAGTCCGTCGGCAGAAGTCGGGCGCTGCCATTCCGCTCAAGGTAATCGACGATGAAAGTGAGCGCGGCACCTTCCCACTCGACGGGTTTACCGTCGCGGCTCAGGCGGTCTTTTGTATGCCAGCGCAGGCCGTCGCGCTGCCAGGGCATCTTGATGGGCTCGTCCGCCACAAGGGGGGACGCTACAGCTGGAAGGGGGGACGCTACTGAGGCCTGGGCCAGCGCTGCGGCGGCCGCTTTCTTCGGGTCAAACACCGTGCGCGCCTGATGCGGCCCCGCCTTGAGGATCGGGCCGAGCAAGCGGCCGGTATGCGAGGCGGCGACTTTGGCGATGTCTTCGGGTGTTCCCTCAGCGACGATCCGGCCGCCCTCTTCGCCCGCCTCCGGGCCGAGATCGATCACCCAATCCGCGGTTTTGATGACATCGAAGTTGTGCTCGATGCAGATGACGGTGTTGCCGAGGTCGACGAGGCGGTGCAGGACGTCGAGGAGCTTGCGCAGGTCGTCGAAGTGCAGGCCCGTCGTCGGCTCGTCGAGGATGTAGATCGTCTTACCCGTCGAGGGGCGGCCCAGTTCCGCGGCGAGTTTCAGGCGCTGCGCCTCGCCGCCGGAGAGCGTGGGGGCGCTTTGACCGAGCGGGAGGTAACCGAGGCCGACGTCGTCGAGCGTTTGCAAAAGCCGCCGGACCTTCGGCACGTTGATGAAATGCGCGAGCGCCTCGCTGACCGGCATCTCCAGGATTTCGGCGATGTTCTTGCCCTTGTAACGCACGTCGAGCGTCTCGCGCTGATAGCGCTTGCCGCCGCAGGTTTCGCACGGCACCCACACATCCGGTAGGAAGTGCATCTCGTAGCAGACTTGCCCCAGCCCCTCGCAGTCGTCGCAGCGGCCGCCGGGACGGTTGAAGCTGAAGCGGTTGACGGTGTAGCCGCGAATCTTGCTGTCGGGCAGTTTGGCGAAGACCTCGCGGACCAGATCGAAGACGCCGCTGTAGGTCGCCGGGCTGGAGAGCGGAGAGTTGCCAATGGGCTGCTGATCGACGTTGATGACCTTGTCGACGAAGTCGAGACCGCGGATTTCGTCGTACGCGCCGGGCGTGAGTCGCGCGCGGTGGATGCGGGCGGCAAGGGCGGGATAGAGAATCTCCGTAATCAGCGACGATTTGCCGGAGCCGGAGACGCCGGTGACACAGACGAAGCGGCTGAGAGGGAAGGCGGCGTCGATGCCTTGGAGGTTGTTCTGGCGTGCGCCGTGGACCACGAGTTGCCGCTCTTCAGCGTTCGCTGCCGCTTTCCGTCGGTTGGTCGGCACGGGGATGGCTGTTTTGCCGGAGAGATATTGCCCTGTCAGCGATTCGCTTTTCTTCTGGACCTGTTTTGGCGCGCCCTCGGCGACGACGTGGCCGCCATGGGCCCCCGCGCCGGGGCCGAAGTCGATCAGGTGGTCCGCCGAACCGATCACCTCTCGATCGTGCTCGACCATCAAGAGCGTATTCCCCAAGTCGCGAAGGCGATGGAGCGCGGCGATGAGGCGGTCGTTGTCGCGCGGGTGGAGGCCAATCGTCGGCTCGTCGAGGACATAGAGCACGCCGGTCAGGCCGCTGCCGATCTGCGAGGCGAGGCGTATGCGCTGCGACTCGCCGCCGGAAAGCGTGGGCGCGGCCCGGCCGAGGGAGAGGTAGCCGAGGCCGACGTCGAGAAGAAAGCGCAGGCGGGAGCGGATTTCGTGGAGGAGTTCGCCGGCGATCTTCGATTGTCGCCGGCCAAGTTTGAGGTTGGCGAAGTACTCCGCCGCGTCCGCTAGTGAAGCGGCGCAGATATCCGTGATGGTGCGGCCGGAAAGTCGCGCAGCAGCGGGTTCCGGTCGAATCCGCGCCCCGCCACAGGTCTGGCAGGGCACATCGGTCACCATTTCTTCCATTCCGTAGCGATATTGCCAGGAGATTCGCGTAGCTTCGTCGATGGCGGGGAAGAAGCCTTTCCATTGGAAGCGGAGCTGGCTTGGCGTAACCGCGCGTGAATTCTTGCGCCGCGCGGCTAATGGCGCGGCACTTGGCACGCCCTTGCGGGCGTGGTTCTGATCGGTGCGGCCCTGCTCTGCAACATCGATCCAGCGTTCCCCGAGGCCCCACAAAAGCGCGTGGCGGTGCGTGGCCGTCAACTTCGCAACGGGCGTATCAGCGTCGAAGCCGATTGAGTTGGCGAGGGCGACCAACATCGCACGGAGGAGCGGTCGTTTGTCTACGGCGTCCCAACCCGCGATCGCGCCCGACAGGATCGACTCACCGGGTTTGACGATGACGGCCTGGTCGCTGGTGCCGCGCTGGACGCCCAGTCCTTCGCAACGCGAACACCAGCCGAGACGGGAGTTGAAACTGAAATGGTGCGGCGTCAGTTCGTCGTAGCTGGTGCCGCACTTTTCGCAGGAGAGGTGTTGCGAGAACCGCAGTTCTTGTTTTCGCGTGCCGTCGCTCTCGCCCGCGACGACCATGACGCCCTGGCCCAGCGCCAGGCAATGCTCCACCGATTCCGCAATGCGGCCGCGCGACTTGGCGCTTACGACAATGCGATCGACGACGAGTTCGACGGTATGGCGCCGTTTGGCGTCGATTCGCGCATTATCAGTCAGCTCGACGATCTCCCCGTCGATGCGGGCGCGGATGTAGCCCTGCGACTTGCTTCGAGCGAGCAGCGCGGGCCAGGTTTCGCCCTGTGCAGGCTCCACAGGGGCGCAGAGCGACCAGCGCGAGCCTTCGCCCGTCGCCATGACGCGGTCCACGATTTCGTCGCTGGTCTGCGTGCCGATCCGCAGATTGCACTTCGGGCAATGGGGCTCGCCGACGCGCGCCCAGAGGACGCGCATGTAGTCGTAGATCTCGGTGACCGTGCCGACCGTCGAGCGCGGGCTCTTGCTGGCCGCCTGCTGCTCGATGGCGATGGCGGGCGAAAGGCCGTGAACGTGATCGACCTTGGGCTTCTGCAACTGGCCGAGGAACTGGCGGGCGTATGCCGAGAGGGACTCGACGTAGCGGCGCTGGCCTTCGGTATAGACGGTGTCGATGGCGAAGCTCGTCTTGCCGCTGCCGGAGACGCCGGAGCAGACGGTCATGGCGCCGCGCGGAATGGAGACGGTGATGTCCTTCAGGTTGTGTTCTTTTGCGCCGACGACGGTGATAGCAGGAATGTCGAATGGCGAAGAGCGAATAGCGAAATGCTGCGACCGCTTCCGTTTTTCGCTATTCGCTATTCGCCATTCGCTATTGCGCTTTTTTTTGACTTTGCCCGACCCATTTCCGAGCACCGCGCGGAGGGACTGCCCCGTGTAGGAATTGTCGCACGCCGCGACTTGTTCCGGCGTGCCTTCCGCGACGATGTATCCGCCCGCTTCGCCACCTTCGGGGCCGAGGTCGATGATCCAGTCGGCGGTCTTGATGACGTCGAGGTTGTGTTCGACGACGAGGACGGTGTTGCCGACGTCGACGAAGCCGTGCAGGACCGCGAGCAGGCGGCGGATGTCCTCGAAGTGCAGGCCGGTGGTGGGCTCGTCGAGGAGGTAAAGCGTGCGGCCGGTCGAGCGTTTCACCAATTCGCGGGCGAGTTTGATCCGCTGCGCCTCTCCGCCGGAGAGTGTCGTGCTGGATTGGCCGAGCTTGAGGTAGTCGAGCCCCACGTCGTGCAGCGTCGCGAGCATCGTGCGAACCTTCGGGATCGGCTCGAAGTGCGCGAGGGCCTGCTGCACGTCCATTTCGAGCACGTCGTGGATGCTATTGCCCTTGTAGAGGATTTGCAGCGTCTCGCGGTTGAAGCGCTTGCCCTGACAGACGGGGCATTGCACCCAGACGTCGGCGAGGAAATCCATCTCCACGCGATTCGCGCCATTGCCCTCGCAGGCCTCGCAGCGACCGCCTGCCTTTTCGCCGCTGGGGACGTTGAAGGAGAAGCGACCGGGGGCATAGCCGCGGACCTTGCTGTCCGGCAGCTTGGCGTAGAGGTCGCGAATCTCGTCGAAGAGCTTGATGTAGGTCGCGGGGTTGCTCCGCGGCGTGCGGCCGATGGGCGACTGGTCGATGTCGATGACTTTGTCGAGATGCTCGGTCCCGTCGATGCGGTCGTGCGCGCCGGGCTGCGCGATCTCGGCTTCGTTCAACTCTACGACGAGTTTTTCGCGAAGGATGTCGTTGACGAGCGAACTCTTGCCGCTGCCCGAGACGCCGGTGATGCAGACGAAGCGGCCGAGGGGGATGGAGACATCGATGTTCTTGAGGTTGTTGTGGCGCGCGCCGAGGACAGTGAGCCAATCCTGACGGGGCACTTTCAGTGAAGTTGGGGCTACGATTGAAGCACGGACCATCGGCGTCAGATTCCAGCGTCTCGTTTGAGTAACTCCAAGTCCTTGCGTAAGCCAAGCTGGTCGGCCCATTGATGCAAATATGGCCAATCGAGGCGCACGTTCTGAAACCGCACAACTGCCAGCGCGTTGTCCCACTGCTTCTGCGATTCCGTCTCCATCCTCCAAAGGAGCTTCATCAAGATCGCGTCCTCCGGCGAGACGGTCCAAAAAGCCTTGTTTTCTCCGTATGTGATTTTTTTCCGCCGGGCAAGAACACCTCCGAGATAACCGCCGGGCGGCAGAAATGACAGATCGATCTTAAGGCCCGTCTTGTTGTCGACCAGATTAATCATGGAATGCTCTGCCGCCGCCGCGCGAACGGCAACGTCATCCCGATAGTACCGAGGCGGAAGCAAGTTCAGAAAACGATCGAGCACGACAGGCGATACTTGCAAACATAAATCAACATCCCAGCTTGCGTACGGTTCTGAATAAACAGCGCTTGCCACCGAACCCGTGATTGCATACGTAGCATTCGCCTGCTCAAGCAGATCGCACACGGACTCAATCAATTCGAAAAGCTCACTCATTGAATCTCGCCTCGATTGGCCCTTTGGGCTGCAATGATGAAATCCGTGAGCTGGCCCACTCGCTCCAGGCGGATTCGCACGCTCGTTGCCTTCGCCATGTCCCGCTGCACTCGACGGTCCCGTTGTGCCGGACTCTCGTTCTGCAGGAGATCGCTCGTCATTCGATCCAGGCGAGCTAGACGATCCGAGATACCCTGTTCAACAGTGGATGCGTTCATTTTCGATTCCGGTTTCGCTCGTTGGTCCTCGAAATCGGCCGACGTTGCTTTGGTATCTCAATGGACTTGTGGCCTGCAAGGTACTGTCCAGTGAGTGACGCTTGGGACTTCATAATATCCGCGAAATCGCCTGCGGCGACGATCTCCCCGCCGCGGACGCCGGGGCCGGGGCCGAAGTCGACGATGTGGTCCGCGGCGCGCATGGTCGCCTCGTCGTGCTCGACGACGATGACGGTGTTGCCCATGTCGCGGAGGGCCAGGAGGCTTTCCAGGAGCTTTTCGTTGTCGCGGGCGTGCAGGCCAATGGACGGCTCGTCCAAAACGTAAAGGACACCCACGAGGCCGGCGCCGATCTGGCCGGCGAGGCGGATGCGCTGCAACTCGCCGCCGGAGAGCGTGGGGGCGGTGCGGTCGAGCGTCAGGTATTCCAGGCCGACCTTGAGAAGGAAATCGATTCGCGTCCGCAGTTCCTTCAGCACTTCCTCGGCGACGATCTGCTGAACGGGTGTCAGTTTCAATTTCGCCAGCGTCGTTTGGGCGTCGGCGATGGACATCGCGCAGAGTTCGCAGATGTTCGGGCCAGGCGCGCGGCCATCCACCGGCAAGCGCACGCCCAGTGCCGCCGGGTTCAATCTTGCACCGCGGCACTCTGGGCAATCGCCCCGGCGCATGAACTTCTCGTAATACTCGCGGACGAAGTTCGCCTTCGCCTTGCGATATTTGTCGCGCAATTCCTCGATGACGCCCGCGAACGGCCCCCCGTGCTTCCACACGCCGCCGGACCAGCGCCATTCGTACGTGATGTGGCGGTCGCCGGTGCCGTACAAGAGCGCCGCCCGCGCTTTTTCCGGGAGTTCTTTCCATGGCTTGCGGATGTCGAAGCCGACGGTGCGGGCCACGGCGTCATAGATGTGCCGCCTCCAGCGACCGACCTTGGTCCGCATCGGTGCGACGCACGGCGCGTAGAACGGCAGTGACGGGTCGGGGATGAGCAGGTCGGGGTCGAAGTCCATCAACTCGCCCAGACCGTCGCATTTCAGGCACATGCCCTGGGGCGAGTTGAAAGAGAAGAGCTGCGGCGTCGGCGGTTCGAAGGAGATCGAGCAATTCGTGCAGGCGTATTTCGAGGAGAAGACTTTTTCGCCCGCGGTTCGCTTCCTCGGCTCACCGCTCAGGTCCGGCGAGATGATCAGTGTGCCCTCGCCTACGCGAAGTGCGCCTTCGACCGCTTCCGCCAGCCGTGAACGCACATTGGGGTCGACGATGAGCCGATCGATCACCACCTCGATGTCGTGCCGCTGGTTTTTGACAAGGGCGAGGTCCTGCCGGAGTTCGACGATTTCGCCGTCCACGCGGGCGCGCACATATCCGGCGCGCATGAGATCGTCGAAGAGGTCGCGGAACTCGCCTTTCTGCCCGCGCGCGACGGGGGCGAGGACCAAAACTCGAGAGCCACTCGGCGCTCCCTTACGGTTGCGGCTCTGAGCGACGAACGCGGCGAGGATACCCGCGACGATTTGCTCGCGGGACTGCGCCGAGATCGGCCGGCCGCACTTTGTACAATGCTGGGTACCAATCCGCGCGTAGAGCACGCGCAAAAAATCGTAGATCGCCGTGACCGTGCCGACGGTCGAGCGGGGGTTCCAGCCGGTCGATTTCTGCTCGATGGCGATGGAGGGGGAGAGCCCCGTGATCATGTCGCAATCGGGCTTTTCGAGCTGGCCCATGAACTGCCGCGCGTAAGACGAGAGCGATTCGATGTAGCGGCGCTGCCCCTCGGCGTAGAGCGTGTCGAAGGCCAGCGAACTCTTGCCGCTGCCGGAGACGCCGGTGAAGACGATCAGCTTGTTCCTCGGCAGCGAGAGCGAGACCGAACGCAGGTTGTGAGCCCGCGCCCCCTTGATTTCGATTGTCGTGGGTTCCATTCTGTTTCCCGACCGCCCCCCGGGCGAAAGGGGGATTTTATACGAATAAACCCGTCCGCGGCGGGTGTTGGGATGCCCCTCCCGGTTTGACGAACCCGACGGCGGCCAATTATCATGGGGTCCGGTTCCGGATCAGTTGTCCATCGCGTTGCAGGGCGGGTTTTCGCCCGCCGCCTGCGGTATTGGCACGGAGAATTCACATGGCGCGCTTGTACAAAAACATCGTGGAGACCGTCGGTCGGACCCCGCTCGTCCGAATCAACCGCATCATCCAGTCCAAGGCGGAGGTCTATGGCAAGCTCGAGTTTTTCAACCCGCTGTCGAGCGTGAAGGATCGCATCGGCATGTCGATGATCGAGGCGGCCGAGTCGGCCGGGCTGATCAACAAGAATACGGAGATCATCGAGCCGACGAGCGGGAATACGGGGATCGCCCTGGCGTTCGTCTGCGCGGCCAAGGGATACAAGCTGACGCTGACCATGCCGGAGTCGATGAGCCTGGAGCGTCGCGGTCTGCTCAAGGCGCTGGGGGCGAAGCTGGTGCTGACGCCCGCGACGGAGGGGATGCCCGGGGCGATCCGCAAGGCGAAGGAACTCGTTGAGCAGACACCGGGGTCGTTCATGCCGCAGCAGTTCGACAACCCGGCGAATCCAAAGATCCATCGCGAGACGACGGCCGTGGAGATCTGGGAGGACACCGACGGCAAGGCGGATATCCTGATTTCCGGAATCGGCACCGGCGGGACGATCACCGGCGTTGGCGAGGTCATCAAGGCGAAGAAGCCGAGCTTCAAGGTCATCGCCGTCGAGCCGGAGGAATCGCCGGTGCTGACGCAGACGAAGGAAGGTCAACCGCTCAAACCCGGTAAGCACATGATTCAGGGCATCGGCGCGGGATTCGTACCGTCGATCCTGAACACGAAGGTCTACGACGAGATCATCCGCGTGAACTCGACCGACGCGATGGCCTGGGGCCGCCGCGCGGCGAAGGAGGAGGGGCTGCTCGTGGGCATTTCGTCCGGGGCGGCGCTGTGCGTCGCGAACCAAGTCGCCCAGCGGCCGGACAGCGCGGGGAAGATGATCATTGTGATTATTCCGTCGTCAGGCGAGCGGTATCTCAGCTCGGCGATGTTTGCGGAAGGATAAAGAGGGAAGTTGGAATGGTCGCCTCGGCGACTAAACTTTGGAACGCGGACTTGCAAGAGCCGCGTCGGGGAAAGAAACGAAAGGTTTGGATAAACACGAATGACTGTCATAAAGGCGACGAACATTGTCTGGCACGAAGGGCACGTATCGCGCGAGGGGCGCGAAAAGCTGCTCAAACAAAAGGGCTGCACCATCTGGTTGACGGGGCTGCCTTCGAGCGGCAAAAGCACGATCGGGTTTTCGCTGGAGCACGCGCTGATCCAGCAGGGGCGGCTGGCCTATGTCCTCGACGGGGACAACATCCGTCACGGCCTGAACAAGAACCTGGGCTTTTCGGCGGAAGATCGCGCGGAGAACATCCGCCGCATCGGCGAGGTCGCCAAGCTCTTCGCCGACGCGGGCGTCGTCACGATCACGTCGTTTGTGAGCCCCTATCGCGCCGACCGCGACATCGTGCGCAAGCTGCACGACGACGCGAAGGTCCCGTTCGTCGAGGTCTTCATCGACACGCCAGTCGATGAGTGCGAGAAGCGCGACCCCAAGGGGCTGTACAAGAAGGCCAAGGCCGGGGAGATCAAGAACTTCACGGGCATTTCCGACCCCTACGAAGCGCCGCTCAAGCCGGAAATGGTGCTGAAGACCGCCGAGTGCAAGCTGGAAGAGTGTGTGGCGAAGCTGGCGGAGTATCTTGAAACGAGCGGAGTTCTGACGCCGTAAGGGCCGCCGACGTTAGTCGGCCAGCAGCGTACTTACAAAATACGAGAGGTCGCCAGCATCGAGACTTCCGTCGCGATCGGCGTCTCCCGCGCAAATTCCGGCGGATGAAGGGTTGGCCGCGAAGGCTTGCTGGACGAATACTCGAATATCTCGGCCGTCGATTACTCCATCGTCGTTGACGTCCCCATTTGGGTCGTTTTCGCACACCGTCAAGTGTGCCGACTGGCTGATCACCGACGCGCATTCATTGTTTGTCTCTAGGTCATAATCCCCTTCGTCGAGCGCGCTGACCGATTGAATAGTCAGGAGCGGCGTGTTCGTCCCATAGATGCGTGCGTCGTCCGAAAGGGGGACGCCGTCCTTTCGCCAGCGATACGTCAGATCCTGACCGCTCGTGGCGGATCCCGTAAAGAGGACTCGGCTACCGACTGGAGCGCTTCGATCAAGCGGTTCCTCATACCACGCCGGTGCTTCGTACTGCGGGTCCCAGCGGGCAATTCGGCCGGAGGATAGGCCACCGGCGGTCGTGAAGCCACCGCCCACGTAGAGTGCAGGAGGAATCGGGCCGTCACCATCATCATCGAATGGCAATACGGCGTACGCCAATCCGTCTAAACCTGAGCCAAGAGCAGTCCAAGCGGCGCCATCCCACTTTGCAATTCTGTTCGCGGCCCGCCCGCCCGCACCCGAGAATTGGCCCCCGGCATAGAGCACGGGAGGGTTCGGGCCATCATCATCCTGATCAAAGACGGCAAGAGCATACACTTCCCCATTAGCGCCCGCTCCGAGGGGTGACCATTCAAGGCCATCCCACTGGGCAATGTTGGCAGCCGAAATACCGCCTATGCCAGTAAATTGACCGGCAACGATCAGTCTCTGAACGGTGGGTCCGATGCCATCAGGGTCGAAAACTATCATGGCCCGGATATGAGGCGACGATCCGGTTGGGGCGGCACCAAGTGCAGACCAGCGTGTTCCATCCCACTTTGCAAAGCATCGAAAATACTCCAGATCTGGCTCGCCGTCTCCGTCTTCGTCGGGTCCTTCCTGATAAACGGAGAAGTCCCCTCCTACAAAAAGGGCCGGCCGCAAGGGGCCGGATCCGTCTTCATCGAAGACGCATAGCGCGTCAATCTCTGGCGACACATGTGACACTGATGTAAGCGAGTCGCCATCCCATTTCGCAAAACGCAAGGACGAAGAAAAACAGGCGATATACAATGCCTCTCGGTTCGGCCCATTCGCATCGTCATCGAATACGCACAGTGCGGTAACCCCCGTTATCGTATTATCCACTGTGGACCAGGTGTTTCCATCCCACCTTGCCAGGATTGTCGGATCACCGACGAAGAGCGATGTCGGCGCGGGCCCCGGACCGTCCTCGTCAAATCCCGCCATGGCATTTATCCAAATCGTGCTAAACGGTCCCGGCATGCCCTCCCAACAGCGTCCGTCCCAGCGGGCAACTTGCCCTGGCTCGGATCCGGCCAGAGAAAAGCGGCCAGCCGCGTAGAGCGACGGGGGTGCGGGACCGTCCCCGTCAGCATCCAGAGTAATCAGCGATTTCACGAATTCATTCATACTGGCACGTAATGGCTCCCAGGTCGGACCATTCAATCGGGCGACCGGTCCGAAATTATATTGGTCTTGGGTGAAGCTCCCGCCCAAATAAGGTCTCAGCTCGGAATGGCAGTAGGGATCCTTAAACTCCGCCCATGCAAACCCCTCGCGGAGCCGGGAAGGACTTCCAATCGATAACCAATTCAGTCCATCCCATTCAGCCACGTGCCATGCATTCAGCCCGCCTGCGTCAGAGAATGATCCAGTGACATAGAGGGTCGCCGGATCTGGACCCACTCCATCGGCGTCAAATGACAACATCGCATTGACACGACCGCTGGTGCCCGTTCCAACTCCGGACCAGGCGGTGCCGTTCCATTTGGCGATATGACTCAATGAACCGGAATTGAACTCCCCGCCGGCATAAAGTTCCGGTCGATGCGGCCCCACGCCATCGTCGTCGTGGACCGTCAAGCAATACACCCACGAGGTTAACCCGCTGCCGACTGCCGACCAAGCAGTGCCGTCCCAGCGGGCGATCTTTGTCGCTGGAACGGAGCCAGCCATGTGAAAACTACCGCCTGCAAAAAGCCGGGGCGGTACGGGGCCATCGCCATCCTCATCATGCGTCGCCAAGGCCCGCACGGTGTCGCCGACACCGCCCCCCAGACTCTCCCAGTTGCCCGCGAAGTATTTCGCGACACGTAGAGTGGGCTCGCCGTCAACCACGGTAAACGATCCTCCAACAAACAGCGCCGGTTTGTTAGGTCCGTCGCCGTCGTCGTCGAATATCTCGAGGGCATAGACGAAGCCCTCTGGGCCGTTCCCCAGGGGAGCCCAAGACTCGCCGTCCCATTGGGCGAGGTACTTGATATTCGTGCCCCCGGCTGATAAGAACCCTCCTCCGACAACGAGTTTGGCGCGGCCCGGACCCTCACCGTCTTCGTCATATACCTTAAGGCAATAGACCGCTTGAAAGAGTGTCACCGAGATTCCACCGCCGACAGGTGACCATTTTCTGCCATCCCATCGTGCGATTCCGCTCGCGCTTACGCCTCCCATGTTCGTGAACGACCCGCCAGCAAACAGCATGGGGGGAAGAGGACCGGTTCCATCCTCATCAAACACGGCCATGGCGCGAACTTCACCGCCGCTCACGATGGAAAACCCAAACTGATCCGACCACGGCGGAGGACATTCAGCTTGAAGAGCGTCGGAGAATACAAATACGATGACGCCAATGATGAATGCGCGTTGTGATATTGATTTGCGATGGGTATCGACTTCCAAATATGATCGGCGCTTGTTCATGGATGACGCAAGAAATCCGGCCCAAGGGCGATTGTAACAACTCGTCATCTCAGCGACAAGGCATAACGGCAGCGATCCAGGCGATCGCCTCGGCCAAAGGGATGTACTGGGCCCGCTCGGACTCGAACCGAGAACCAGGAGATTATGAGTCCCCTGCTCTAACCATTGAGCTACGGGCCCCGTGCTTTAATCGGCTAGAGGTTATAGCAGGCGACCGTTCGCGGAAAGCGATCTTGTAAACTAAGCTTCGGCAAGTCGGTCCGCGTTCGTGCTGCCACCGCCATCCATCTGCGGAGTACAAACTGAGGCAAGGGAGCATGGCGGCATGGCGACCCTCCAACAGGTACACCCGATCTCGCACCGACCGGCGGAGGAGTTCGACCTTTTCTGCCCTGCTTGTGCCTACAACCTTTACGGCATTCCGGCACGACGATGCCCGGAATGCGGGTTCCGCTACGATCGCCCGGCCCTGCTCGATTTCGTCGAAAGCGAGTTTGCCGCACAGCACCAGGCCCGTGCGGCGGCGCTGGTACGCGGCGGCTATGCGATTTCATTGGCACTGTCCGCCGTGTGCTGGAAACTGCATGTCCCGCCGATCGCGATCTTCATCGCCGTGATGTTGGGACTGTGCGTGGCGGGGATGATTCGGAAGGCCTGCGCGTTTGCCAACGATCGGTCGTGGCTCGAAGATGCCTGGTGGCTCCTGTTCCGCACTGTCTTGCTGATAGGGCCGGCGATGGTCGTGACACTTTTGCCGACGGTCGGGACCTTTATCGCCTTGGTCCTGACGGGTGACACCATTCGGCTGGTATGGTTTAACTCGCCACCGCTACCCGTGTTGTTGGAGAGCCTACCCTCCCCCGCTCAGCGGACACTTCGACGCTACCAGACTGCGAGCCTGTTCGTGTGGATAGCAGTAGTGGGAATGCTGGTCGCGCCCTACTTGTGACCTAAGAGTGCTTCCAAGAAGTCGGGGCAATCCGACGACGCCGCAGGTCGCGATCGCGCCCGTCGCCAAACGCGCCCGCGCTCAGGACTTGGGGTGATTTCGGAAGAATTCCCAGATCGTGTCCGTCGCGGAAATTTCCGTGCTCGGCGGGTCGGCGCCGGCAAACGGCTGGAGACTGCCCGGCCAGGCGTGGCCCTGGTCGACAATGGTGTAGAGCACGACCTCCGCAAATGTCCCTTGGCGGGCGAAGTGATTTTGGATGACATTGCCGCTGGTCGTCGTGACCGGGGTTGCTGCTGTTTGATTCGCGCTTACCCAGAATTGCACGGCGTCGTCCACCGCCAGATCGATTCGCCCGTCGGCGACCGGCGATTGACTCGGGCCGCCCTCGTACAGCACGCTCATGTCCGCGGTGCCGTGAAAGATGATGACTGAGACCGGCCCGCCGGGCGTGGCGGGCATGACGACGGGTGAATTGGCGTCCACCGGGCCGCCGATGGCGCCGGCGACCGGCGCAATCGCCGCAAAGAGGTCGGCGGCCTCCGCGCCGAGACGGTGGGCGAGCATGGCCCCATTGGACATTCCCGTTGCGAAGACCATCCGCGAATCGATGGGGAGGATGGTCCTGAGCCCGGCGACCAATGCCCGGATGAATTCCACGTCGTTCACGTTATTGCGCAGGGCAAATCCGCAGCAGTGCGTCGCGTGCCAAGTCTGTACGGTCCCGAGGCCGTCAGGAAAGATGGCGTAGAAGCCTTCCGCGTCGGCCTTGGCGGGCCAGTGGTAGTCGCGGGCCGCATTGACCGCACTGCCGAAACCGCCGTGCAACATGATGACCAGGGGCAGGGGCGTTTGCCCATCGTGCCGTGGGGGAACATGCAGGATGAAGGTTCGGTCGACGTCCTCAAAGGGTAGAACACCGTTGTAATCACCCGCGTGGATGGTGGATGGTTGCACATCGGCCGCGGGGTCCGCGGGATCGAAGAGTTGGGGAGAGGGCAGCGGCGGATTGCACGCGGCGGACAGCATTCCGATTGAGGCAGCGACTGCCTGAAGCAATATCCTTCTTGCTGTACGTGGGAATTGTTGAGCCTGCGTTCGCATACGGCCAAACTCCACTGGGCCCTAATGGATCAACGCTTATCCACCTGGAATCATGCCAGCCTTCAATTCGTCGGTCATTAGGTATTCGTCACTTTCACATAAACGCAGGCCGGCAGTTTGCCAATACCAGAGATGATTGGGAGACCTACTCGCGTTCCGCGCGAGGATGCCGCGTCGGAGGCGCCATTCGATTTTGTAGGAAGACTGAAGAAGGAATCTTAGAGGTTAAGGGGAAAAAAGAGCGGGGCCCGCGCTGGAGTGGACCCGGGCTCGTTGGTCACGTCCAAGAGAGGGCCCCGCGTTAGTCGTAGTAATTGAAAAAGACGATCCAAACCCCCAGGCAAGCGTGGACTATGCAGTCCTTCACCCCCCCGGGTGGCAATTACTGTGCCGTCAGCCATGGCGAATTGGAATCGGAGGCAGGCCACATTTCCATAAAGCCATTAATTACCTATATTTACGCTCAATGGCCAAGTCCCTAAGATTACCCCGAAAAAATTGTTACCAAGGCATTTCGGTAAATGTTACCCAGTAATTGCCCAAGACATCCCCCAATTTTCTTCTCGGATTAGTGAAGTTACCGGTCGTGAGTATTATCGGGCACCTTAACGGCATGAACGACGTCGGGGGTGAGGGCGCTTAATGATTCGATAACCTTGTCGGCATGGTCCAGTCGCTCGGCGGGGTGCGAGCCGGTCAGGGCGATGCAGGACATGCCCGCGCGGTGCGCGGCCTCGATCCCTGATGGCGCGTCTTCGATGACGATGCAGCGCGACGGCTCGAGGTGCATTCGCTCGGCCGCAAGTTGAAAGACTTGCGGATCGGGCTTGCCGCGCTGCACGTCTCGACCGGTTACGATTCCGCTGAGGTAGGGATGCAATCCCATCTCCGCGCAGACGAGTTCGATATTCTCCCGCGGTCCGGAGGAGCCGACGGCGATGCGCATGCCGGCCGAATGCAGGCGGCGCACGGCATCGTGCGCGCCGGGCATGACAGGGACATGGCCGCGAATGAGATCGCGGTAGATCGCCTCCTTGCGATCGTCGAGGCGTCTGATTTCGTCGGGCGTCTTGGGGCCGAGCACCGCGGAGATGATATCGGCGCTGGTGCGGCCGAAGACGGCGGTGAAGCGTTCGTCAGGGATGTCGCCCGCGCCGATCTCCCGCGCAAGGCGTTGCCAGCTTTCGAGGTGCGCGGCCCCGCTATCGACCAGCACGCCGTCCATGTCGAAGATGATTCCAATGGGGGGCATGGTTTGTGGCACCCGCCGCGGCGCGTACGGACACAGGCTAAGAGCCTGTGCCGCAAAGATAGAAGCCGGAATCTACGCGGCGTGGGCGGCCTTGGCACCGCGGGCCATTTCGACGAGGGAGTCGAACGCGGCCGAGTCATGTATCGCGATCTCGCTGAGCATCTTGCGGTTCAGATCCACGCTGGCCTGCTTGAGACCGGCGATGAAGCGGCTGTAGGAGATGTCGCGGGCGCGGCAGGCGGCGGTAATCCGCGTGATCCACAGCGAGCGGAAGTCTCGCTTGCGGGCGCGGCGGTCGCGATAGGCATAGACACCGGCGCGGGTAACCGTGTCGCGGGCGGACTTGAGCAGCTTGCTCCGCGCGCCGTAGTAGCCCTTGGCCGCCTTGAGGATGCGGTTGACCTTCTTTTTATGTGCGACGTGTCCCTTGGTGCGTGGCATGGTGGTGCTCCTACGCCTGCAAAGCGCGAATGATCCTCTTCGCCAGCGGCGGGTTGTTGAGGGTCGCCCGACCGCGCAGCTTCTGTTTGCGATTGCCCGACTTGCCGCTCATCAGGTGACCGGCGTTGCCTTGCTTGTATTTGACCTTGCCGTTTGCCGTGACGCGGACGCGCTTGGCGAGGCCTTTGTGGCGTTTCATTTTCGGCATAGCGGGTGCTCCAGTAGATGTTTTCAGCGCCACATGGCGAGCCCCAAAAGATAGTGGAAATTGGGGAGACATGCAAGATGCGGGGGACACTGGGAAAACGCATAAAAGTGCGGAGGCGCCAAAGGACAGGGGGGAACGTACCGGCCGTAACCCTTGTTTGCTGATGCCCTTGCGCGCGGTCGGGCAGTTGCCTGTCTTTCGCTTTGGCAGGTCAGTGGTAACCTATGTGGCGGTTATGCCATTAGGTCTGGCAGCCGAGGGCGGCTGCTTTACATCTAACAGGAGAATCCCATGGCGCAGGCAATCAAGAGCGTGGATGTGTACGCGGTGGACATCATGAACCGGCCGGGCACGTTGGCCCGCGTGCTGGAGGCGCTGGCGGCGGGCGGGGCGAACCTGGATTTCGTCATCGCCCGGCAGGTGAACGACAACACCTCGCGGGTGTTCGTTGCGCCGCTGAAAGGAGCGAAGCAGCTTCGCGCCGCGGCCGATGTCGGCCTGACCAAGGCCAGGGGAATGTACGCGATCCGCGTGACCGGGCCGGACAAAGCGGGGCTGGGCGCGGCGATCACGCGGGGGATCTCGGCGGCGGGGATCAACATCCGTGGCCTGTCGTCAGGATCGATTGCGAAGAAGAACGTGTGCTACATCGCGTTTTCCTCGGCGGGGGATGCGAAGCGGGCGGCGGGGGCGATTAAGAAAGCGATGAGAAGGAAGGCTTGAAGCGTCGCATAGGAGCCCCTAACAGGCCTGGGACTAGGGAACATCCACAGAGAGTGCAGGTGTGGAATTGGGGACGCATGGTGAGTACTTAGGGCTGACTTAGTAACGCGTCGGTGTGCGGTTGAATATCCTCCCCATCATTGATGTCGTCGTCGTTCGTGTCGGCCAAACACCGATCCGCGTCCGTGGCGTCCATGTCCTCCAGGAGGACCGCAACGAAATCGTCGATCGGTAGCGCCGGCGTATAGCCCGAACTCGCGAAAAACGCATCGCGAAACTCCCGCCAGTCTTCGCAATCCACGTCGCCGTCGCCATCGGAGTCTCCACGCTCACATTCCGGTCCGATGACGCCCTCCGGACCGGTGAAGCACAGGCGGAACTGATCGAAGTCCGGCGCGTCGACATCGAAATCGCCGTCGAAATCGCCGAACATCAGGACCGGGATGTTGAGCGGAATCTTCCGCGTATCCGTCCGCGCGGACTGATCCACGATGTGGAAGATCGGCTTGAAGAGCCCGGTCGCCGTCGGCGTTCCGGAGACGAGGCCGCTGCTGCTCAGCGAGATTCCCGGCGGCAGTTCCGAGAGTTGTACTTCGACCGAGTCCGCGTTGGTCAAGGCCGCATCACCGTCGTAGTTGAACAGAGTGTAGGTCGCGTTGTCGCCCAGCGATACGCCGACGGTCGGGGTCATGCCCGTATTGCCGGCACCATAGTGCATCTGAATCCGGCCGTCGTCGAAAAGGATCGCGCTGCAATTGGCTGGCGCGCCGCCCGCCCGGACCGTCCCCTGCCAGCGGATCGTCACCTGGCCGGTGACCGTCGTGTCAATGAAGATGTCACCGCCGACCACGTTAGTTTTGAGGTCGTCCCACATGACCGCGATGCGCTTGTTCGCGGCGAGCAGGGTAGTGCTGTTGGTGTACGTCGCCCCGTCATACGGGCCGAAGTTGATCCAGCCGTCCGTCGCGATCTTCACATTGGTGTAGGGTTGCCCATAAAAGGGGAATGCAAACGGCAAGACATAGTCAAAGGCGGCGTCGTCGGCCTGCCAGCCCTGGCCCGTGCCGACGGCGGCGAATTGGCTCGCGCCTAACGACTCTTCGCCGTACTCATCGTCCAACAATGTCCACGTCAGGGGCAAGTCTCCACCAACGGCTTCGAGTTGCTCCGGCCCGTACGACACTTTGAGTTCGCCGTCCGGCAACGTGGCGGTCGTGATCTCCGGATCGCCGGTTCCCTGAAGCACCATGATGTTGTCGAGGGCGATGCCGTCGGTGGGGACGGGATTGTTGTCGTACTGCTGGAAACGAATGCGGAAAGTCGTGTTGTACGCAATACCAGCGCCGGCGGCCGCCGCGTCCAGGTCCAGCAAGACCGTCTGATACGTGCCCGTTCCCTCGGTGAGATGGGCGATCCGATGCCACGCCACGCCGTCGGCGCTGATCGCCACGCCGTCGCCGTTCGCCGACGTCGTAAAGGTCGCGGGAAGGGTATTCGACTCGTCGCCGAATTCCTTCCACGAGTATTGGAGCAGGACGTTGGACTGTCCGGTGAGATTGACGACCAGCGTCAATTCATTGTTCCCAAACGACGAACTGGCCGCCGAATCCAGGAGCGCGTGGTAGGTACCGATCGGGCCGTCCGACGTCGCAATGCGAATCCGCCCGGTGGAGGTCGATTTCAGCGTCCAGTGGTTCACCAGCGGCGAGCCGCCCTCGAAATCTTCCGTGAACGGGAACGCGGCGGGGTTCAGGACCGTAATGCTCGCCGTTGCGGCGTTCGATTCGATCTGCCCGTCGTCCGCGCGGAACAGGAACGTATCCACGCCGCCGAAGCTGATGTCGGGCGTATAGGTGACGACGTTGCCGCCTGCCAAAAGCGTATAGGGTACGCTGACAATCGCCCCGCCATTCGGATCGCTGAGCGAGCCATCGGCCGGTAATGAGACGATCCTGTACGCTAGAGGATCCAATTCGGGATCGCTCGCCGGCAGTGCGAGATTAACGGCATTGCCCGTTGCCGTGGTGGCAACGATGTTCTGCGCGAACGGCGGCTGGTTAGTCGGGATCGAGCCGATGGCCCAGATCGCCACGTCGTCGATGTTCCAGCCGCTGAAATTGGTGTTCGAGTCAGTAGGTCCCATTCCCCAACGGACCAATACGAACGGCTCGTCGTCGGCGACGGCGCCGATGATGTAGGACTGCTGGCTCCACGCCGCCTCCTCAAGATCGCTCGTGCCGTTGGTAAAGACCGTCGTCCAGTTGTCGCCGTCCGTCGAGACCTGAATGGTGGCCTTGTCGAATGCGGCGTTCTCGACGCCCAGCCAGCGGGCGAATTTGAGCGTGACGCGCGTGAGACCCGTGCAATTGAGCGGCGGCATCGTCAGGTACTGCGCCGGCAATAAGTCCGGATAGGCCCCGGCGAGGTTGTAACCATAGACACTCAGGCCGGTGAAGCCGGTCGTCGGATCACCGTCCGCGCCGCCCGGTTGCCCAAAGGCCCATTGCCCTTCGGCGATCCAGCCCGGGTCGACGTCCAGCGGGTAGTTGTAGATCGGAACCGGCGTACCGATGGTCAGCTTGACCGTGGCAGTGTTCGAATCGAGCGCACCGTCGTTGGCCTTGTATGTGAAAGAATCCGGTCCCTGGTAATTCGTCGCCGGGTTGTATTGGAGGATGTTGCCGTTGCTCGCGACGGTATGCGGCACGCTGGCGATCGGGCCGGAATTAGGGTCAACCAGTTGACCGTGCGACGGCAGCGACGTGATGACCATCGACAAGGTCGTCGCCGGGTTCGGATCGGTCGCCAGCAGCGTCACGACGGCCGTGACGTTCTCGGCAGTATCGAACGATCGGTCCTTCGCGACGGGCGGGAGCGGCCCCTGCGCCGCGACGGTGATGCGCACGTCATCGATAAACCATCCGTCGCGCTGGTAGATGCCGTCGCTGGTCAACCGAAAGCGAACGTAAATCGGCCGTCCTGCAAAGGGCGTCAGGTCATACGCTCGCCGCGTCCAGTCGTAGTCGCCCCCCGTATCGCCATCGACGAGTCCCAGGAGATTGCCGCCGCTATCGACGACTTCGACCCGGCAGGAATCGTAATACGTCTCGAGCAAACACCAGTCGTGGTAATCGAGAATAACCGGAGCCGTAACGCCCGTGAGATTGAGGAGCGGCGTCTGGAGGTAGGCGTCCGTGCCGGCGTCGTAGGTGTAGGTCAGATCGGTGCCCCAGCACTTGTTTCCGCCGATGGCGCGAACCCCGCGCGTGCCGGCCATGGGCCCGCTCCCGGCGACGGCCTGGCTGAACGCGGCGTTGACGGCCGTCGGCGTGCCGCGCTGCCACTCGTCGTTGGTCCCGCCATGCGTCCAGCCGGGATCGGCGCCCTCGCTGTTGTCGAAGAGCAGGTCGATGCCGTCGCGGATCAGGTGCGTCTTCGCCCCGAAGCCGTAGCGGTTGAGGGCGCTCCGCGGATACGCGGCGTAAAAGAACGCCCCCGAGGCAGCGCCCGCGTCAACGTAGACGCCCGCCGCGCCGATGTACACGACCGTCACGACCGGTGTCACGACATCGCTCACGTTGTACGTCGCGCCGTCCGTGGGCATCCAGTTGAACGGCTTGTCGGATTTGACCAGGATGCTGTCGGCGTAGTCGTTGAGCGGCGTGCTCCAGGTCAAGGTGATGTCGCTGCCAATCGGTGTTGCCGACATGGTCTTGATGCGATCCGGCCAGCGCGTCCCGGCGTTCGCCGCGGCAACGGCCAATCCCGCGTCCGCCCGACCAAAACCCAGACGATGGCTGTGGCCGGTGACGCCGTCGAAGCGGCCATACGGCTCGTCGATTCGGACCGCAGTGTGCTGGAGGATCGCGCGGGCCTGCGCGGCGGTCATCGTCGGATCCTGCGAGATGATCAGGCCGAGCACGCCGGCCGCGAGCGGCGTAGCCGAGCTGGTGCCGCCGAACGCATTGGTATAGTCCGGTTCGCCCGCGATACCGTTGTAGCCACTGGTGCCGGTGTTATCGACGGTCGTAATATCGATCCAACTGAAGCGCACGCCGTCATCGCCGCGATCGTTGGTTGGCGTAGCGATGCCGACCTCAGGCCCGATGTCGCTGAACTCGGTATGAACGCCGTTGCTGTTCGTGCCGCCGACGGCCATGACCGTCGGAAGCTGGGCCATGGCGGTAACGCCGTTGACGGTGTGGTCGCTGTTGGCCGACGCGAAGAGGACCAGGCAGCCCAGCCCGTTGCGCCCGTTCGTGGCCGCGTAGTTGATCGAGGCGACGACGTCGGCCGGTTGAAAGACACCGTCCCCATAGCCCCAACTGTTGGACATGATCGCAGCGCCGTCGCTGTGATCGCCGTTGTCGTCGGGGTCCACGCTGAAGTAGAAACCGTCCGCCGTCTCCGACACCGTCGCACCGAAGAACTTCACGCCGATCAGGCCGCAGTTCGGGCACGCCCCGCGCACGCCGATGCTGTTGCCCTTCGCCACCGCCACGCCGGCGCAGGCCGTTCCGTGCCGCTGACCGGCGTCCGGGCTGGGATCGTCGTCCGGCGGGACGGGGTCGAGATCGAGACCCGCCGCCCAATTGGGAAACAGGTCGGGGTGCAATTTCTCCACGCATTCGTCCAGAACTGATACGCGAACGCTGGAAACGCCCTCGGCGTCGGCCCCGTGATCGCTGTCCCACGCCGCCTCGGCGTTGATGTCGGAGTTGGCCAAAGCGCCCTTGCTGACATCGCCGTCCAAATGCCATTGCATCGATAGGTAGAGCGGATCATTAATGACGGGGGGCGAATACGTCACCATCGGCGCGAAGAAGTCGGGCTCAGCGTACACGACAAGCTCTTGTTTCTCGTGCAACGCCGCCGCGACGGTCAATGGTTGTACAGCGCGGGCCGTTCGCAACGTAATGTAATACCGCCCCTCTCCGCGCGCGGCTTTCTGGATATCGCAGCCGTTCGCGTCGGCAAACGCCCGCAGGGATCGTTCATCCGCGCCGTCGCGCAGGCGCGCGATGATCCGATTGGTTTGATAAAGCGGGACGTCGCTCTCCGCGCGATACACGACGGGTAGTGCGTATTCCACGTCGGACAGTTGTTCGATCTGCGCCGCGGAGAGTCCGCGCACAACGTGCAGATCGCGGCGCTCCAGGCGCTCTTCCATCCGGACCACGAATTCTTCGGCGTTCGCGGGTGCAACCTTCGCCGGCCATTGACTCGGGCGACTCCCGGCTGCGCGCCGGGCCGAGATCCTGGGTTTCACCAGGAATTCGCTCTCCGCCACGTTGACGAAATGAATCCCTCCCGCGTCATAATAGTAGGCTGCGGCGGCCGGAGTCTCGACCGGCGACGGCTCGCCGGCGCCGACCGTGGACGCACAGGTCATTGCAACATAGGCAGTGATAAACGCCCATCGCGGAGTGGAATTCAACTTCACGGAATACCTCCGGTCGCCACCAAGGGGGCAAGAAACGAACCAATTAAGGCGGGCCCCCCGTCCAGTCCTTCAGTTCTTGGGGTCAGAAGGAGCGGACTTTTTGAGTTTTTGGCTCGCAAGCGTTGAGTGTAACGCCGCGAACTGGTAAATTCAATATAACGTTAACATGCTAGGGGAATCGCCTCGACTCCGCCTGCCTGCCGGAATCGCGGCGGGGGTGTCTGGCTGTTGTTTCGGGGTAAGGGAGTAATTCACGTGACCATTCGGAAGAACCATCGCGCGGCATGGACTGTCATCGCTACCGTTTGCCTTTTTGTCGTCGCCGGGGCGTCTCAGGTTCGCGCGGCATATCCCCCGCCTCCCAACGACACCTCCGCGACCGCGGAAACCGTCGGCGCGCTGCCCGCCATCCTCCACGGCTCCAATGTGCGCGGAAACGACTCCATAAGCGCAACGACCATCGGCGGACTCGACTCGGTCCCGGGCCCGGACGTCTTTTATAGTTTCACTCCCGGACTGACCGGTTCCTATTGGCTGATGATGATCCCATGGGACCAGGTTCCAGTATACGGAAGTTCCGGTGCGACCGTTCCGGCCCCGAATCTTTGCCTTTATGTCCGCCGAAAATCCGACGGCGTCTTCATCGGCGGAAGCGACGCCAATCCGCGCGATCAAGTCGATACGGTCATAGCAGGGCTGACCAGTGGCGTCGAATACGAGATCGTCATCGACAGCACATCCGACATCACACGGATCAGCGAATTCGAATTCATGCTCGTCGTCGCCGAGGCGCCAAGCGGCCCGACCGAGGATTGCACCAACATCGGCGTCATCCCGTCCGCCAACCTCCCCTACGCCGCGGTAGGCACGCTCACCGGAGCGGTCAACGACGTGACCTTTAGTGAAGGGTCCGGCCGTTGCGACGTGTCCAACACCAGTGGCTTAGCCAGCGCCGGCCCGGATCACGTATATGAATTCACCACCGGCCCTGATCCCTCCGATGCCGGGGAATACGTCTTCAATCTTATGCCCGCAGGCGCGGCGTGGAATGGCTACATTTACCTGGCCGATTCCTGTCCGCCGTTTCTTCCCTTGGGGTGTTTGGGTGCGGCGAGCCATACCTCGTCCGCGACGCGCCAATCCGAAACAATCGTCGTCACGCTGGACTTTGATAAAACCTATTACGTCGTTGTGGACGCGGCGGCCGCGAGTACCACCGATGGCAAATATGTCCTGCTCGTGGATCGAGCGGAAGGTCACGGCATCACGGAAGTTGAGCCGAACGACACGTCGGCGTTCGCCAGCCCGCTGGTCACGGGACAACGCAATGGCGGCCAGATCGCCGGCGCCAATGACGTAGACTTGTATTCCTTCACGGCCGCTGCACAGGATCGCCTGTACGCCTTTCTGGACAACGGCAACGTGTTCCTGTCGTCCATCGACATCGAACTGCGCCTCGTCAACACCAATGGATCGACCGTCATGGAATTGGACGACGACGATGGCGAGGGTTCCAGTGCGTCCGTCAATACGCTGGTGCAGCGCAGCTCCGCCTTCAGCGCGGCCATCGCCGGCGCGATCCTCCCGGCCGGCGGAACCTATTTCCTCCGCGCCAATGCCGGCTCGGCGATCGATACGATTGCCCGGTACTTTGTCCACTATGGCATCGAGCCCGGCAGCCGCGCGCCCAGCCCCGAGTGCGAGCCGAACAACTCCCTCGCGTCCGCCGATGGGAGCGGCAAGGCGTACTACAGCGGCGTCATCGCCGCGTCCGGCGATGTCGACTACTTCGCCTTCGAAGCGACCGCGGGCGACCAGGTCTTTATCGCCCTGGACGGCGATCCCGAGCGCGACAGCGGCGGCGACGCTGACAACGATCCGCAGTCCCTTGACGGTGCGCTGGTCGTTTACGATCCCGTCGGCGACGCACTCATCACCGACCACGATGACCCCAACCTCGTCGGCGCGGGGCAGATTCCAGACTATCCCGCCGAGGCCCTCGCCTTCCGCGCCCCGACGACTGGCACTTACAAGGTGCAGGTCTCCGGCGGCGCTGCGAGCGACTTTGGCGCAGAGCGCACCTATCGCCTGGCGATCTTCCGCGGCAACGCCGCGCCCAGCCTGACCGAGGGCGTCGATCCCGTTATTGACAGCATCACCCCCGACTTCGGTGCCGACACGCTCGCCGTCGTGGCTTCCGACGACGCCGGCGGCGATACCGGCATCTGCGCGCTCAGCCTGTCCCCCGATTCCGTGAACCTGGCAATTTCGGCGACGTTCACGCCCGGCGACTCGACCGTGTCCTTCGACGTGGAACTGATCACGCCGGGCATGAGCGGCTACGGCAAGTTGATCGTCACCGACTGCGCCGGCAACACGGCTTGTGCCTACATTCAGATCGACGCCGATGATCCCGTCTGCGGCGGCAGCGCCGGATCGGCGCCGCGCCGTACCTTCCACAGCACGCACGCCCCGCTGCACGCCCCCAACAACCAGCCGACCGGGCCAGGCGTCATCGGCACCATCGACGTGCCGGCCGGTTCGCCGATCACTGATGTCACCGTGACGATCACGATCGAGACCATTCGCCCCGCGGATGTCGACGTCTTTCTCGAAAGCCCGATGGGGACGATCCAGGATATCGTCACGGACCGCGGCGGCGGGACCAGCGGTTTCGACATCACTCTGGCCGCCTTTACCAACAACGCGACGGAAATGATGTCGACGGACAGTAATGACGCCCCCTACACCGGCTCGTGGCTGCCCGACGGCGTCGGAGGAATGTCGGTCTTCGACGGGCAGAACCCCGCGGGCACGTGGAAACTCAACGTGCGCGACGATGACTCCAGCGCGGGTGGCGGCTGCCGGTTGGTCCGCTGGTCGCTCGATATCGAGGCCGGTTTCGCTGCTCCACAGGAATTCCAGGGCACGGTCACCGACACCGCCGGTGTCAACGGCGGAATCGCCTCGGTCGTCATGAGCGCGGACACGAATGTCACCTTTACGCTCGATCCGGATTTTGTCCCGGGCGATCTGACGACGACCTACACCGTGACGCTCATCAATCCGTCGCTGCCCGGCTCGTGTACGATCACCGCGACGGACTTGTCGGACAACGAGTGCCAGACGCTCGTCAACTTGAACGGCCTGACGGACTCCACACCACCTGCCAACAGCGGAGCCATCAGCCGAAACATCGAAATCTCGCAAGAAGTCCTCGCCACTGTTCCGCAGGCCAATCCCGCGGGCGTCGTCTCGACCGTCAGCGTGCCCGATGGCGTCGTCGTCGGCGAGGTCGAAGTCGACATCACGGTGGATACGCTCGACGTCGGCCGCAATGCCTCGACCGTCAGCCACGGCGGAGCATTTGCATCACTCATCAACCGCGTCGGCATGGACGAGCGCGACAGCGTCGGCCTGACGAAGGACAACATTGAGATCACGCTGGACGACGATGCCCCGGTGGTCGACGACGCCCACGAGGAGCCGGCGCTCGGGACCATCGAGTTCCTCGGTGCCCATCAGCCCGACGGCCGCGGCGAGTTCGTCGGCAACGGAATTACCAGTGACTATCGCGACAACATGCTCTTCGCCCTGGAGGGGCTGGATTCCGCCGGCGACTGGTCGCTCTATGTTTCGGATAATCGATTGCAGGGCGCCAGCGGAGCCCACTCGGAATTTCGCCGCTGGGCCGCGCGACTCCTGGCCCCGGGCGCACCCGAACGGTATGTCGGTACCGCGAGAGATACGTATCCCGAATCCGGCATCTGCTCCATCACCGTGGGAGGCGGCTCCATCAACCTGTCCGTCGCCAGCAACTTCACCGCGGGCGACAGCGAAGCCTCCTACGCCGTCAGTCTCGTCGACCCATCGCAACCCGGCAGCGGGACCGTCGAAATCACGGATTGCGCGGGAAACACCACCGTCGTGCCAATCGCGTTGGCCGCGGCCCTGGCCGACCAGAACCTCCCGATCATCACCGGCGCGGTGAATCCCGCGACGCTGAAGTTCGAAGGCGCCGCGACGGACAACCAGCCCGGCGATTCGGGCATCGCCTCCGTGACGCTGGCCCCCTATTCCGACAACCTGCAAATCGCCCTGGTCGAACCCGATCCGCCCTCCGGCGCGGGAAGCGTTGACGTCGTTGTGAGCCTGATTACTCCCGGAGTGAACGGTCGCGGCTACCTCCGCGTGACCGATGTCACGGGCTATCGCCGCCACGCCCTGATTCACATTGACGCCGTCGATCCGCTTTGCTCCGGCGCCGTCAGCAATTCCAAGCGTTATCGCAGCACCGACCTGCCCGCGCCAATCCCGGACCTCAATCCCGGCGGTGTCTCCTCGACGATCGCGGTCGCCGATCTGGCGCCGATCAGCGACGTCGACGTGACCATCAACATCACGCACGGCTTCGACGGCGACATCGATCTTTCCATGACCAGCCCCACGTTCATCACGCTGTTCGGCGACATTGGATTAACGGGCAACGATTTCTTCAACACGACGATCGACGACGAAGCCCCCTTCCCGATTCCGGACGCCTCGGCCGAAGCGCCGTTCACCGGCCGGTACCAGCCCGCCGGCGGCCCGGCCCTCTTCGTCCTCGACGGAGGCCCGGCGGCGGGTTCGTATAGCCTTCATGTCGCCGATGACGCGGTCTTCAATGTGGGCACGTTCGAAAGCTGGTCGCTGACCATCAGCTCCGCCGGATTCCCGGAGCGCTTTGCCGGCGAAGCCACGGACTCCGAATTGCTTGGTCTCGGAATCGGCTCGATCGAACTACTGCCCGGCTCGTGCAACGTCGCCCTGGGCGTCGATCCGTTCACACCCGGCGACAAGCTCGTGCTGTTTGAGGTCACGCTCGTCGACCCGCAGGGTTGCGGAAGGGGAACCGTCCGGGTGAGCGACCTCGGCGGAAATAGCTGCGACCAGGTCGTCGCCTTGAATGGCGCGTTTTGCGATCCGGGCGACGTCAACCACAGCGGGGCTGCTGACTTCGACGACATCGAGCCCTTCGCGGCCGCCTTGCTCGCCGGCGACGGTAACTGCGAGACCGACATGAACCTCGACGGCAAGGTGGACGGTCTCGACGTACAAGGCTTCACCGACGAACTGGTTCCCTAGCAATCCGATTCGATTGACACTGCGGATGGCACGGTCTCGCAGCAGCGAGGCCGTGGTGCCCTGGCCAGCACGGCCTCTCCGCATCGCGGCCAGTCCGTGCCACGCCCCGGAACCGCTTGTGAAAACAGGCCTTAGCGAATTTGTGAAATGGACCGTCCTGATCGTTGCAATGAGTGCGGATTTTCGGGTATGATAACGTCATCATCGGAGGGGAAAGGGCTGCAAAGTTCCTTGTTCCCCGTCAGTTAGCGCGTTTTGGTTTACCTGAGGCATCGACCGCCGCTTGAGTCGATGCGCGCGAGTCTTGGAGGTAGTGAGATGCGTTCTCTTTTCTCGGCTCTATTGGTCGTTCTTGTTTTGACATCGGCGCCGGCCCTCGCCTTCCCTCCCACGATCACCATGATCGTAAAGGAAGGCGACGTCGTCGGCGGCGTCGGTTCGATCTCCAGCGGGTTTGGCGCCTGCGAAAACATGGCGGTCAACAACAGCGGCGATTGGCTGGTGGAATCGGATACGAACAATGCCGATACCAACATCGACGGTGTCATTCTGTCAGGCAACGGCCACGGCGCCTTCTCCCTCTATCAGCAGGAGGGCGCGGCGCTCGCATCGCCGCCCGGCGCCTCGATTGACTCCTGGGACTCCATTCGCATCAACAACCTGGGCAACGCCAGCTTCAACAACTTCCTGGATGGAACGGCCGGCACCACGGACGACTCCGGCGTCTACTACAACGGCGACCTCGTCATTCAGGAAGGGACCATCGCCACGGCGCCGGGCTTCTCGGCGGGCACGCCCTACATCGGCTGGTTTGAGACCTACATCAACGACAACAACGACATCCTGATGGTCGCCAGCATCGACGATCCCGCCATCGCCAGCACCGTGGATCGCGCCCTGGTCAAGGTCAACGGCCTTTCTCTGACGGAGACCTTGTATGCCAAGGAAGGCGACTCGCCCGTGGCCGGTCGCTTCATCGCGGACTTCGGTACGGGCCCGCATACGACCGCCTTTAACAATGCGGGCTATGCGCTCTACAGCGTCGATATGGATGGAACAACGAACGACGATGGGTTGGTGGTCTACTCGAATGGCACGTCCAGCACCATCCTGGCCCGCGAGAGCCAGCCGGTTGCAGGCGTACCGGGCCGCAACTGGGAGGTCGTCATTGGCGCGTCTCTCGATGTCAACAATTTCGGCGATTGGGTCATGATCGCCAATATGGATGGCGCCACTACCGATGACAATGCCATTATCCGCAACGGAACGGACGTGATCGCCCGCGAAGGCTCGAGCCTTCCGTCCATCGCCGGTGGCTGGGCGCTGACCGCCTTCGGCACCGGGTCCGTCCTCATCGACGCCAAGGGCGACGTCGTCTGGTTCGGCGACTGGAACGATCCTGATACCACCAAGGACACCGGCATCTTCATGAACGATCAACTCATTGTCCAGGAAGGCGTGACGATGGTCGGCGGCCTCCTTGTCACCTCCATCTCCGCCGTGCAGGACAACATGGCCATGAGCGACAATGGCCAATGGATCATCTTCGAGGGTGTCTTGAATGGCACCATTGAGGGGGCCTTCCTCGTCGAAGTTCCGGAGCCGGGGACAATCGCCCTCGTCGCGGTCGGCGGCTTGCTACTGGTCCGCCGCCGCCGCAGAGCCTGAAAAGCGCCTTTTTCCCGCTAATGCGCTGCGCGAATAGGTGGCACGGTCTGCCGAAGTCAGGCCGTGGCCGCTCGTATTTGGCCGGGAGATCCCCTGCGCCGCGGTTGAACGCCAAATAAGATGGCGCAGGCGAGGAGTACGAAACTGCCAGGTTTGGGCAAGCGGATCATTGCTCC
This sequence comes from Phycisphaerae bacterium, assembly GCA_035275405.1. NCBI lineage: Bacteria > Pseudomonadati > Planctomycetota > Phycisphaerae > Phycisphaerae bacterium. The sequence continues at coordinate 802,974 of DATEMU010000015.1, forward strand.
TCCTCCGCAAGCTTCGAGCGCCACTCCGCCGCCTTCTGAGCGTAGCCTTGCGACGGCGCCGCGCGCTCCCGGGCCTCGAACATCTCGGCGAAACTTTCGATGAAGTGATCTCGATGAATCCTGGGCACGTTCGCCAGTCCGACCTTTTCGTCGATGCTGTTCAGAATCGACTCCGCCTCGTCGAGTTTTCCCAGCGCGACCAGACAGTCGACGAGGCCCAACCGGGCCGAGATCATCAAGTGATGGGCGGGCAGATATTTTCCGCCATAAATGCCCAGCGCCTGTCGAAACAAGGGCTCCGCGCCGGCCGCGTCGCCCTGCTTCTGTAATTGATAGCCGAGGTTGGCCAGGCTCAGCCCCACATCCGGATGATCCTCCCCCAGTTGCCGTCGGCGAAGTTCCAGCGCCTCGCGCAAGAGCGGCTCCGATGTCTTCAAGTCCCCCTCCAGTTGATACACCATCGCGAGGTTATTCAGCGTGCTGGTCACCTCGGCGTGCTCGTCGCCCAGGAGCCGGCGATACATGGCCAGCGATTCCTCAAACAACTGTTTCGCGCCGGCAATGTCATTTTGCTCGTAGCGCACGCTGGCCAGATTGTTGAGCAGGGTGGCGACGACCACATGTTCGTCTCCCAGGACGCTCTTGTTCACTTCGAGCGCCTCCTGCAGGAGCTGCTCGACCCCGGCGTAATCGCCTTTCATATAGTGAACCCCCGCCAGATTGTTCAGGCAGTCGGCGATCTGCTTCTGGTAATTTCCGGGAAGCGACCGCCGTAGCTCCAGGGCCTCGCGGATGAGGGGTTCGGCGGCGGGGGTGTCGCCTTTTCCCAGGTAGAGACCGCCGAGGTCGCTGAGGACCTGGGCGAGCGTGTCGTGATGCTCCACCGGAAGAGCCCGCGCGGGCAACAGCGCGTCCTTGAGCAGTGCCTCCGCGCCGGCGAGGTCGCCCTGGTTGAACAGGCAGTTGGCGACCATGTTCATGGTGTTGATCGTCTTGTGATGGGCCGGGCCCAGCGTGTCCCGGTAGATCGCCAGCGCCTCACGGTGCAATTGTTCGGCTTCGCGGTATTTGCCCATGTCCGCGACCGTCGCTGCCAGCTCGGTCTTGGTATCGGCGAGCGGGATTTCGTTTTCCCCCTGATCGACCTGCCGCAATTCCATCGCGCGAGCCAGGGCGGGCTCGGCCTTTTCCAGAAGCCCCAGCACGCGGCAGACGACACCGAGAGTGTGGAGTAGTTCCGCCTGCACGTGCGGCTGATCGGCGAACTTCGACCGCACGGTGTCAAGATCGTTGCCCAGGATGTACTCGTCGAGGACTTTCCTGGCGACATCGACCGGCTGGGCCGCGCCGGCGATCCGGTCATAGGCCGCCAGCTCCGCATCGATCTCCGCGGGGGTCAGTTTTCTGCGCTTGGGCCATTCGCCCACGAATTGTCTCGTGAGGCTGTCTTTCACTTGTTGGCGAAACGAGTCCTTGAAACCGCGGCCCATACGCTCGACGTCGATTCCTGAAAGAAGGTCCGATTGGAACTGGGCAACCTGTCGCGTTTCCCGGGCACTGTCGTCGGCACGGCGCCGCGCCGCCTCCTCCGCCGCCAGGGAACGAGAAGCCCGGACCGCGAAGGCGATCGATACGCTCGTGGCGATCAGGAGCGTAGCGGCGATCGCCGCCGATGCGATCACCACGATACGATGACGGCGCACGAACTTTTGAAATTTGTAGACCGCGCGGGGAGGCGTCGCGGACACCGGCTGATTCGCCAGATACGCCGCCACGTCTCCGGCCAGTCCGCTCGCGGTCTCGTAGCGGCGTGAGCGGTCCTTCTCCAGGCACTTCATGACGATCCAGTCGAGATCGCCGTTCAGCGAGCGGGCCAGCAGCATCGGCTCGGTCCGCCGGCGCTGGGCGATATCGATCGCGGAGCTATCCCTCGACGATGGCCGCCCCTCTTTTGCGGCCGCCAACAGATTCGACGAGCCCATCGTCCGCAGTCGCAGGCTCGGCCGCGGTGGCTCCTCGTCGCGGATGATGCGCTGAATCTCGGCGAACGGCGCCGATCGAAGCCGGCGCCGGTCGAAAGGCCCGGCCCCCGCGAGAAGCTCGTATAGCAGCACGCCGAGGGAATACACGTCGCTCCGCGTGTCGATATCCACGCCGGACACCTCCGCCTGCTCCGGGCTCATGTATTCCGGCGTACCGATGAGTTGATGGATTTCGGTGAACAGCGTCTTGTCCGTCAGGCGCACCGACGTCGCCTTGGCGATGCCGAAGTCGATCACCTTGGGCAGAGGCCGGCCATCGGCCACGGTCACGAGGATGTTGGAAGGCTTGATATCCCGGTGAATGATGCCCTTCTGGTGCGCGTGCTGCACGGCCCCGCAGATGTCCCGGAACAACGCGAGCCGATCGTTAATCGACAAATGCTCGCGGTCGCAATACTCCGTGACCGGCTCGCCGCGGACCAGCTCCATGACGAAGTAGGGCCGGCCCTGTTCCGTCGCCCCGCCGTCGAAAACCCGGGCAATGTTCGGATGGTCCATCATCGCCAGGGCCTGACGCTCCGCCTCGAAGCGCGCGATCACCTGCCGCGTGTCCATCCCCGCCTTGATAATCTTGAGCGCCACCCGGCGGATCACGGGCTCGGTCTGCTCGGCCATGAAGACGACGCCGAACCCGCCTTCGCCGACCCGTTGCAGGAGCTTGTACCGTCCGATCTGCATGCCCGGCGCTTCCAGTAGCATTGCGCCGTTTTCCGGTGTCGACATCCCCGCGCCGGTCGGCGCACTCATGAATGCCGAGTCGTCCAGCATCGGAAGGAGGTCCAGCGCCTCGGCCGCGATCTCCGGATTTCCCGCCGTTTGTTCGATGAAGGCGCGGCGCTCTCCCGCCGGCCGCCGCGCGGCCTGCGACAGCAGGTCCTTCACTCGCTCGCGACTCTCGATATTCACAATGCCGCTGCCTCGCCGCTACCGTCGGCTTGTCGGAGGTAGCGAAGCAACCACGCCCGGGCATAGCGCCATTCCCGATCCACCGTACTGGGAGAAATGTCCAGTGCCGCGGCCGTTTCATCGACGGAGAGTCCGGTGTAGAAGCGAAGCTGGGCGATGCTCGCCGCCCGCGAATCGTGGGCCTTCAGGGCCTCAATCGCCGCGTCGATGTCCAGGGCGTGGCCGATGGTCTCGTCGCTGGAAAGGTCCGCCACGCTGAGGATTTCTCGCTTCCAGCCGCCTCCGCGTTTCTGCGCGCCGACGCGGCGCGCGTGTTCAATCAATATCCTCCGCATCGCCTCCGCCGCCGCCCCGTAAAAGTGCGCCCGGCTATCCCAGCCCAGGTCCTGGTCGCCCACCAGCCGCAGATACGCCTCGTGGACCAGGGCCGTCGCTTGTAGCGTGTGACCGGCGCGCTCTTGTTGCATTTGCCGTTCCGCCATTTGGCGGAGCGAACGATAGACGAGCGGCAACAAATCACGGGCCGCGTGGGGCGTTCCCGCTGCCGCAGCGCTGAGCAGTCGTGTCACGTGACCGGTCTCCGGTAGGGGGTTTGACGATTCAGGCTTTCTTTCGCTTGCATCCATTCCGACCTCAGTATGCGTTAATTGGCTCCCCGGAACGTCAGAAATCTCTGGCGCCACGCCATCCCCCAAAAAACCGACACCCATGGTCGGGGTCGGACAACCGGCGGCACCGCCATTTTACCCGTTTTTCAACTGCTCGTGATGTCCCGGCGGATCACTTTACGCATTTGACCACGCCGGCGTGAAACAGTCCTCGCGATCTCAGCAGACACCCCTCCGGGGGATTCGAAAGGGAGCTGCCATGAACGGTCAGACGCTCATCGTCGCTACGGATCGAAAGTGCATCAAAGGGAGCAGCGGACGAGCCTGGCCCGCGCATCGAATGACGCGGTCAATCGACCTCCTGTTGCTGCCGGCTTCGATTTTCCTGCTGTTGCTCTTCGTTCAGGCGGCTTCCGGTCAGGGGCTCAGCCCCGATGCCGACGGCCACGCGGCGCGCAACGGCAAGGCTATCATGGCCTGCTGGAATTTTTCGGCGGGCGCGGGTCTGCCGGAGTCCCTATCACGCTATCCGGAGTTTCTGCCCAATTTGAGCGGCTGGGATTTCCGCATCAATCTCCCGCACACCCAATTTCAGTTTGCCCGCGCGGGGACCGGCGCGGCTGCGTCACTGATGCTCGGGGTCGAGGAAGTCGGCGACCCGATCGCGACCGAGACGATGAACAGCTACGGGCACATCAACAACTCGATCTGGTTGTTTCAGACCAGCCCGAGCGAGGGCCGTGTCTATGCCAAGGTTCTGCCCAGCCGGCGCGATCTGAACGGCCGCTCCCCGCAGAATATCGAATCGCTCACCGGCAACTGGTTCCGCGTAGGGCCTTCCAACGGTCCCACGTTTATCGTTGAAAAACTCGCGGGGGCCGTGCTGGGCAAGGGTCTCGGCGTGGCGCGCATTTACCTCGTGGCTCGCGACGGGTCCGGCGCGCTCCATATGACATCCCACACGGTCAGCGGTCTGGAAGGGAACGGTCCTCCCGTACTCAGCACCGGGCTAATTGCGGGCGGCCCGGGGGGAATATTCAATCAAGGTTGGAGCGACGCTTGGACGCCGATCGGCGTTTCGTCCTCGGCCGCACCCGCCCTCTCGGAGACCTTCGACGGAAAGTTGGCCCTCGCCTATATCGACGCCGCGGCGGGCGATCTTCGCGTCCAGGTATACACGCCCTCCACCGGTACGTGGGGACCTCCCGCGATTCTCAATAACGCGCGCCTCGGCCGCCCTCAATTGGTTTGGGACGGCGCCGCCCTGAACGTTTTCTTCGTCGGTTCCGGTACTCCCACCCTCCAACATGCCTACGCGCTCTCCGACAACCCGCTAACTTTCTACGCCCGCAGTCCGGTGTCCTCCCTCATCGCCGTCCTCGGCGACTTCTTTCACGCGATCTCCTTCAATCGCCGCCTGCATGTCGTGATCTGTCAGGACAACGGCACCGGCGACGGGCCGCTCTTCTACACAACGACGACGACCGATCCCGGCCGGCCCGCGAGCTGGTCCATCGCTTCGGAAACCGGCATCAGCTCGACGACGGCCCCGCGGATCGCGTGGATGTATGAACACATTCTTGTCGTCGGCAACACGGCCGACGGTCGTATCCGCTATTCCCGCAAGGACCCCAACCGGCCGGGTAATGCCGAAACCGGCGCGGCCCTCGCCGATCATTGGCTTCAGGTAGCATCCGACGCCGATCCGACGGCGGGCGGATTCTTCGACGGACTGGAAACGATCACCTTCAACAGCGACGTGTACCTGGCCGCGAACAAGACGGCGACCTCCGGTCAGCCCGCGGGTCTTTACGTGAGCAACTTCAGCCGCGCTGTCCTGAAGCAGTTGATCACCGACAAATGGGGCATCAAGTTCATGTGGGGCGACGCCGGCGGTTCGACCAAACTCAACGCCGGCAGCGTCGCCTCCAACGAAATCCCCGTCGTCGCGGACGTGAACAAGGATGGTCGGGACGACATTATCAAGTTCAAACTTCGGCTTTCAATCTTTGGCCCATCGTCGGTTTCCTGGTTCCGTAATCTGAATGGCGACTATGTCTCGCCGCAGGTCCTGTCCGCCGATTTCGCCCAGGCCGGGGATATTCCCATGGTCGGTGATTTTGACGGCGACACCAATCTCGACTTGATCGCGTTTTCGCACCACAACGCCTTTGACGGCGAAAATAATCTCCTCGGCGACGCCCCTGTATGGGTCGCGCCGTCCGGCTTCGGACCGGCCGGTCAGGTCGGCGCGCCGCAGATCTGGCACCCTTCCTTTGGAAATGAGGAAGAGATCCCGTTCGTCGGCGATTTCAACGGTGACGGCAAGGACGACATGATATCCTTTTCGCAGCAGCCGGTTACCGACTTCGACGGGCACCTCGTCGCCCCGTGCGGCGTTTGGGTGTTCCTCTCGGACGGCACGCGCTTCGGCGATCGGCAACTCTGGCACGGCGATTTCTCGTATCCCGGCGAGATCCCCATGGTCGGCGACTTCAACGCCGACGGCTTCGACGACATCGTCAGCTTTGTGCAGAAGCCCCAGCCCGGGATCGGCACCGCGCCCGTCTGGGTCAGCCTTTCCAATGGCAGCAGCTTCGGCCCCCGCACCGTTTGGCATACGTTCTTCGCCCCTTCGCCCGAAGTTCCTCAAGTCGGCGACATGAACATGGACGGGGCCGACGACATCCTCACCTTCCTCGCGGGCAAACCCGGTGCCGGCATCCACGCCCGGAGCTGTTTCGTCGCCTATTCGGTCGGTTCGAAGTTTTCCCGCAGCAGTCTCTGGCACAGCGACTTTGTCGATCCCAGCCTGGTCCGACGCGGCCCAAAGAACCGCGTCTACAGCCCACAGATCGGCCACATGAGCGCCGTCACCAAGGGTACCTTCAGCGGCGTTCCTGCCGACAACAAGTTTCCCGTCAATGAAATCTTCGCCTTCCACACCAGCGGCTTCATGCAGGTGAAGACTACCATGGGCAACATCCCCTTTCCGGCCGGCGCCCCCTGGGAGCGCTACAAATTCTTCACCGACAAGGGCATCGGCGTGGCACTGGTTCCAGAGTGGATCTACGAGCATACCTCGCATTGCATCGGCTCGGATCACCGCCTCGCCCTGCTGGGTATTAGCGGCTCCGCGGACGGAAGGGTTACGCGCACTTCGGTGCGCTTTGGCGGGCGCGCCGGGCACATTCTCGAAGAACTCGGTCACTCTCTTTTCTCCCACTGCTTTCGACCTGAGTCATCCAACCCGTTCGGTCTCGCCTCGAGCATCTTCGAGGTCCTGCCCGCCAATGGCGGAATGGGCTCCAACGCCATGCTCGGCTGCCCGGACACCGTGCCCGGCTGCGCCGGCGGTGACATGCTCCGCGCGTGCCGTGATCGCGACACTGATGCCGGAGAAGAACACTACTTCCTCCAACTCTACTCGCGCTATCGATTGAACCCGGAGTGTTACCGGCAGCGCATCAACGAAAACATGGACGCCGGCGACCAGGCAAACCTCATCGCCCAGTACAACTGGCTTCGGGTAAACTGGTATGAAGGGATGGAATTCGCCACCGGCCCGACAGTAAACGCGAGTCTCCCGCAGCCGGGCGTGCCGATGCTCCCGCCGGCGCTGCCGCCCATTATTCCGCCCGATCCCGCGCCGTCGGATACCTGCGGCGCATGCGGCGCGGGGACCGCGATGGTCATGCCGCTCGTCCCACTGGGCATGATCGCCATGCGCCGAGGACCGATCCGCCGCCGCCGCGTCACCCCTCGTAGGTGACGGAGGCTGCGAACTCGAACTGCCGCCCAAGTGGCTCAGTCCCGGCGCGCCGGGACTGAGCCACCCTCCTTTGTTTCCCTTCCGTTGGGCATTTCGCGCATCCCAAAAGCCGTTGTCCAGAAGGCCTACCGAGATAGGCTCTTGAACCCATCTCGCCCGCCTCGAATCTACTCCGCAGCCGCGCAGAAACCCCCGGTAAATCGGTACTTATGGACCGTCCGGGTCCCCTATTTATCCATAATCGAGTGATCGATTGAAGAGAATCTGATGCCCTCAGCCCCCCGCTCACGCATTACTTCCCGGCGGAAAAGTCCGGCCCGGCTGCCTCGCCCGGCACGACACCGCCAAGGAGTATCCGATGAACGCGTCAACACTCGTCAATGTTCTGAAATGCCACGCCCGTTTGCACTGTCGCGCCGCTCGCGGCCTGGCCTGCATGACCCTGCTGTTCGCAGCGGCCATCCTCACCGGCTGCGATACCCAGGCCGGGGGCCCGCTCGGTCCATTCGACCCCAACAACCCCAACCCCAACCCGCAGCCGAACCCACCAGTAAACGAGGTGTTCGCGCCGGGCACTTACATCTTCGCCCTCAAGCCCGATCCGATTGAAGGCTTCACCTTCACCAACTCCGGCGCGACGATGGAACACTGGGTATTCCGGCCGCCGATGGCGCAGGGCCGCGCATTTTGTGGAGGCGCTGTACTGAACGATCGCATCTACGCGATTGGCGGCAACACCGCCGGTCTGGCCGAACTCGCCACCGCAGAGGTGCTCGATCTGCCCGGCACCGGCACTTGGACGCCCATCGCCGCCCTGTCCGCGCCGCGCACCGGCATCGCCGCGGCCGCCGCGAACGGAAAAATCTACGCCATCGGCGGTTTCCGCACGGGTGTGCCCCTCGTCGGTACCAACGAGGAGTACGACCCCGTCGCCAACACCTGGACACCGCGCGCCCCAAACCCGACGCCGCGTGCGTATGCCGCCGCCGTCACCGTCAACGACAAGATTTACCTCATCGGCGGTTCCACGATCGTCAACAACCTCTTCACCGATTCCACGAGCGTCGATGAGTACGACCCCGCAAACGATACCTGGACGCCGAAGGCCCCGTTGCCCGTCGGTCTCTCCACCCACGCGGCGGCGGAGCTGGACGGGAAGATCCACGTCGTGATCAACGCAACTCATGTGGAATACGATCCGGCCACCAACGTCTGGACGCCGCGCAAGCCCATGCCGACGTCCCGCGATCGTCTCGGCGCCTTCAGCTGGAACGGCAAGTTCTACGCCGTCGGCGGCCGACTGGCCGGCGGCGTCGTGACTGGCGTCGTCGAGGAGTATCAGCCGCAATTTGACGGCTGGGAGACGCGGCTTTCGCCGAGCGTCACGACGCAGCGGCATTCCTTTGGCTTTGCCGCGATCGGCCCGTCGTTTTATCGCTTCGGCGGCACAACTCCAGGCCAGGGCGGTAGCTTTGGAGATATGATCACCATGGAGTACTTCGCCCACACGGACGTGTTCCCCTTCCGCAAGAACTGAGGATATTGTCCATCAGCTTTGGCCCCGCGTCGGCGATCGGTTTCCAACCGCCTCGCCGACGCGGGGCATCTGGTTATGACGAGTATTGTCCCATGCCCTCTCCCGGGAGCGTCCTCGGCAAGAGAGGTTTCCGACGGCCTGCACCCCCCTCAGAGGCCCTCCAAGCAGTCCAATCGCACCAATTCGGGGGTCCGCTATCGTTCAAGCTCCAGAACGTGTCTACTAATACAAGGGGATCGTCCGCAAGGGGAGCCATGGGTCGGCCGCCGCGGCGGCCACTATCCGGTCGCCCTTAGCCCGATACCTCCGGGAGCTTTTCAATGATCACAGGCCTCGCAAAAAATTACCGGTCACGGTTGCTGTTGGTGGCCGCCTTGGTCCTGACCATATCTACGAACATCCTGGCGCAGGATAGCCAAGAGGTTCTGCTGGTTGATCCAGAAGTCGATCCGGCCTATGCCATCCCCCCTCAGGACGATGGGCAAAACTACGTGGCCCTTTCGCCCCAAGAACTCGACGACTTGCTCGGACCGGTCGCTCTTTATCCCGACCCTCTCCTTGCGCAGGTCCTCGCCGCCGCGACCTATCCGATGGACATCGTTCAGGCGGCGCGCTTCTTAAACTCGTCATCCGACCTTTCGCAGTTGGAACAGATGGGGCTGGACCCGAGCGTTCAGGCCCTCGCACGATTTCCTGATCTTCTCAAGAGGATGGATGAGGAGCTGGAATGGACGAACGCGATCGGCGCCGCGTTCCTGAATCAGCAGCAGGACGTCATGGACGCGGTTCAGCGGCTTCGCGCGCAGGCCATGGCCAGCGGCGCGCTCCAGGACACCCCGCAGCAGGAGGTATATGTCGAAGAGGAGTTTGTCGGAATCCTCCCGGCCGATCCGCAGATTATCTATGTGCCGCAATACGTGCCGGAGGTGGTATACGGCTGGGTCGAGCCGCCGATCGGCGGATATTACAGTTCCATTTCCTTCGGCTTCGGCTGTCATACCGGTTCGTGGCTGCACCTGGGCTTCAATTGGGGCAGCCGCTGCCTCGCGTATCGTCCCTGGCATTTCGGCCACCACGGCTACCATCGCGGCGGTTTTGGCCGCGCTTATTATCGTCATGGAGAATGGGGCCGTAATTGGCATCGCCGGTCCGGCTCCGCGCTGCCGCGCTTTCGCGGCGGTGGTCACAGAGGCGGGCGGGACTTCAGCGCCCTGCGGAGCGGATTCGGCCGCCGATCGGGCGGCGGAACGCGCGGTGGGTTTGCTGAGGGGTCGGGCGGACCGCGCCGAGGATTTGGAGACAATTTCGGTAGCGGGCCCGGTGCAGGATCTGGAAACGGCCCTCGAAGAGGCCAGGGTCGCGGCGGTTCCGATTCCGGATTTGGAAATGGCCCGCGCGCAAGCCAGAATCGTGGGCCACTCGGAGGATTCTCGAATGGCCCGCGCTCGGGGGAACGCGACGGCGCAATGCCCGGGACAAGGAGAGGTGAGTCGCGTACCGGCCAGAGTCGCGGCGGCTCGCCGGGCGGATTCGGGCTTGGTCAACCGGGGCGGCGGGACGGCGGCGGACCCGGCGCGATCGGCGGATCAGGAAATCGGGGCGGAATAGGCGGAGGTCGCTCCCCGACCGACGATAGCCGAGGCGGTCTCTTCAATGGGGGCCGACCATATTCCCGAAATGGCGGCAACATCTTTCGGGGTGACAGCAATCCACTTGGCAGAAGCCCATCCCGCCAGGGCGAGATCCAGCGTACATCGCGGGGCATCGACCGGCCGGGTGGTTTGAGCGGCGCGCCGCGTTCGTTCGGCGGAGGCTCGTCTGGCGGCGGAATCACGCGCCAGGGGTCATTGCCGCGCCGTTCCTACGGCGGCGGGTCTTTACCTCGAAGCATTGGCCGAAGCGGGTTCGGAGGCGCCGACGGGATGCGCGGACTTTCTGGAGGCGGGCAGTCTCGCGGCGGCAGTGCATTTCGAGGCGGAGGCTCGAGTTCATCCGGTCCTCGAATATCCTCTCGCTCCGGGGGGACGTCGATGCGTTCGCCGGGTGGCAGTTCGCCGAGGGGCATTCGCAGCAGCGGCATGCGGGGGGGTGGGTCGCGAGGCGGCGGCATGCGCGGTAGTGGGATGCGGGGCGGCGGCGGCGGTCGGCGCGGCAGGTAAACTCGGGTAGGCGATCGCCATCACATCTGCCATGCTTCTTCTTATAACTCAACGAGGGCCGGACCAGGCCATTGTCGGGCCGGTGGCGGGCTGTTGATTCTCGCCCGGATGGCGAGGGCGTGGCCGGTGGACACGCAACATGCTGTCCCCGATAATCCCGACCGCAATGGGATGGCGGCAAGGGGCCGCCGCAGAGCCGGTCGGATCGCGAGGGAACTCGCGCCGCCGTTTGAGTCTTACGAGTTTTCGAAAGGAACTACATGGCCGCGAAGCACTTCACCAGGAGCGAGATTCTCAGCAGCATCGCCGAAGAGACCGAACTTTCCCGCAAACAAGTCGCCTCCGTCTTGGAAGCGCTGGGCGGTCTCATCCATAAGGGCGTCGGCAAGAAGGGACCGGGCGTGTTCGTCGTTCCGGGCCTGATGAAAATTGTGGTCATCAATAAGCCCGCCACGAAGGCCCGCAAGGGGATCAACCCCTTTACGAAGGAGGAGCAGATGTTCAAGGCCAAGCCCGCCCGAAGGGTCATCAAGGTGCGACCCTTGAAGGCGCTAAAGGACATGGTCAAGTAGTGAAGATCTCTCGCGGTCGGGTCGTATGGCCCGACCGCGAGAGACAACGACCAGGCGCAATCGAGATCGACCGACGACACCCTGATGGGATTCTTCCTCAGGTACATCTCCGTCATTGGCCTCTAAATAAAAACTTGGTGCTCACAACGCGCTCGCGGCGAATTGGCGAAGTACTTGCCATCATCGCCGGTAATCGAGAAACAGCGCTTTTTCCTCATGGACTGAGCCTGTTCGCGCTCCAGGTTCCTCCACCGCGTGGTCGCGCACCGGATGGAAACCCCCGCGGGGGTGTCCCGTGTGGGCGACCGGGCTGTCCACGCCTAGAACAGTTTCAAGTCGGGCGCAACGCTGATCGTCAGTACCGTCCCACGGCAACGAGGTCGCTCCAAACTTCCTCCGCGTTTATAGTCGCCGTCTCCCCCCGCCTTGTTGTATAGTTGGGCTGGAGAAGATCGATCCACCCATGTTCCTTTCCATCACCCAATTCATCGTCGTCGCGGTCATCGGCGTCATCGTTGTGGGAGTGTGGCTGATCCGCCGCGCGCTTGCGGACACCGCCAGCCGCACGAAATACCCGCGCTGTCGCGCCTGCGGACAATCCGCGCCGGACGGCGCCAGTTTTTGCGGTCATTGCGGGGCGAGATTGACGTAGGCCCCGCTTGGAGGTACCCCGCAGGCTCGAAAGGAGTACGCGCTATGTCAGAGACCCCGTTGCGCTCTATCCGTCCCCCGTTCCCGCCGTTTCGAATTCCTCTCCTCGGGGGGATTGTCGGCCTGGTCCTGCTGGCCTTCGTGGCCGTGGTTGCGTTTTTCTGGTTCATCGTTCGCGTCGAAGTGCCCTCGAACCATCTTCTCGTGCTTATCCACAAGACGGGCGGCGTTCTGCCCGCCGGACTACCGGGGGAATTTGGCGACCAGGTCGTCCTCTATCCCGAACTCGTAAAGAGCATCGCCCAAAAAACGGGAACGAGCGAGGACGACGTCCGGACCGCCTACAAAGGCATTCGCTTTGAAGTCCTCACCGAAGGACGGCATTGGTATAACCCCTTCAGCTACGAGCGACAGGTGGTCCCCGCCACGCTCATCAAACAGAATGAAGTCGGCGTCCTCATCCGCAAGTACGGCAGGCCGCTTCCCTTCCCCAAGACCGTCGCCACCCTGCCGGACGAACGAGGACCGGTCGGCGACGTCCTGATGCCCGGACGGCATAACATCAACCCGTTTGCCTACGAGGTGCTGAAATTCCCGGCCATCGCCATTTCCGAAGGCCACGCCGGTGTGGTGACCTTGCTGTCGGGCAGGGATCCGGCGAAGAAAAACACGTACGTCGTCGAGCCGGGCGAAAAGGGCGTGCAGCGAGCGACGCTTCCGCCCGGTCTCGAATACATCAACCCCTATCTCCGGCAGATCGAAATTGTGGATGTCCGCAGCCAGAAGTGCGATATGGTCGGGGCCGACGCCATCCACTTTCCCTCCTCGGACAGCTTCACGATCACGATCGAGGGAACCATTGAGTGGGCCATCCGCCCCGACCACGTGGCGGAGGTGACCGTGGCGTACGGCGATATGCGCGATGTTCTCGACAAGATCATTCTGCCGAATGTCCGCAGTCTCGCCCGTCTGCAGGGTTCCAAGCTCCAGGCGCGCGAGTTCATCAGCGGCAGGACGCGCATCGTCTTCCAGGACAAGCTGCTCGCCGGGCTCAAGAGCGAATGCTGGAATCAGGGCATCGACATCCGCTCCGCCCTGGTGCGCGATATCAAGCCGCCCGCCGAGATCGCCTCCCTCATCAGCCAGCGTGAACAGGCCGATCAGGAGATCGAGCGGTACACCAATCAGATCGAGGAGGCCAAGTCCGAGGCGCGCCTCGTCGAGCAGCAGGAATTGCAACCGCAGAATAACGCCATCGGCCAGGCGCGCACCCAGATCGTCACGCTCACCAAGGAGGCCGAGCAGCGAAAGAATGTCGCCGTGACGAAGGCTAACCGCGAATTCGCCGTCGCTACGCTCACGCTTGAGGCGGCCGAGAAAGAGGGCGCCGCCATTCGCTCCCGCGGCGAGGCGGACGCCAAGGTCGTCCTTTTCGGCTATCAAGCCCGGGCCGAGCCGCTCAAGGCCGCGGTCAACGCCTTCGGAGACGGCACGACCTACGCGCAACAATTCTTCTATCAGAAAGTGGCCCCGTCGATTCAGAGCATCCTGACGACCACCGACGGATCGTTCGCCGACATCTTCAGGGACTTTGAATCCGCCGGCGCGTCGCCGATGAAGGGAGGTAACCGCTGATGGGTAGGAAGATCAAGCTCATTTTCGGCGCTTCGCTCGTCGTGGTCGGCGTGTGTACGGCGATCGTCTGGTTCTCATTCCGCATCTACGTTCCGCCGGGCAAGTGCGCCGTGCTGGTTCGCAAGATGGGCTCGGCCCTGCCGCCGGGACAGCTCGTCGCCACCGAGCCGGGACAGAAAGGGATCGAGCTGGAGGTGCTCGGCCCCGGTCGGCACTTCCGCGATTCGTATCGGTTTGAGTGGGAGCTGAAAGATTTGACGGTCGTGCCCGCGGGCAATCCCGCGTCGTGGGAGTGGATCCATACGATCAGTTCCAAGGCGCGGGAGCGGATCTCCGGCGGTAATTTCCGACCGCAGGGCGATTTCCCCATGATCGGCGTCGTCACCCGGCGCATCGGCAAGGCCCCGCCGCAGGGACAGATTTTGGTGAAACGCGACTCGGACTACGCGGGCATCCTCGAGGAAGTGCTGACACCCGGAACGTACAAGATCAATCCATACGTCTACGAAATCGAGCTGCAACCCGCAACCGTCATCCCCACCGGCTTCGTGGGCGTCGTGACCAATCTCCTCGGCGACCAGCCGAAACAGGCGCTCGGCGAAATGCTGCCGGAGTTGGAATCGGACGAGCCCGCGGCGACCTCGCAGGTCTCGACCTCGCAGTACGCCAGCTATGTCCGACCCTTGTCCGGGCCCGGCGAGCGGGGCACGCAGCAGGACGTGCTCCAGCCCGGCGTGTATTTCATCAATCCGAAAATGCAGAAGGTCACGCTCATTGAAATCGGATTCAACGAGTTCTCCACCTCAAACGTTCCGGGCGAGAGCAACTATCAAATCTCGTTTCCGTCGGACACCGGTTTTCTCATTCGCGTCGGCGTCACCGTCATCTGGGGGATTGACCCGCGCCACGCCGCCCAGACGATCAACCAGTTCGGCAACAGCGACCGGGTGATTGACAAGGTCATCGAGCCTCAGCTTCGCTCGATATGCCGCAACATCGGCTCGACCTACGCCGCCCGCGACTTCATCCAGGGGGAGAAGCGCGAGAAATTTCAAAGAGATCTCAAGGACGAACTCCGGCGCGTCTGCAATCAGAAGAATATCGAAGTGCTGCTGGCGCTCGTGCGCGAAATCGAGGTGCAGCCCCCGGAAGCCCATGCAGGAGGCGAAATCGCCGAGGATCTCAAGCGGACGATCCAGGAAAGCTACATCGCCAAGGAAAAACAAATTACCAAGGAAAAGCAGCGCGATGCCGCGACGGCCAAGGCACAGCTCGAAGAGTATAAGAAGAAAGTGGATATTGCGCGGGAAATGATCCGCGCCGAAACGCGCATCGCCGTCGCCGGGGTGCAGGCCGAGGGCGAAAAGATGGCCGCGGAGATCGACGCCCAGGCCGGCCTGGAAGTCGCCACCATTCAACAACAGGTGGCCATGCTCGATGCGAGGCGGACCGAAATCCTCGGTCAGGCCAGGGCCGATGTGGAGAAGATGAAGAAGGCCGCCGAGGCCGAGGGCTTCCGGCTGCTCGTCGGCGCCTTCGGCAGCCCCAGGGCCTACAACCTTTATACCTTTGCGGAGAGCTTTCAGCCGGATTCGATCAAGCTGATCGTCGCCGGCCAGGGCACCTTATGGACGGATCTCTCCCGGTTCGAGGAAGCCGGCGCGGCGAAACTCCTTCAGAGCACGACCCAGCCGGCAGACCGGCAAAGAAAGTAGCAACGGCGGCCGATGTTCCGGCAGGTTCTACAGGGTCAACGTTCGATGGCCCGAAATCTTGCCGGTGCTTCACGGCGCATCGCGGAGGCGATGGTCCTGACGGATCGGCGGCGCTCAGGCCGCATTCCCCGCCAACTGCCCCGGCCGCAGGACCATGATCCGATCTTTCCCGCCCGCCTTCGCCAGGTACAGCGCCTCGTCCGACAGGTTAAGCAACTCTTTGGCCGAGCCCGGCTGGTCCTGCTCGCGGCTGGCCAGACCGATCGACAGCGACACGATGCTCGCCTCCGGCAGCGACCGCGCGATCTCCGCTCGAAACCGCGTTAAGAGCCTTTCCGCCGAGACCCGCGCGTCGTTCGGCGACGTCTGCGGCAACAGTACGGCGAACTCGTCCCCGCCGTAGCGCACCGCCACGTCCGATTCGCGGATCGATCCCGTGATCACCCGCGCCGTCAATTCCAGAAGTTGGTCGCCCATCTGATGGCCCAGCGTGTCATTGACCCGCTTGAAGTTGTCCAGGTCCATCATCATGCACGTCAATTCCTTGCCGTACCGCTCCGCCTCCGCGAACAGTTGCGACAAGATCTCGTTGAAATGCCGCCGGTTGTACAGACCGGTCAGCGAGTCGCGCGATGCCATCTCCCGAAGCTGCCGGTTGACCTTCTCCAGGTCGTTCGTCCGCTGCCGCACGCGCTGCTCCAATTCCGCGCTCTGTTGAGTGAGCTGATGGTGGGATGCGGACAGCGTATCCGCCATCGCGTTGAACGACCGGCTCAGTTCGCCGATTTCATCGCGCCGTGCGCCCGCCACGCGCGTTTCCAATTTTCCCATCGCCAGTCCCGCCGCCGCCTCGGAGAGTTGGTTGATCGGCTTGACGAGATATCGCACGATCTCGTAGCCCAGCGGCACCATGAGCAGCGCGATCCCCACCGCCAGTCCGATGATGTGTCGGGACATGGCATCCAGCGCCTGTCCTGGCACCCGCAGGCTCAACCCCAGCCGCACGTAACCCGTCGTCGGCCTGTGCCCTGCCGCGCCGCCCATCGGCGATCCGTCGAAATACGCCGGTACCGGATAGACCACGTCGATCCACTCCTGACCCGCGCCGTCCGTCATCACCCGCCCCTGGTCGATCGGCTCGACCGAAATATGGTCCTTGTCCCGCAGAATGATCTGATTGACCGTGCCGGGGCAACGCTGCTGGCTCGCCAGAATTCGCCCCCCCATGTCCGTGAAAACGACGTAGCACAGGTCGGTGTCCGGCACCGCGTCCTCGACGATCGCCAACAACCGCTGCCGATCCTCAAGGGGAACGGCCCGCGCCCCACCGACCGCCAGCGTCCGGGCGAGCGCGCTCGCGTGCATTTTGCATTGACGCAGCGTCGTTTGCTGGGAGAGCCGCAGATACGTCGCGCCCGTCAGACCGGTCGCCGCCAGGACCACGCCCGTGAGCAGCACCGTCGTTCGGAACTGGAGTCCGAACAACCCGCGATAGAAATGTTGACGCATCGATCCCAAGTCGACGTTCCCCCGCCTGCGAATTCGCAGAAAGATGGCGCGTGAGCGGCCCTCGCAACCTCCATCTGCTTCGGACCCGTTCGGCCGCCCGGCCTCGCGCGGCACATATCGGCGAGTCGCACAAGGCGGCCCCGCCGGTCGAATCGCCGCGGCGACCTGATACTACTTATTGTGCAATATCGAGCCGTACAGGGGCAAACTTGACGCACCATCGCCACGAATACCGGCACCACGCCACGATGGGAGTTGGGCGCCACGCCCCAGAAAGGCGACTCACCCTCGCCGCCATGCTCGCTGCGTCGCGCCGATAATCTTCTCGTGTCCGAACGCACCGTCCGGATTGGTATTTGCAGGGATAAATCCTAACAGGGAGTGGAAAAACCCGGAGCGGACAACACCGCACGAAGCCACTGATTCTCGGCCGGAGTCCCGCTCTCTCCTCGCCGGCCCCCGGCTGTGCAACTCCCGGTAGCCCGCGTTATAATCCGTCGGCCGGATTTTCGGCCCAATGGTGAGTGTAGCTCAGTTGGACAGAGCACTAGGTTGTGGTCCTAGGGGTCGCGGGTTCGAGCCCCGTCACTCACCCGTTTCTAAATCCTGCCGAACGCTAGACTAGCGTACCTTCCGGCGTGCGAAAGTGCGGCTCGTGAGCAGCGGATAAAACCGTAAACACGGTTTTGATCGGCGCTCGAAGGAGTACCGCACATGTCCCGCGTCGCAAACACCGAGACACTGTACGCGCAGCCGGTGGATGGCGGCGGAACGGGACCTCCGGAAGTACGGCGACGTCATCCTGACGCCGGACTAGAAGTTCCCGGTACACCGTCCTTACTTGGCCATCGCTGACAAGGCGATGGAGCAAAGGGTCAAGATTCTCATTGAATTCGGGACGACGCCGTCGAGCCGGTCGCGTGTGTATATCGTCCCGCACACCGGGCCGAGTGAACTCGACCGCTTTGTCGCGAGCAGAGGTCGCCCCGGTAACGGTAACGACGCCAATTCCAAGGCGCGGTTTTTCGAGCGGCGGCCGGACCACTACATGTCGGCGCTCGATCGCTACCGGCGGGAACGTGAACTAACCCCCGCCGAAGAGTTGCTGGAACGCTCCCGCCGATCGCGTGACAGGCAGCCGCCCATTGACGTCGCCGACACTTCGCAAGACGGCGATGAGGGCGACGAAGCCGACAACGAGTCCGCTGAAGGTTGACCTGGCCTGATGGATCTCGGGTGTGCATTCATCTTATTCCACATACCGATGTCTTTAGGCTAGAATGAACCGCCTGTCGTCGTCGGCCAAGCTCCCAGACATTGAGGGATGACTGCGCAAATTGAACTTGTTAAATTGTGCTAGGGGTTACCTCAACCATGACGGACTCTCGCGACACAGTTCAGGCGATGGCCGGCAACCGCATCGCCACGGTATTGCAAGATAACGACGAAATTGCCGCATTGCGCGCGATCGTGGAAGGCACGGCGACGAACGTCGGGCAGGAGTTCTTCCAATCACTTGTGCGGCATTTGGCCTCTGCAACCGGGACGAAGTATGCTTTTGTTGCTGAATTCCTGGAGGGTACGCGCGCCCGAACGATAGCATTCTGGTTTCGGGACGGGATCAGCGACGCCGTTGAATGGGACCTGCGCGGGACGCCTTGCGAAGATGTGTTGGCCGGCAATCTCTGTCACCACCCGCACGGCGTGAGCCAGAAATTTCCCCAGGACAAGCCGCTGGTCGAGTGGAAGATCGAAAGCTATCTCGGCGTTCCGCTACGAGACTCGAAGGGTCAGGTCATGGGACATCTTGCGGTATTTGACGACCGCCCCATGCCCGAAGAACCTCGCCGCATGTTTATCTTCCGCATCTTTGCCGCACGCGCCGCGGCGGAGATGGAGCGCATCGGAGTAGAAAAGCGGCTGCGCGAAAGCGAGCAGCGATTTCGCGACCTCTTTGAAGAAGCGCCGATCGCCTATGTCCACGAGGACCTTGAATCGCGCTTTATCAGCGCGAACCGGGCTGCGATGAAAATCCTGGGCATCACGCCCGAACAGGTCGCCGGAACCGTCGGGATGTCGTTCATTCCCGACACGCCCGACGCCCAGCGCCGCGTCCGCGATGCGTTTGACTCGATCGGTCGCGGGACGGATACGAGCGGAGTGGTGCTCGAACTTCGTCGCCGCGATAACGGTCGGCCCATCTGGATTCAGTGGTGGTCGAAGCCCGATCCCAGCGGCAAATATACCCGCACGATGTTCATCGACATCACTGACCGCGTGCTCATGGAGCGCGAGCAGGCCCGTCTCCAGGCCCAAAACCTCTACCTTCAGGAGGAGATCAAATCCGTCCATAACTTTGAGGAAATAGTCGGGCGCAGCCCCGCGCTGTCGGCCGTTTTGAATCATGTCGCGCAGGTGGCCCCGACCGAAACATCTGTCCTGATCACCGGCGAGACGGGGACTGGCAAGGAACTGATCGCGCGAGCGGTCCACTCGCATAGCCCGCGCCGCGACAAGCCGTTGATCAAGGTCAATTGCGCCGCCCTACCCACGGGTCTGGTGGAGAGCGAGTTGTTCGGCCATGAAAAGGGCGCCTTTAGTGGAGCGATCGCCAGGCGCATCGGCCGCTTCGAATTGGCCAATGGAGGAACGATCTTTCTCGACGAGGTCGGCGACGTGCCGATGGAGGTGCAGGTCAAGCTCCTGCGCGTCCTGCAGGAACGCGAGTTCGACCGGGTCGGCGGCAGCGCGCCGATCAAGGCGGACGTGCGTGTGATCGCGGCGACCAACCGCAATCTGTTGCAGGCTGTCAAGGACAAGACGTTTCGCGAGGACCTCTACTATCGCCTGAGCGTATTCCCCATTCATCTGCCTCCCTTACGGGATCGCACCGAAGACATACCCATGCTGGTCCAGTTTCTCGCCAACAGATTCTCCGCCCGCATCGGCAAGGCGATCGACGGCATCGCCCCGGAAACCATGAATCGGCTGGTCGCCTATTCCTGGCCGGGAAATGTCCGCGAGTTAGAGAATGTGCTGGAGCGCGCGGTGATCCTGGCTACCGGAAAGACCCTCGAAATCGATCCAGCCGTTTTTGCGGCCACCGTTCCAGCGCAACCGCATGCACCCCCGGCGACCAGCCTTGAATCGACGGAGCGCAGTCACATCCTTTCCGTATTGAAACAGACCCAATGGGTGATCGACGGACCGGCCGGGGCGGCCAAAATCCTCGATCTCCACCCCAACACCCTTCGCAGCCGCCTAAAAAAGCTCGGAATCTCTCGGCCCTCCCACGAAGGTTTGTAGCCGCCACGAAATCTCGTGGCACCCCCATCGATTCGCGCAAGCTTCGTCGATCGACTTCGCCGCGCCTAACTCTCCACAACACAGTCACTTTGGCGAATCGCGGCCGTCCGAGCGTGCCGTGGCATGGCCCGTGCTTTAGCGGGGGACGACGAAAGGAGTTCGCCGTGTTCAGAATCAGCAAGTCGACACTGGATGAGACCGTGACGTTCAAGTTCGAGGGCACGCTGCGGGGTGATTGGGTCCAGGAAGCGGACCGCGTTTGCCACAACGCCGCCGGCAAGGCGAATCGCACCTTGCTTGATCTCTCAGAGCTGAGCTTCGTGGACAGCGCCGGCGTGGGCTTACTTCGGGGCCTCATAAATCGCGGGGCGGAAATCAGCGCCTGTTCCAGTTTCGTTTCGGAAGTCCTTCAGAGGGAGAAACGGCCATGAACGCATCTTTGGTCGAATTGGATTTCAATAACCAGGACGTCGATTGTCGGGGCGGCACCGAAACGTCCGACGCCGATCTGCTGTGTTCGATGCGCTCGGGCGACGAATGGGCGTACGAATTGTTCGTCCGGCGGCATACCGGTCGTATGTTCGCCGTCGCGTCGCGCTTTCTGGCTAACGAACACGACGCGGCCGATGCGGTCCAGGACGCCTTCGTCTGCGCCTTTGCCGCCCTCGATTCGTTCAAGGGCGATTCGCGCGTTTCGACATGGCTCCATCGCATCGTCGTCAATTCCTGCCTGATGAAGCTACGATCGGAGAAAAGACGCCCCAGTGTTTCGATCGACAGCCTGCTGCCCTCCTTCAATGCAGATGGCCATCACGCCGGGACGGTGCGGTCCTGGGACCCCGACGCCTGCAATCGACTCTGCGTTGAGGAAACGCGAGAACAGGTCCGCGCCGGCATCGATGCGTTGCCGGATTCCTATCGAACCATCTTGCTGCTACGGGACATCGAGGGCTACGACACCGAAGAAACGGCGCGACTGCTGGGGTGCAGCACATCGAATGTCAAAACAAGGTTGCACCGGGCCCGTCAGGCCCTGCGGACTCTGCTTGATCCGTTGTTTGGCGAAGTTCCTTTCCCGAAGGAAGCAAGGGTAGTGGAAGTCGCCGCGTGATCTGAAGAGAGAATTCTCACGACGAGATTTTTTTTCGAGGTAGCACCAATGCTGCGAAAAATGGTTACGTGCTCGGTTCTGTCGGCGGTCATGGCCCTTGTCGGCTGCTCCGCCGGGTCGGCCCATCGCCACGAACTCGATCAATTTGGCGAAGTGTATTATCTCGACGGCGCCGGCGGCGGGAGCGTCCTTACGAATTGGGGCGGCGGGGTGCAATCCGGACTGAAAGTCGCCGGTTATCCAGGCGACTTCAACACCTTCGTCTGGAACACGGGGTTGGGAGTCGGCGCGGATCAAAGCGCCGGCGTCGAATACAAGCGGGAACAAGCCCGCAAGCTGGCTTTACGAATTCAGAATTACATGGACGAACATCCCGATCGTCCCGTGACTCTGGTCGGCCTTTCGGCGGGCACGGCCGTGGCGGTGTTCACGCTGGAAGTGCTCTCCGTGGATCGGCCGGTCGACACGGTCGTGCTTCTCGGTTCATCCATTTCGTCCCACTACGACATGATGGAGGCCCTGCGTCGCGTTCGTGGCCGCGTACACGTATTCACCTCTGAACGCGATGCGGTGCTGGGTGTTGCCGTGGCCGTTGCGGGCACCGCAGATCGACAATTCTGCGGAGCGTGTTCGGCGGGACTTCGCGGGTTCCACGTTCCTCCCAATCCCTCCGACGAAACCAGGCGACTGTATTCAAAGATCGAAAATGTCGCCTGGCGACCGGAGTTTGCCGCCGCGGGCAATCTGGGCGGGCATACGGACGCCGTAAACACGACGTTTGTCCGCCAGTACGTCGCGCCTTTGCTATGGCACGAGGGCCCCCGATTTATAGAGGCGGGGGTTCAGCCGGCACTGGAAAAACCGGATGGCGCCCGAGGATAGGTTTGACGAGGGAGATTGCAAAATTGATTGCAACCTGACAGGAAACCTTGCATCTTAATGGAGCATCTGGACTTCAAGGCAAAGGACCGAGCATGTCAACAAATGCTGAAGCCGTGCGTTTGGAGGAGGACCGCCGGGGCGCCGTCGCCTGGAAAAGGTGGGGGCCGTATCTAAGCGAGCGGCAATGGGGCACGGTCCGCGAGGACTACAGCGCGGACGGCTCGGCGTGGGAGTATTTCTCGCACGACCAAGCTCGGAGCCGCGCCTATCGTTGGGGCGAGGATGGGTTGGCCGGCTTCAGCGACCACCAACAACAACTGTGCCTGGGGCTGGCGCTATGGAATGGAAAGGACCCCATTCTCAAAGAACGCCTGTTCGGCCTGAATAACGGCGAGGGTAATCATGGAGAAGACGTTAAGGAGCTTTATTACTACCTCGACGCGACGCCAACCCATTCGTACTTGAAGATGCTCTACAAGTATTCCCAACGGGAGTTTCCCTACGGCCGTCTGGTCGAGGAGAACCGCAGTCGCAGCCGCTCACGACCGGAGTTTGAAATCATCGACTCCGGCGTGTTTGACGACGACCGCTATTTCGACGTGTTCGTGGAATACGCCAAGTCGGGTCCGGACGACATTCTCATGCGCGTCACGGTCCACAATCGTGGACCTGAAGAAGCCACTCTTCATCTCCTGCCGCAGATTTGGTTCCGCAACACCTGGTCCTGGGGTCGAAATCTTGCCGAAGGCGGAACGCTGTGCGGCGCGGGGGATCCTGACGCTCTCGCTCGACAAAAACCCAAACTGGGACTTTCGCCGAAGGGCTTTGTCGAGGTGAAGCACCCGGCGCTCGGGGAGTTCCGAGTCTTTGCTGATGGCCGTCCCGAGTGGTTG
>DATEMU010000016.1 GCA_035275405.1 Phycisphaerae bacterium
CAATTGCCCAGAGTCCGTCGTCGACGAGAGGCTTGGCCATATGCGTGTCCTCCATGACACCCGGTGTCGTCGCATCCTGCAACACCCTGGCTATCGGCACTCTTCGTCATTGTTTATGAAGTTCTTTTAGGGACTCTAAATCAACCACTTTGTTTTTTTGGGGGCGGCGTTTGCTCTTCAAGTCGCAGACCCGCCGTGGTGGGCCTCGTGTCTCAGGTCGAAAACCGCTGCGGCGGGCCTCAAGCCATCGGGTTTGCGCTCAATTGCGGTCGTTTGCGCATCAAAAAAAATCTCTGCCATCTGCGGTTCACCGTCGCCCTGCATTCCGAATTCCGCATTGCCCTCCATCACTACGGACTCAGAATCTCATCCACCAGGCATTGGATGTCGCCGGCATCGACGGTGCAGTCGCCGTTGCAATCGCGCAGGGGTTGGCCATTGGTGCAGACCGGACGCCCAGCGGGCGTACCGGGGCAGATGTCACAGGCGTCCCCCGCGCCGTCGTTGTCCGAGTCTTCCTGGCCGGCATCCTCGATCAGCGGGCAGATATCCGTCGCGTCGGGCACGCCATCGCCGTCGAAGTCCGACTCCAACGGAAAAACGTATACAGCGCCGGAATCCGCGGCGCCGCCGATGCACTGAGTGCCGTTCACCCCCGTGGCCAGGCTGTCTTCCAGATCCGCCCCGATCACCACAATATTGCCCGACACGGCCACCGAAGTGCCGAGCTTGTCGCCCGCGCCGGTGTTCGAAACCTTGACGTAGGCCTGCTGGCTCCAGGTCGCGCCGCTGCGCGCGAACAGGTATGCCGCGCCGGCATTGGTGGCCGTGTTGTCGGCCTGATTACCGTCGATGCCCGTCGCGTTGCTGTCTTCTTCGTTTGCCCCGATTGTTAGGGTGTCGCCTGAGATTGACAAAGCGATGCCAAACAAGTCGCCGGTGCCGGTGTTGGACGCCTTGAGATACGCCTGCTGGCTCCATACTCCGCCGTCGCGGAAAAAGACGTATGCCGCGCCGGAATCAGCGGAACTCTCGTCGACCTGGTTGCCATCCACGCCCGTGGCGGCGCTGTCCTCTTGATCCGCCCCGACCACCACCGTATCGCCCGACACGGCCACCGAGCCGCCCATGAAGTCGCCCGCACCGGTGTTCGACGCCTTGAGATAGGCCTGCTGACTCCAAACTCCGCCGTCGCGCACGAACACGTACGCCGCTCCGGAATCAGCGGCACTGTTGTCGAGCTGGTCGCCATCCACTCCCGTGGCGGCGCTGTCCTCTTGACTCGCCCCGACCACCACCGTGTCGCCCGACACGGCCAACGAGACGCCGAAGAAGTCGCTGACGCCGGTGTTGGACGCCTTAAGGTAGGCCTGCTGGCTCCAGATTCCGCCATCGCGGACGAACACATACGCCGCGCCGGCCTGCACAGCGCTGTTGCTGGCCTGATTGCCATCCACGCCGGTGGCTGAGCTGTCCTCCTGTTTCGCTCCGACGACCACGGTGTCGCCCGACACGGCCACCGCGCTACCGAACGAGTCGAACCCGTCGGTGTTCGACGCCTTTAGGTAGGCCTGCTGGCTCCAGGCGGTGCCGCTCCGGACGAAGACATACGCCGCGCCGGAATTCGGCTCACTATTGTCGGCCTGATTGCCGTCTATGCCCGTGGCGCCGCTGTCCTCCTGTTCCGCTCCGACCACGATCGTATCGCCCGACACGGCCACCGAGATGCCAAAGTAGTCGAACGAAGTGGGGTTCGATGCCTTGAGATAGGCTTGTTGGCTCCAGCTTCCGCCGCTGCGAACGAAGACGTACGCTGCGCCGGAACTTCCGAGGCTTTCGTCGGCCTGGTTGCCGTTCACGCCCGAGGCGTTGCTGTCCTCGAAAGGCGCCCCGACCACGATCGTGTTGCCCGATGCTGCCACCGAGTAGCCAAATTGGTCGCCCCCGCCGGTGTTGGACGCCTTGAGGTAGGCCTGCTGGGCGATGGGATCGATCGTCAGAGGATAGCGGGCCGCGCGATCGTCCACGTTCAGCCGAAGTCCCTCTGCCGCCAACTCGAACCACGCCGGTACGGCCGCGCCATCGGCGTCGAACACTGTCAGTCCGCTGTAGTTCACCACCGCCGCGCCAGTTGCGTCGACGAACGACACAGCGCGTCCATCGTAACTGACCCGCGGATACAAGCTCCCTCGCACCGCCAGGATAAAATGCAGTGGGCCCGCGCTGCTGGTAGAGCGACAATGCACGGTGTAGCCATGCTCCAGGCCGCGCGGGTCATTGACATACCATTCGGTCAGCGCCTCATTCCATTGATAATTGATGCGCCCGCCCCGCACCTCGTCACACGAAGGCGTGACGAGCAATTGCTCCTCTCTCTCCACGCCGTATCGGATTAATTCCAGCCCCCACGTCCAGCCGCCGGCATCGGGCGTGGTCAGGAACCCGCGGCCATCGAATCGCGTCTGCCACGCTTGTCCGGGGTTGCGGACCTGATAGCCGCCTTCAACCGCGAACGCGGCATGACGGTTCGCCTCAAACGCGGCGCGGATGCCCGACCAGTCTGAGGCTGAGAGACTATCGGGGACGTGATCGTCAGCGCGGCAGGGATGGACCATTGGGCGGGGTCCAAAACTGACCAGAATGGCAGCCACCAGGGCGATTGCAACTCTCGCATTCATGGCAGACCCTCCGAAGCGCGGTTTTGATGTCAGGAATCAGGATATCAGAACTACCGGTCCCGGCTCAAGGGCTGACCGCGCAAAAAAGGAAACCTAGTGCATTGCCTTCGAGATCGTAAAGATCGGCAGCAGCAGTGCAAGGACGAGGCCGCCCACCACGACGCCGAGGAACATTACAATCGCCGGCTCTAGGAGGCTCGTCATCGTCTTGATCGCCGTGTTCAATTCCGACTCGCAGAAGATCGCCACCCGCTCCATGACAAGGCCAAGCTGACCGCCGCGCTCGCCGGCGCTGAGCATCTTGTTGATCGCCTTGGGCACATGCGGATTGTCAGACAGCGTCTCGGAAAGCTGCTGGCCGCTCTCCAGCCGGTCGAGCACCTTGGTCCACATCTGCTCGTAGAACGCGCTGCCCGTCACCGTCGATGTGAGCTTGACGCTGTCGAGCATCGCCACGCCGGACTGGATCATCGTCCCCAGCGTCCGCAGGCTGCGCGACAGATAGGTCTTGTGAAACAGCGGGCCCAGCAGAGGCACTTTCAGTTTGAGTTCCTCGATCTTGAGCCGGCCCGCGGGCGATCGCAGGTAGAAAAACGCGCCCACCACGGAGACGGCCATCGCGCTCACGAGGTAGACCCAATACGTGGTCAACTTATCGCTGAAGGTCAGCAGGACTTTCGTCAGGGTCGGTAGCTTGTCTTCGCGCCCCGCATAGATCGCCGTGAACTTCGGAAGGACAAAGGTCATCAGAAAGACCGTCACGCCGATCGCGAAAACGAACATGACGATCGGATAGGTGACCGCCCCCTTGATCTTCTTGGTCATCTCCCGCTGCGCCTCCAGGTGCGTCGCCAGCCGCCGCAGCATCGGCGCCATCATGCCCGACGCCTCCGACGCCTTGATGAGGCTGATGTAAATCGGCGGGAACACTTTGGGGTGCTCGGCCAGCGCCGCCGAGAATTCGCTGCCGCCCGTCACCTGGTCGATGACCGCCGCGAGCGCCTTTGCAAAGCGCGGCGAGTTGCCGTCGTGGACGCACGCTTCCAGTGCCTCGGACATGGACACTCCCGTCTCGACCATGACCGCGAGCTGGTTGGTGAAGAAGATCAGATCCGCCGGCCGGTACTTGTCGCCACCCAGGGCCGTCGCCGTTGCCGCACCACCGGTCGGTCGAGACGCGGTCATGAGCGGGCCGCGCGTTTTCGTCGCCGGCTTCGGCTTGGCGGCCGCCGCGCGATGGCTCTTGGGATTCACCCGGATGATGAACTTGCCTTCTCCGCGGACGATCCGCGCGGCTTCCGTCTGCGACGCCGCCTGGACATCGCCCTCGATGAGCTTGCCCGCGTCATCCCGGGCGACGTACGTGAAGACCGCCATGATTCGCTCCTACTGATCGCCGACTGCCGCGCCAATGAGCGTCGCCAGCCGGCCCGCCTCCGGCGCCGCGGCCAGCGCCGTTTCGGAATCAACTCGGCCGTCGCGGACGAGCGCCGCCAGCGACTGCTCCAGCGTGTGCATGCCCTGGCGGCGGCCGGTTTCGATCATCGCGTAGATCAGGTGGGCCTCGTTCTCCCGAAGGGCGCGACGCACTGCTGTCGTCGAGACGAGGACCTCGGTGGCGGGAACCAACCCTTCGCCGAGGGCGTCGCGGCAGAGCGACTGGCAGACTACGCCGCGAAGCGAGGCGGCCAGTTGCGTGCGGACATGACCCTGCTGCTCGGGCGGGAACACATCGATGATCCGCGACAGCGTCTGCGTGGCGTTGGCGGTGTGCAGCGTCGCCAGGACGAGGTGGCCGGTCTCCGCCGCCGACAGCGCCGTCGAGATCGTCTCCAGGTCGCGCATCTCGCCGATCACGATGACATCCGGCCGCTGGCGCAGTACATGGCGCAGCGCCGACGCGAACGATGGACTGTCCTCCCCGATTTGCCGCTGCTCGACAATGCTCTTGCCGTGCTGGAAATTGAATTCGATCGGATCCTCAATCGTAATGATGTGCATGTGTCGCGTTTGATTGATGTGTTCAATCATCGCCGCGACAGTCGTGCTCTTACCCTGACCCGTCCCGCCGGCCACGAGGACCAAACCGCTGGAAAAGTCCGCGAAGCTCAATACCACCGGCGGAAGATGGAGCGATTCGAAGCCCGGCACTTGCGCGGGGATGGCCCGAAACGCCGCCGCGAGCGTTCCGCGCTGCGCGTGGAGATTGACGCGAAACCGCCCCGCGACCGGCACGTCCAAGGCGAAGTCAATGTCCTTCTGATCGTCAAACATCGTCCGCTGAGTAGGGGACAGCATCCCCAACAGCACCTCGCCCCACGCGTTGAATGCGGCGCCTCGACCCTCCAAGGGCCTCCAACCGCCGCCCACGAAGACCGTCGGCGCCGCGCCTTCCACGAGGACTAGATCGCTCGCCCCGCACGCCGACGCCGCCCGAAGCAAATCCTCAACGCTGGAGGCATTCTCGCCGCCAACAGGCATACCTCTCACGGCATGAGCAACGCGATTTTCTCTTTCGCCATTCGCCATTCGCCATTCGCTATTTACAACGTCAGCCTGCACAGACACGGAACACCTCCTCCATTGTCGTGATGCCGGACTTGGCCTTGGCGATTCCGTCCGCGTAGAGCGTCGTCATCTTCTTTTCGATCGCCATCTTCCGCAGGTCCTGAAGCGGGGCGTTGTCCGAGATCGCCTGGCGGATGTCCTCGTCGGGAACGAGCAGTTCGTAGATCCCGATTCGTCCCAGGTATCCGCTGCCGTGACACTTCGCGCAGCCTTTGCCGCGCACCAGCGTCTGCACTTCGTGGCCCGCCTTGTGCATGGCATGGCGAATGTTCGGCGTCGGCTCGAACTGCTCCTTGCAGTGCGGGCAGATCTTTCGCACCAGCCGCTGGGCGATCACCGCATCGACCGACGCTGCGATCAGGTAGCACTCGACACCGACGTTGTGCAGCCGCGTCACGGCGGATACGGCGTCGTTCGTATGCAGCGTCGACAGCACCATGTGTCCCGTCAGCGCCGCCTGGACGGCCGTCCGCGCCGTATCGTCATCGCGAATCTCTCCCACCATGATCACGTCCGGGTCCTGGCGCAAAAGGGCCCGCAGGACCGTCGCGAACTTGAGCCCGATTTTCTCGTTGACCTGAAACTGATTGACCCGCCGCAGGTTGTATTCAATGGGATCTTCCACCGTGCAGACGTTGCGATCCGGCGAGTTTATCTCCGACAGCGCGGCGTATAGCGTCGTGCTCTTGCCCGAACCCGTCGGCCCCGTCACGAGCACCAGCCCGTGCGGATGGGCGATCTGCTGGCGGAATTGCTTCAGCATCTCAATGGAAAACCCCAGCGTCTCCAGGCTGACGAGGGCCTGCGAGTTGTCGATGATGCGGATCACGACCTTCTCGCCGTACATGTTCGGCAACGTCGAGACGCGCAGGTCGATTGGCCGCCCTTCCATGAGCACGTGGATGCCGCCGTCCTGCGGAAGGCGGCGCTCGGCGATGTCCAGACCGGACATGATCTTGATGCGCGATACGACCGGGGCCATCATCTGGGCGGGCGGATTGAGCTTCTCATACAGAACGCCGTCCACGCGATTGCGAATCCGCAGGGCGCCGTCGTCCGGTTCGATGTGGATATCGCTGGCCCCCTCTTTGACCGCCGAGTAGATCAAGTAATTGACAAGCTTGATGACCGGCGAATCACCCGCCATGCCTTCGAGGTTGGTGATATCGTCCGCCTTCGATTCAATCAGCTCGAACGTATCGGACGAGACGTCTTCGATGATGTCGTCGATGACGAAGACGTTGGCGCTCTTAACGTACTGCGCCAGGATGGCCTGGATATCCGCCGCGGAAACGGCTACGACTTGCACGGCGCATCCGGTAATCCGCGCGATCTCTTCGATGATGAAGACGTTAGACGGCTCGCTCATCGCCACCGTCAGCGTGTTGTGCACTTTGAACAGCGGCAGGACGCCATGCTTTTCCAGGAAATCCCGGGGGACGAGTTCGATGACCTTGGCGTCCGCCAATCGCGGTGTCAGTTTCGCATAAGGGACGCTGTACGCTTCGGCCAGGGCCTCGACCACCTGGTCTTCCGTCGCCAACCCCAGCTCAATGAGGATCTCGCCGAGCAATTGCCGGTGCTGCCGCGCGTTCTGCTCCTCAATCGCCCGATCAATCTGCTCCTGCGTGAGAATGCCCTTGGCGAGAAGGACCTGGCCGACCTGTTTACGGGCGGAGGGGTGGCGGGCCGGGGCGGCCGCGCGCGGTTCAGGCCGGGCGGGCGCTGCCACGCCATCGACGTCTTTCCGTTCTATCGTTTCCGATCCCGGCATGGTTCCCTCATGTGCCGACCGCGGCGCTACCCGAAGCTCTTGACCGCGGAATCCAAATCGTCAAAGCACTCAAATCGCCGCACCAGCCGCGTGATCTCCAGGATCTTGGCACAGGTCGCGTTCATGCCGCACAGCTTGACCGCTCCCAGTTCGCCCTCGCACGCGTTTTGCAGATCGACGATGGCCTCGAGGCCTCTGCTGTCGAGGCCCGCCAGTTCCGAACAGTCCAGCACGACCTCGCGACGACCCTCCTGCGTGCAGCGGCCGGCCTGCTCGACGAAGGCCTCTACTTCGTCGCCGGCCAGCTCGTCCTTGACCGCCAGAACCGTCACATTTCCATATTGCGTCAGTGTCGCGCTCATTCGTGCTCGCTCCGGCGGCTCAACGAGCCCAGGTGTGCGATGGAGGGTGGCCCGACGGCCAGCGGCCGATCGCGGAGCAAAAAGCTCTCCAGATCAAGCCGCAGGAAAAGCTCCGTCAGCTCCGGATCAAACTGCGAACCGGAGCAGCGCTGAACTTCGGCGATGGCCAGCGGCAGCGACATCGCCGAACGATAGGTCCGGTTGGACGTCATGGCGTCAAAGCAATCCGCCAGGCAGATAATTCGTCCGAGGCGCGGAATGTTCCCACCCGCGAGTCCTTCGGGATAGCCGCTTCCGTCCATCCGTTCGTGGTGATAGAGCACGCCGGGGAGCAGGTCGCGAATCTGCTTCACCGGCGACAGAATGCGGACTCCGATCTCCGGGTGTTTCTTCAGTGCGTCGAATTCTTCCTTGGTCAATTTCCCCGGTTTGCAGAGAATCGCATCCGGCACGCCGATCTTTCCGACATCGTGCAGCAATCCCGAAAGGTAGACCCGATCGCATTCGATTTCAGACAGGCCGGCCGCCTGGGCGAGCGATCGGCTGATCTGCGCGACGCGTTCGGAATGGCCATAGGTGTAGGGGTCCTTGGCATCGACGCTATTGACCAGCGCGTGGAGCAGGGCCATGAGCAGGTGGGCCAGGTCGTCGTACAGGCGCTGGTTCTCCAGGAACGCGGTCACGCGATCCGCCACGGCGCGAAGCAGTTGAACGTCCACGGAAGTGAAATCACCCTCATCCGTACAGTTCATGGCGAGCATCACGCCGAGGAGTTTCTGGTGTTGCTTGAGCGGTAGCGCGACCATGTGCTCGAGCCAGGGACGAGCCCATTGCAGCTCCGGACGCCTCGCCAGATTGTTAAATAAGAGGTGCGGAGGTACATCGACAGCGTTCAAGCCCAGGCTTTCCGCGAGCCGATCCAGCTCGCCGAGCCCCGGTGCGACGCGGCCAATCTGAACCAGCCGGTCGCCCGGCTCGGTCTGGTCTCGCGTGGTTTCCTCGGGATCGGTTTCAGTGAGGACAAAACCGACGGCGGCGGCGCGCGACACCTTCAAAACGTCCTCGCCGACTTTGGCCAATAGCCGCGTCGGTTTTTGGGGAAGTCCCATCTCACTGCTGACGCGGTAGATCAGGCTCTGCTCTTCATAGGTGTTTTGGAGATTCTGCGTTAATACGCTGATTTCCTCCTCCGCCACTTCATTCGCCCGGGCCAATTCGACCATGTGCGCCAGCAGCCCGGCCAGTCGCCTGGCGGCGTGACCATCGACCGGCTCGGTCGCCGACATTTGGCGCAGCATGGCCGCTTCATCCAGACGGCATTGACTGCACAGCCGGGAGAACTCCTCGGTCGGCTCGCTCGATGTAACCACGGCGCCGAGAATGACGCCCACGACGCGCGTGCGATGACGAAGGGGAACCGGAATCAACAGGATGTTGCCGGCCCAGGGTCCGCCATCCTGCGATGGAGTGGCCGGTCCGGATTGGGCCGCCCGGAGCGCGGCTGCCCGCACGAATTCTCCCAGGGAATTCCGGAAGGCCTTTCCCTGGGCCCAAAGTCCATTCCAGAAAGCAGACCCAATTTGATTTTGTGCGAGGGGTTGTCCCTCGGCATTCCAAAGCGAGAGCCAAACATTGCACGCGCGCCAGTTCGCGGCCAGGGCCTCAAAACGCCGGCGCGAAATCGGCCATTTCGCCGGTTGCGACGGGAGCCGCCCCTGGTCTTCCGTCGTCGGCATCGTCAATACGACTTCCGACATTAGACTGCTCCCTCAAGAGAATGGCCGCCCATGGCGCACGCGGGAGGTTCATTCGCCGGCGTCGCGTCGAGGATTCGCCGCACCGTGCTCAGCACCTCGCGTGGACTGAACGGCTTCACCAGAACCTGGCGAATGTTCGTGTGGACCAGTTCCTGATCGGCCAACGAAAACCCCCGTGCCGTCAGCATGATTGCAGGGATATTTCTCGTCTCCGGATCGCTGCGCAGCTTGGCGCACAACTCCAGACCCGACAGGATCGGCATCTGGTAATCGGTAATGACCAGGTCCGGTCGCTGGCTCTTGGCCAGGCCGAAAGCCTCCTCGCCGTCTCCGGCCGTGATGACCTCCAGACCGGCGTTGCGAAGTTTCGCCGCCACCACATGAACAATGTGTGGTTCATCGTCGCACACCAGAATACGGTAACTCGTCATCGGCCCGACCCCCTTTCTTCAAAGACCGCTCGCGACGTGCGCAGCGGTTGCAAACGAATCCCCCGCGTCTAGGCCAGCGGCAGCACCATACCGAAGGTGCTTCCCTTGCCGACTTCGCTGGCCAGCGTCATTTCGCCGTTGTGGACGTTCTCCACAATCTTCTTGACCAGCGACAGGCCCAGCCCTGTGCCCTTGGCCAGTTTCTTGTTGGCTTCGACGCGGAAAAACTTCTCAAACATCCGCGGGATATCCTCCGCCGGAATCCCCGCGCCGGTATCGCTCACTTCAATGCGCATCCGCCGGGTTTGTTCCTGCGGCGTCATCCGCAAGGACACGCGACCGCCCGACGGCGTGTATTTGATCGCGTTGGACAGCAGGTTGACGATGGCTTCGTGGATCAGGTCGCGGTCGGCCAGAACGCGGTACACGACCGGCGTCAATTCCTCCGTCAACGTCACGCCTTTTTCCTCAGCCTGCGGACGCAACATATCCGCCGCTTCCTTGACGATCATGGCAATCGCCACCGGCTCCTTGTTGATGCGGACCGTCCCGGCCTCAATGCGGCTGATGTTGAGCATGTTGTCGATCAGTCGCCCCAGGCGCTCCGCAGAGCTTTGAATCGTCTCGTAGTATTCGGTACGGGTCTTCTCATCCGCCGCTTCGCCGTCCACCAGCAGTTCCACGTACGCCCGGATCGACGCCAGCGGTGTGCGCAGTTCGTGGGCGACATGCGCGACGAATTCGCTCTTATTCTTCGATGCCTGCCGATCCTTGGTGATGTCCCGCAGAATCGCCACGACGCCGTGCCGCACGGCCCCGTCGCTCTCTTTCGAACCTTCGCCCGCCACCGGCGAAAGGGCGATCGCAAAGAGCCGGTCGCCGATTTCCTGTTCGACGCGACGGCGAGCCACGCGGCTGTCGGCCTCGCGGGCATGGCAAATGGTGGCGACCAGTTTCTGATCGGGGAGGACTTCGGATATCGGCTTGCGCATCGCCGACTCGCAGGAAAAGCCAAAGAGTTCCTCGGCGGCGGGGTTGGCCAGGACGAGTTGGTCGAACGCGTCCGTCACCAGGACGGGCTCGGCGAGGGAAGCGATGATGGATTCGGCCTGGCGCCTGCGCGTCTCCGCGAGGCTGAGTTGCAGCGCGAGTCCCCGTCGCTCATCCACCAATTCCTCGATGCGCCGCTCGACGTTTGCGGAGTGCGACTCGACGGCGCTCCAGACATCGCCCAGTTCGGTGCCCAACGGCGAATCCACGAGCGAATCCGGGCGTCGCTGTTTGTCGGACTGTACGGCCTGCCGAAGCCCGGCCAGCGCCAACTGGCGCGCTTTGCTCGCCGTCACCAGGATCGCGGCCGATGCTCCCAGGCACATTATCCAACCCAGGGCGTGGTACCAACCCAACCCTTTCGCGGCTCCCGCAAGGACCACGGCGAGGATCCAAACGGACGCGACGACCATCGGGGCGATCGCCCACAGGGGCGACACTTTGAACCGCGATAACACCCGCGGATCCAATAACCGGGCGATCGGAGATTTTTTGAATGTCGCCGGCGCAGTCTGGGACGCGGCGCTTTGGGTGCCTTCCGCCATTGACGCGATGACAGCGTCGTCGTCGATTTCACACCATGGTTTGGAGGGTTTCGTCGTCATGGGACGGCCTCTTCCGGCGGACACGCGCTGCCGATGACATGGTGCAAGTTACTTTTCACCGACCCTGCGTCGTCGGCGGGCGATACCGCAGGCGGCGCCGTCTCGGACGAGCCATCGAGCCCGTCGATCCGCCGCCTGGCGATCGTTGAGTCGGGATCGATTTCCAACACGGCCTCATAAGAAGCCCGTGCCGCGTCCAACTCTCCCATTGCCTCCGCGGCTTGTCCGGCCAGGTAGTGCGCCAGGGTCAGCCGTGCATCGAGTATCAACGCGCCAGCGGCTTCATTCCGGGCCCGTACGAAATCACCCCGTCGCAAGGCCGCGAATCCCGTCATCATGCGGGTCTCGGCGGTTGCGGCGCCCTGTGCTTCGATCTTGCTCAGCGCTTCATCCAGCGTTTCGAGACGGCCGACCATCAGTGCGGCGCGAGCGCATAACGACCATGCCACGGTATCTTCCGGATTGGCTTCCAACACGCTGCGAAGAACTTCGATCGCCTTTACGCCCTGGTCCGTTTCGAGATACGCGCGGGCCAGCGCCCTTGCCGCGCTCGCCGCCGGCTTCTCGCCTGGGTCCTTTTCACTGCCGCGCGCCGCGCCTTTGCGCTCAACGAGCGGTGCAAGGACGGCTATGGCATCGTGGAACTGCTCCGCCCATACCAACATCATGCCCAATTCCGCCGACAGCAGGGGCGATTCATTACTGATACGAAGGGCCTCACGGCAATACGCGACGGCCGGCCCGCGCAAGCCGAGAATTCGGCTGATTCGTGCCGCCAGCATCCGCATGGCCACGTCGCGATCGAAGTCGTTCATTCGCGATTGCAGCAGCTCGAGCGCTTCGACCGGCCGATCCAGATTCACCAGCGTCTCGGCCTGCGACAGGACGTAGGTTGCCACGTGAGGCGAGGTTCTCGACGCCGCGCTGAAATACTCACAGGCGGACTCCAAATCGCCGTAGCGCTGTGCCACCAGTCCCGCGAAATACGGTATCTCCGGATCGTTGTCGCTTAGCGCGGCGGCGACGGTGATCGCCTCCCGCGCTTCCGCCAGTCGCCCCTGCTCCAGGCGAAGTCGCGTGGCCACCACGAATGCCTTGGCGTCGTTGGGACACAGCGCCAGGGCCTCTTCGAGCGACCGTTCCGCCTCGACGAGTCGTCCGGACTTCAGATGTTCCTCGGCCAGTTGCAGTTTGACGCTCCCGCGCACCGCCTCCCAGCGCGCCTTGGCCTGCGCCTTGGGATCGTTCGCCATGTGCAGATCGAAGAAGCGTTTGCTCTCCCCGCATCCGCCCGCCGCCGGCGCGCAAAATACAACGAGCGCCGGCCACCAGCGCAAGGCTGGGAACAACCTCTCCATCCATCGCCTTCCATGGGCCGGCCGCTTCATCGTTCTTCCTTTGCGGAGGACTTCGGTTCGTCCACGGGATCGGCCGACGTTGCGTGGTCAGCGGTCTCGGTGTCCATTTCATCTTCCAAGCCCGCCGGGCCCTCCAGGCCCTCCGGCAGGACGAACGGCGGCGCGGGCCGGCCGAAGGGCGGCGTCAGCTTGCCGGTCTCTTCTTCCTCGATCAGGTCACGCAACTGGAAGCGCACGGCCGATGACTCCGTTTCCCATTCGCGCTCGCAAAGCAGCTTCTCTTTGAGCTTTATGGCATGGAGGTGACGCGGGTTGATCTGCAGGGCCATATCCGCGTCCCAAAGCGCCTTCTCGGTATCACCGGCGGCGAGATGCTCCATTGCCCAGCGATAGTGCGCCTCGCTGGTGCGCTCGCGGCCGAACCACTGAATGCCTTGTCGTGCGCCGACACGCATTCGTTCGATGTCCTCGTTCAATTCGTTCCCTGCTTCATTGTCCTGTTCTTGGTCGCCTTTAATGACGTGGACCGTCAGCAGGATGATGACTTCTTCCCGCACCGTCGCGTCCCGCGTCCGGCGGAACAGCGCTCCGGCGATCGGGATGTTTCCGAGAAGCGGCATCTGCCCGCGCGTGGCGGTTCCCACTTCCCGGAACAGGCCTCCGATCAGAATGGTCCGGCCATCCTTGACCAGGATGTTCGTCGTCACCTCGGTCGTCTGTTCGAACGGCAGGTTGGTGTCCGTCAGTCCGCCCGTTGAATCCTTCGGGTGAATCTCCATCCGCACCATGCCGTCCTCGCCGATGAACGGACGGAACGTGAGCACCGTGCCCGTTTCCAGGAATTCCACCTGTTGAATCGCCGTCGTCTCTGTAATGGTGGTCGTCAGATAGCCGTCGCGCCGGCCGACAATGACCTGGCCGACCTGTTTGTTCAGTGTCATCAGCTTCGGATTCGCCAGGATGTCGGTATCGGTGATCTGCTCCAGGGCCCGCACGAAAACGCCTACCTGATCCTTCAAGATGCCGAACGTAAACCCACCCGCCGGAAGGGCCTCATTGAAGTTCGTCCGCACCGTGAAATTCGTGTTACTCAAATCCTGGTTGGGGATGAGACCGGTCGTAATCGTCTGTGCGGCGGGGCTGACACTCGAAAGCGTCGAAAAATCGATGCCACCGACCGTGGTAAAGTCGATGCCGAGTGCGTTGTCCTCATTCAAGGTCGCCCGGAGGATGGTGGCCTCCACCAGAACCTGCTTGGGCCGCGCGTCCAGTTCCTTCAACGTCTTTTCGATCGCGGTCAGCCGGTCTTCGTAGTCGGTAACGATCAGCGTATCCGAGCCGGCAGGGGCATCGCCCTTTGTATCTTCCATTCCTTCATCGCCGCCCAGCCCGACATCGGATGCGGGCGTCGTCGCCACTTTTCCAATATTGCTCAGCAGCGGCTCGATCAGCCCCTTCGCGCTCGCGGCGTTGAGGTAGGTCAGATGGAATACGTGCGTGCCGATCTTGCGTTGCGCCTGTGCGAACTTGGCAAGCTCTTCCTGCGGATAGACGTAGGTGAATTCGCCTTCGACCCGGAAGCCCAGACCGTTCGACACCAGCATGGCCTGAAGCGCCTCCTCCACGCTGACGTTGTAGAGGCTGGCCGTGACCGTGCCGTCCACGCCGTTGGCCAGAAGGATATTCCGCTTGGTCGGCTCCGACAGCATTCGCAACGCGTCGGCCAGCGGAAGCCCCGAAACGTGAACCGTCACGCGCTGGTCGAGCCCGACGCGGACAATTTGTTCGCGGGACTCGGCCTTGTCCGCGTCCGGATCGCTGGAGTAGGACTCCGGCGGCGAAGGGGATTCGGAGCTGGAGTTGCTGTCCGTGGAACTGGCGATGGCCGCCGACACGATCGGCGCAGCGACGCGTGACGTTTGAGACGCCAGCGGAGGCTTCGTTTCGCCACGCGCCGTGAGCATTGCGAAGGCCGTCAATGTGAAAGCAAGGGACACGACGCGCGGCCAGCGCAACGGCCGACGGCTTGTCGGCGGGCTCATGCCTCCCGGTGAGCATGGCACAAAGTCGGGTTTCGCGATGGATGCTTTTGCGGCGTCCTTGCGCATTGGCGTGGAATCCCTGTCCCTGAAATATCCCCTTCCTGCATCGGTTGTCGGACTTAGCGGGTTGTGTTCCAAGAACGAGGGAGAAGCGGTGGAGCAAGGCCCGAAAACCACTCGCCGGCGGCCGGTGCCGAGCCGCGATGGCCCGGTCCATGGGCAAAAGGCTATTTCATGGTCAACGACGCGACTCTTCCGCCCCGCGCCACCACCACTTCGCGGTCTGCGATGCGAACGATCGAGAATCCGAGAATTTCATCGCCCGCGCGAACCAGGCGTCCGGAAATATGGGCCAGTGGATCCGCGCCGGTCATCGTGGAATGAAGTTGAAGTTGTTGCAGGTCGCGATGAAATGCCTCCGATAACTCCTTCTGCTCGCGGTTATACTCGGACCACGATTGCCGGAGCAGCCCCCACATGCCGCCGCGTCGGCGGCGACCTGCCTCGCCTGAGGGGGTTTCCGCGCCGACCATGACCGCGGGCATAAACTTGTTCCATTCCCTGGTCGTGAACATATCCCTCGCTAGATCGCGCGGCATCCCCGTCACCGAAACGACGCGGTGTTCAACCAAATAGTCAGCGGCACCGGCCTGCTCTACGACAGAGAGCGCTGCCGAAGCACCGCGGCCGGCCACTGCAGCGTCGGCCGTTGATGGCGATGCCGGCGGTGCCACGGGCTGGGCGGCAACCGCCGTCACGGCCAATGGCGGCGGCGCCGCGACCGTCTCGTTCGGGCCGGAAGTCAAGAACAGACGTCCCACCACGACCAACAGCACGAGCGCCAGCAATCCCAGGATCGCGGCTTTTTTCTTGTCGGCCCCCAGTTGGATGCGGAGCCCTTCGAACTGTGCCTTGAGTTTTTCGATCATGAGTTTGGCTCCCGCGAGGTCGGGCATCGGCGCCTATTGAGGGTGACAAAACGTCAAAAGGACCATTTCGACCCGCACGTGGCCGGGATGTGCCTCGTCATTGTCGAGCTTCAACGTTTCCACTTGCGACAGCCGCGGCAACGCCTCCATCCGGCCCTGAAAATCCACCAGTTGGGCCAGCGTCCCGTCGAACGTAATCCGCACCGGCAGGATCATCGTTCCCGCGGCAACCGCCAGCGACGATGGAAGCCTGGCGGCGTCCAGGGCGACCGGCGGCTTCGGCTGGACGGCGAAATCCTCGACGCCCGACGCCTTGAGGTTCTCGGACACCGAATTGAGAAACTCGCCGAAGTTCTGATGCTGCGGCAGCCGCTCATTGAACTCGCTCATGGCCGCATCCAATGCGACGATGGAGGCGTAGAGCTCGCCGATGTTCCCCAGCCGTTCCTGCTCGGCCTTGACTTGCGCCGTTTCAGATGCGATCTGATCGCGCTGCTGGCGCAGCTTTTTCGCGCCCGGCACAGCAAATCCGAAGGCGAATCCCGCCGTCAGGATGACGACAATTCCGAACACCAGGGCATTGAGTTTTAATCGACTCATTCGTCGGACCCCGACTGATCCATCAACTCGCAGTCCAGTTCGAATTGATGGCCCTTTCGGCCCGACCAGACGGTCTCCCCTTTGAGTTCCATCTGGACATGGGCCACCAGCGGCGAGCGCTCCAGCGCCGCCGCGCACCGAATGGCCTCCGACACCTCGTTGGCAAATGCCGACATGATGATCCGCGTTACTACCGCCGGCTCGGCAGGTTCCTTCGCGGCCGTGGCGGTCGCTTCCACGCCCGGAGGCGCCGTCGCCTTGTCCGGCGATGCGGGCGCATAGCGCCGCAGCGACGCGGATTGGAAACTGACGTGGGTGAGAACGACGGTCTCCGGCAGTCGCCGGCTGATATCGCCCAGGACCACGACGAGGCTGGCGTGGCGCTCAAACTGCTCCATCAATCGCTGGCGATCCCGCAGTCGGTTTTTCTCCGCCTCCATGGCGTCTTTTTTGGCAAGGTGAACGGCGAGCTGCTGTTGCTGAGCGATGACATCGTTCAACATCGCGCTGGCCTGGGACACTTCATGCCGATTGGCCGTGATCCACAGGACCATGATGACGACCAGCAACGAGATCAGCGTGCCCCGCAGCTTGACGGCGCGCTGCTGGCGGCGGGCCTGATGATAATCCGAGGGAATGAAATCACAGTCGATCATGGGCCGTCCTGTCTTTTCAAACCGCCGCTGCTTCGGGCGTCCGTACCGCCGCCTTCGGCCGCGGTCCGCCGACCCAGGGCGTTCCGCGCAGCGCCAGGCCGCACGCCACCGCCCAACAGGGGGCCAGCGTCCGCGCGTCGCGCGAAGACATCCCCTGCGTGCCGTCCATCCCCCGGAGCGGGTATCCGATCATGCAGGGCACGTCGAGGGCCGGCGCGATGATCTCCATCAACGCGGGCTCGTGCGCCTCGCCGCCGACAAACGTCAGGCTTTCCGGCCGGTTGCCGCGAAACGTCACCGCAAAATAGCGCAGGCACAACTGTACGTCCCGAGCGATCCGCTCGATCAATGGCCGAACCGCGTCGGAGGCCCGCGCCCTAATCTCCGCCGGAGTCTGAAACGACGAATCGTCGGCAACGTCGCGCCGCTCGTCGCCGCGCCGTCCGCAGTTTTCGCGAATGATGCGAATTCGAAGATCGAGCGCCTCCGGCAGCGTAAGACTCAATGCCTGAGCCACCGCCGAGCTAAACGAGCGGCCGCCCACGTCGAGAATCTTGAGAAAGCACAGATCTGTGCCCCGGGTCATGGCGATCGCCGTGTTCTGCCACCCCACGTCCACGAAGACATTGACCGCCGTGGCGTCGTCTGCCCGGCGAAGGAAACGTACAAAGCTCCGCGCCATCGCACAGGGCGTCAAATCCACGGCGATCGGGCGCAGCTTCAACGATTCCAGGAGCTGCAGGGTCTCCTGCACCGCGCCCTCGCGCGCCGCGAAGACGATGATCTCCTCCTTCAGATCATTTCCGTGCCGCACCTCGCCCGCCGGAACAAATCGAAACTCTCCCCCTTCGCCTATGTTGAAGCGTTCGCGGGCTTCAAACTCGACCGCCGACGCCATTTCTTCGGGCGGCATGCGCGGTAAACGAATGCTCTTCATCTGAAAATCGGCGCAACCCAATGCGCTAATGGAATCGGTTCCCCGAAACGCGTGAAGGGAGAGGGCCTTCGAGAGGCCGTCGTGGAGGGCCTGTGCCCGCTCCACCGGATCGGCCGCCTCCGCCGGCAAATCAAAGCGCGCCGCCGCCTGGATGGACGGCCGTCCGTCGCGATTGACAAGCTGAAGCAGCTTGACGGACGATCCGCCGATGTCCACACCGATCGGCCCGTATCCTCCCCGTCGCTTCACCGCATATTCCTCCCCAACAATCCCGCCGCCGCGCCGCAGAGGCTAATTCACCTGCAGCGTGGCACCTTCCGCGCCCTGCGGATCCATCGGTTCCATCGGCGAAGGTTCCACCGGCCCGACCAGATTTTTTGTGAGCTTCGTATTCACAGTCGATTGCCCGCCGGCCGGCGCGACAAGGACTTCACAGTGCGCGCCGGAAGCGGTCAGTTGCAGGACCGCCTCCGTCGCTTGATCAGTCGTGCCCGTCGCGCTGAACCCCAAAACCGCGTCTCCACCGAAATCGGCGGCCACGAGCTGGACGTCCTGGGGCTCGCCCGAAGCGCCGGTGCCCAGATTCACGATATAGGGGTCGCCCGACATTGGATGAGTAAGCGGCGTATTCGGACTCGACGCCGAGGCGAGCCAATAGCGGTTATTCGCTTCATCCAGCTTGATGACGATGGGGTCGTCGGGTCGGGCAATCGACGCCCGCCGGGCATAGGCCACGTCGGACTCGAATTTCTCAGCCGCCAGTCGGGCCTTCTCCTTGCCGGCGTTGTCCTCGCCACTGAGCGAGAACGCGATCACGATGGACACCACCAGCACGACCATCATCAATTCGATGCATGTATAAGCTTTGCGATTCGCCATCGTTCCACCTCCACGAATGTCCGGCCCGCCGCCTTCAGCGCTGACCGGCCGCGCCCTTCTTCCCACTTGCCTTATCGGCGCTTTCCAATTTCACCTTCACGCAGCCCGATCGAAGGTGCTCGAGAATCTTCTCCAGCAGGGCATTGGTTTTTCGGCCCTCCTCGACAATCAACTGCCGCTGCAAGCCCGTGTCCGGTATCTGCGCGACGGCGCTGCTCGAGGCGCTCAGCCCGACCCATAACTCGACCGCGATGACCGCCAGAA
The DNA here is from genome assembly GCA_035275405.1 of Phycisphaerae bacterium. NCBI lineage: Bacteria > Pseudomonadati > Planctomycetota > Phycisphaerae > Phycisphaerae bacterium. The sequence goes on from DATEMU010000016.1 coordinate 18,891, forward strand.
GGCCGACGATCGACGTCAGCAAAAAGCCGGTGAACCGGTCCACGGTAATGACTTGTCGCTCCATCGGTTTCAATTCTCCTTCCAGCTCAGGATCGTCATCGGCATTGGTGTGGGCGGAACCGTTTGGATATTCCAGAACACCGACCGATCGGCGGACCAGTTGAATACATAGGAACTTGTCGAAGCGGGAGAATCCATTCCCGACGCCGCAATGCACGTTCCGGTTACGGTAATGCTCGTTCGATCCGTGCTGTTCGTATCCATCTTGCCGCCGCACAGGACTGATCCATTGATCGTCGTCACGCTGTCGTTTGTAAGGACACGGATGTCGCCGGTGACAACAATTGCGGGAAAGCCGGTGACGGCGGTGACTTGATGGCTGCCAGTATCATCGATCTCGAGCCGACCGGAGACCACGAGTGTTCCATTCAAGTTCGCATTCTGCCGAATCTTGAAGTTCCCGGACTTCGCCACAATGATCCGGCCGGGGTTGGTGGCGGACATATCGATGGCGTTCAGCGTATTGGCATCCGTTTGATTGATTTCACTGTTGTTGTAGGAATAGGTTGAATAGGTCCTTCCCCGTACGGTGTAGGTTGAATTCTGATAAGGCGAAAGCGAAGGAGTGGTCATCGATGGTGCCAGACTGACGACGGAGGTCGGCGGGCCGCCGCCCAGCCATGTGGCCGTGCCCGTCGCAGAGACCTTTCCGGTACACGTTCCGGTCCCGGAGATATTCCCATTCGCGTGGGCGTCGCCATTGATGGTCGCCCGCGTCGGTACGATCAGCGCCAACCCCGAACCGATGAATCCTTGCGTGAACTGCCACTTCCCGATCGGCGGCGCTTGAACCTCGGCGACGATCGAGTGCTTCGCGCGAACCGCCCCGTCCGGGTCCTTCGCCACACCCTGCGCCGTCACGCGATAGAGATTGAGATCCGTCTGCGGCGGGGACCAGGCGTCGGAGCGAAGCACCGACACGTCGTAATAATCGCCCGTCGCGTCAATGGTCACGCCGCTGGCGCCGGTATAGTAGTCAGACAGATTCACCGTGGTGGGCGGATAAAGCAGAAAGTGGGCCGCCATGCCGATCCCGGAGCTGGCCATCGCCTCCGCGCGGAGCGTACCGCGGTAATTGACCGCTTCGGGCATCACCGTGCTGTTCGCTTCGAGAAAGGCCAACCCGAGCGACGACGCCAGGGCCGTAAAGGCCAGCACGACGAGCAGGATATAAGCCCGCCTCTTTGGCCGTCGCGCTGGCCCGTTCTCGTGTCGCTTCATGGCTCGATCGTTCGTCATCGTTTTCGCGCTCGCCGGCTAGTTGAGATTCTTGGGCGTTGCAGATTGTCCGACGATCGGCGTATAGCCCTCCCAGCGCGAAATCTCCTTTCGCTGCTTACGAGGGGAGCCGATCGGCGTCGTCTGCGTCGCGTCGTAAAATAAATAATCGGCCGAGGCCCGTGCATTCGCCGCGCCGCGAAAGGCGACCGGCTGGCCTGTCAGGTCGATCGTGAAATTCGTCTCCACCATCCGCGCGTCGGTCCCGCCCGGATTGCCGCTGAAGCCCATGCTCGTAATGTCGGTCGCCCAGACGACGACCTTCTTGTCCCCTGACGGCATCAGGCCTCCCAAGGTCGTGGCGCTCTTGAAGTTCGTCGTCGTTACCACGGTCGTCGGCGTCGCGCCGGAGCTCTTCGGATATTCATAGAGCAGTTGTTTGCCGGCGGCGTCGTAGTGAATGATCGCGGTCTCGTAAAGGTTTAGCTTGTCGTCCTTGTTGGCGTCGTTGACCCACAGCGTGACGGACGTCGTGGTCACCTCGCCGATGGCCCGCGCTTCGCGAATCGCCTTGGTGATCTGCGTGAGGGCAAAGTGGCCGGCGTTCTGCGTCGACCGCACGTCCCGGGTCGTCAGCGACGCATTCGTCGTCGCGGACAGGAAGGTGCTGGCCGAGGCCGCCACCAACGCCGTTACCATCGACGCCAACAGCAGCTCCAAGATCGTAAAGCCTCGCCGGTCCGCGCTCGCAGGGGGTCGATGCGTCATGGTCAATCCTCCCGCGCCGCGATCCGCGTCAGCGTCATCACATTCGCCGTGCCGTCCCACACGCGGACCGTGACCTTTGCGTAACCGGTGGTGTCTGCCGTCTGTTGGTTGGCGAAGGTCACGTATTGAACCGTCACGTCGCGCCAGAAACCCGCCAACGCGGCATCCGTGATCGCCTGGTTCTTGTAGTCGCGCAGCCCCGTCGACTGCTCGCTGTAGCCATGAAAGTCGTCGATGTTGTCGAACAGGTTGCGGGTGGTCTCCCCGGACTCGGGGCCGAGCGTCGCCCCGCGGCCGGTCGGATCGAGCACCGGTCGGGTCAGGATCTCCTCCATCAGCGCCTGCCCCAGCGCCACCGCCTGTTCGAGGCGCGCGGCTTCGTTGGCCTGGTGGACCCCGGCCACAAACGGCAACGCCGCCGATGCCGAGACGATCGCCAGGACCGTCGTCGCCAGCAGCGCCTCGACAAGCGTAAAGCCGCCGCGCGGGCCGCGTGACCAGCACGTCAGACTTCTTACAGGTCCTTTCATGGTTCGCTCCATCGGTCGGCGCCTCGTCGGCGCCCGTGGAAACATACGATTGCCCGAGATCGGTCCGCAACCGACCGCCCAAAGTCGAGGCGACTGACCGAAAAAAGAAGGACCGGCAGAGGGCGAGCCGACTGCCCACCATACCGGTCCTTGCGATTCGTCTCCGGCGTCGCCCGTGCGGCCACCGGTACTAAGCCGTGTGACACCGGCTCTTGTCCGGTGCGATCGTTCGTTTACATGCTGTCGTGGGCCACGCCGGCGGTCGTGCCGGAGTCGTTGGCCTTGAACTCGCCCGTCGACGCGTCATAAAACCACGCCTTGTTCGTCGCGGCGGCGGTATTGGTGATGTCGTTGCCCGTACCGCCCACGGTGAACGGGTTCATCGGAATCCGCTGCAAATACGGACCGTACTTGCCGGTGGCGTTGACCGTTCCATCCGGATCGGTCTTCTTGGTCAACTGGTCGGCAATCGTCGCCTGGCCGGGATTGGCGTTGTGATGCTGCCGGTAGAGGTCGATCTGCTTGCGAATGATCTGCAGGTTCTCGGCCAGTGAACTCATCCGGGTCTCGGTGCTGGCATCCGAGAATTGCGGGATGACCACGGCGGCCAGAATGCCCAGGATGATCACGACGATCAACAACTCGACCAGGGTAAATGCGCGATTCTTCATTGGATAAACCCCCATGTTTCGTAGACAGCCGCACCGTGCGGCGCAATCTTCCGTTAACCCCTATCGGAATGGGGACGGCGGGCCTTTATGCTGATTTATGCACGGGTCGGATAATAAGCGCGCGGATTCGTTAACCGCAGATGACGCAAATGGCACAGATGGGGTTTTTGAGGAGCCGCGAGTCTTGTTTTTGTTTTGTCTTTACTCTGCCGCAGGCTGGGCGGTCGCGGGGGCGGCAGCGGACGCGCCGTCGGCGAGGTCGTTGCTACAGGCCAGGCGAAGGGGCGTGGCGTGGGCGAGGCGGCTCTCGAGCGACCGGCGGGCGAGTTCCAGGGCCTCGGACTTCAGGCGGAGGTATTCGCCGTCGTGTTCGAGGCGGCGGAGGTCGACTGTGGTTCTTACGCCCTTGCGCTGCGCGGAGGTGAGGGCGGCGATTTCCTTCGCGCAGGAGGCGCCACCGGTGTGGAGGAGGAGTTCGAGGAGGCGGCGGGAGAGGAGCTTCTGTATGGCGGCGTCGACGTCCGCGCCGTCGTCGTCGTTGAGGAAGACGGCCTCGGCCATGTTAAGTCGGTCGCGGAGTCGGCGGGCGTAGCGGTAGAGGGCGGAGTAGGAGACGCCGAACTTCGACAGCTCGAACTGCATCCAGACGTCTTTGAAGGTGGGCGGGATGCGGTGGAGGATGGCGAGGTCGAGCCGGCGGCGGAGTTCCTCGGGGAGTTTGTCGAAGAGGGAGGAGCGGCCGTTGTCCTGCTGGGAGAATGGGTCACGCCGAGCCGCAGAGCACGCAGAGGGGTCGCTTGTTGCCGTGGGTCCGTTCTGTTGAGTCCTATCAGCGTTCATCGGCGGTCCTTTTTTTAGAAATCTCTTTTATGTGACAACGAGCGAAAACGAGTGAATTCGGGTGCAGTATTCGCAGAATAATCGGGGTGGAAGTGAATGCGGATTGCGGATGTGGGAGTGCGGAGTGAAGAAAGATTCACCACAGAGCCACAGAGTGCACAGAGACGACTCGGTTTTGGGTTGGCTGGATTCATGCACATGGCGCGGAGACTCCGATCTCATAAGCCATTCGCCATAAGCTGTTGGCCGTGAGCCGCAACGGGCGGAGACTCCTCCGCCTCTTTTTGTTCTCTACCCCCCATCCTTGCTCAGCGCTCCCTTAAAAATTAGGGATTTTGGGAACAGGGAATGAGGGATTAGGGGGGGGGTACGGGCCGCCGGGCCGATTAGGGGAGGGGTGGGGTGTTAGGGTCGCGTCGCCTCGTGCCCCAGGGGCTAAAGCTCTGGGCTAATGGCCCTTCGGGAAAGGCCGTTGAAACGGCCTGAATGCCGCGTTGATCATACGTTAATCCGATCACAATTCGCCTCAGGGCGTTGTCCATAGCTCTTTTCCATTTCGGTCGAGCGTAAGAATAGTTGGCCCCGAGCCTGAGTTAATGCCCGCTATCAGTGTCCCTTTGCTGGTTGTCATCGTAAGTACCGGCCCGTTTTCTAGTGAAACAGAAAGGCCAGCCCGTTGCACGCCATCAGAATCACAAAGTGTAATGAACGAGTGTCCATCATCATCGTCTACTCCCATCTTAATCGCCTCGGTCTGGTTTTTGTTCCACACGACAATCTGTGGACCAGGGCTCTTGTCATTACCGCTTCCAGTCATTGTGATGCGAACGCTGTCGTTTCGGTCGCTCAGAGAAAAGTCCCCGGCGATAACGGCGTCCGCCATTACCAGTTTGGTTCTTGTCGCCAACTGAGATTCCGCAGAGCGAATGATGTTTGCAAGAGTCCCACCGAGAAAGCCACCGCCGAATATTAGTACGGCTTGGAGAACGTATCGACGCGTCATGATTTGATTCTCCGTATCCCAGCGCTAAACCAGCCTGGGATATTAAGAGTCCCTAAAAGTACCCATTCTTTAATCGTCGCCAACAGATCAAGGCGCAGCCCAGTGTGAGAAATGCCGTATGGATGTCAGCGCGACGATCATAGCGAATTCGAAGGCGTCGGAATTGGCGCAGCCAACTGATCGTT
>DATEMU010000017.1 GCA_035275405.1 Phycisphaerae bacterium
TGCGCGGCGGGTATCTGCTCAAACGTCTTCCAGGACGCGGACAGCGACGGCGTGTGCAACGTCAACGACGAATGTCCCGGTACGCCTCCCGGCGAGGAGCCAGACGCCGACGGCTGCTCGTGCAGCCAGCGTGATCCGGACAACGACGGCGTAGATGACTGCGACGACGACTGCGCGAACACGCCGGCCGGGCAGCCGGTCAATGCTCAAGGCTGCGCGTGCAGTCAGGTGAACTGCGACGACGGCGAGTCATGCACGCTCGATACCTGCCAGGCGGGCGTCTGCTCGAATGTCTTCCAGGATGCCGACAGTGACGGCGTTTGTGACACCATCGACCGGTGTCCTGGATTCGACGACAACCTGGATACAGACGGCGATGGCTTCCCCAATGGGTGCGACGAGTGTCCGACGGAAAACTCCTCCGCCGTGGACTTCGACGAAGACGGTTGCCTGGATGGGACATTCAATCTGGATATTCGGCCCAACCAGTGCCCGAACTCCCTGACCGCCTCGAGCAGCGGTTTGATGCCCGCCGCGCTGCTCGGCATGTCCGGGTTCGATGTCCGCCAGGTGGACGTCGCGACGCTCCGGCTGACGCGCGCCGACATCGTCTCGGGCGAAGTCGCCCCGCATAACGGACAAGCCAGTGTCGGCGACGCCGGCGCTCCGACTTCCCAGACGCTCTGCGCCTGCAATGATACGAACGCCGATGGAATCGACGATCTTGATGTGCGGTTCAGGCTGGACGACACAATCGCCGCCCTTCAGTTGGCCGGAATCCCCGACTACACGGAGGTCCCGCTCAAGCTGAAAGGACAATTCCTCAACGGGACGCCCTTTGCGGCCATCGATTGCGTGACGATTCTCCCGCCGACGACCGAACCGTAGAACGCAGGCGAAAAAGCCCCCGTCGCCACTGGCCTGCGCCAAGATAGGCCCTTAGCCTGTGCGTTACCATGCTCAGGCCCTATCTCGAACTCCCGCGGGCGATCTACATCCTCTGCCTCGGCACGCTCATCAATCGCGCGGGCACCTTTCTCATTTCGTTCCTCACCTTTTATCTGAAGGAGTCGCTGGGCTTCGATACCGACTTCGCCACTTTCGCGATGGGCGTGTTCGGATTCGGATCGATCGCCGCCGCGCTCACCAGCGGGCATCTCGCCGATCGCATCGGTCGGCGAACGGTCATGGTCGGCAGCCTGCTGGGGGCCTCGGCCATCCTGATGTTCTTCGGTCGCCTGACGTCGCCCTGGGCGATTATCACGGCGATCTTTCTTTTTGCTTTCATCAGCGACATGTACCGCCCCGCGGCCGCGGCCATGATCGCCGACATCGTCGAACCGGTCCGGCGGCCCGCCGCCTACGGGCTGATGTATGTGACCGTCAACCTCGGCATGGCTATCTCTCCCCTCGTCGGCGGATACATCGCCGAATACTCCTATCAATGGCTCTTTTACGGCGATGCCCTGACCAGTTCGGCCTACGCGGCCATTCTCTTCATGGCCATCCGCGAAACGCTGCCGAAGCGCAGCGCCGCTGCGGCTGCCGGGGAACCCTCGCACCACGAATCCCCGGGCGAGCACCTCTCCATCGGCGCCACGGCCCTGCGCATCCTCCGCGATCGCCCCTTTGTGATCTTCTGCCTGGCGACGCACCTGATCGGCATCACCTACATGCAGTCCCACACGACGCTGCCGTTGCACCTGGGCTCGCTCGGATTTGGACCCAGAGCTTACGGCCAGATCGTCTCGGTCAACGCCGCGCTGATCGTCTTGGTGCAACTGCCCTTTACGACCTATTTGCTTCGCTTCCGCCGGGAGGCGGTCCTCGTCGTCAGCGCTGTCATCACCGCCGTCGGCTTCGGCCTTACCGGTCTCGCTGTCACGGGGTGGCAATTTGTATTCACGGTCGTGGTCTGGACGATTGGCGAGATGATGCAGTCCCCCTACATGCAGACGACGGTCGCCGACCTGGCCCCCAAGTCGCTGCGCGGCACCTACATGGGCGTCTTCACGATGTCCTTCGCCAGCGCGCTCATGGTCGGCTCACCGGTCGGCGGGCAAATCCTCAAGCACCTGGGCTCCGGCGCGTTATGGACCGCGTGTTTGCTCTTCGGATTGACAGGCGCGGCGCTGTACCACTCCATCCGCCACGACATCCGCGCCCCGCGCGAAGCGCCGATCGAATAATCAAATGACGTTATTTCACATTCTTAAGACGGAATTAAGGCGATTACCTGAGTTTTATCGTCGTGGATGCCGCGCGCGTTACTGGCGGCCGCGGATAAAATCTTTCAGGAGATATGCCATGAAAACGCCAGACTTTTCTCACGTCCGAACCGCCGCTGTATTTTTCACCGTCCCGTTGCTCCTCATCGGCTGCGCGAAACCGCGAACCTCCGACGGAATCGCGCTCGCCGAGCAGCCCGATGCCGTCATTATCCTTCGCGGCGTCGCCGGTGAAGTGTTCTCCAAGGGCATGGACGAACTCGCCGCGCGGCTTCAGCGCGAGGGCCATCCCACCATCGTCACCTCCTATGCGAACTGGATGACGCTGGCCAGCGCTCGCGACGACAATGAACTTCCGTGCAAGGCGATCATCGGGCACTCGGCGGGCGCCGACCACGCCATCGAAATCGCCCGCGCGCTCAATCGCCGCGGCATTGACGTCGATTACCTGTTCCTCTTCGACCCCCGGTTTCCGCTGACGATCCCCCCCAACGTGCGCCAATGCTACAACTTCATGTCTCCGGTGCCGGTTGGTAACAGTGTTCCGGTCCTGCCCGATCTCGGTAACACCCGCACGGTCATTCACAATGATGTCAAATGGAATCTCGGCCATCTGGACATTGACGACAATCTGGCTCTCCAGAACTTCATCGCCTCCAGGCTCCGGGATCTACCCGATCGCGACGGCGAGTATGGGCCTCGGGTTCGAGTCGTTAGTCACGATTAACCAGGGACAAGCCGGCGCGCCGAATGAGCTTGCAGCACTACGGAAGCTCAATCAGCCAGACGTCGGCTTCCATCCTGTGCCGCGTGTAGTAGATCGCGGAGTCGTCACGGGGCAGACTCATGCCGTTCGTATCCAACCGGTCGGGTGCAATCGACAGGAGCGTCCGGGGGGCTCCGCCGTCGATCTCGACCAGCATTAACTCGTCGTTCCTTAAGAAAACGAGTCGCCGCCCATCGCTTAAGAATTTGGGAAACTCGCCCTTCTCCGCGATCCGCCGGAGCGATTTGGTTTCGATCGTATAGACGCCGATGCCCTCGTTCGAGCCGCTCTCCGTGTCGTAGATGCTGCCGGCGAAGGATTTGCCATCGGGCGACCAGGACGACGCCGTCATTGCGTTCGGCGGTTCCATCGTGGAAATGACCTGCGCCGACTGTTCCGCCCACGGTCGATTCGGATCCATGATCACAATTCGATCGTCGTTCGAGAAGAACAGGCGTTTCCCGTCAGGGCTCCACTGGGGGAACGCGACGGATCGCCCGGTCGTGTGGCTGAGCTGCGTCGGGTTGCTGCCGTCCGGATTCGCAGTCCAAATCTCGTACCGTCCGCTGCGATCCGAGTAGAACGCCAGGCGCTTCCCGTCAGGTGACCAGGAGGGCCCGCGATCCTTGTAGGCATCGCTGGTCAACTGCCGCCGCTCGCTCCCGTCGCTCCGCAGCAGGATGAGATTGTCCGCGGAGACGCAGGCGATCCATTCTCCGTCCGGCGAAACGTCGGGATAAGACAGGATTCCGGTAAATCGCGAAACCGTCTCCGGCGCGCCGACGACGGCTCCTTCTTTGGGGTTGAGGCCCACTCGCTCAATATTCGCGGTCAACGTCACAGACGTCAGGGCCATCTGCCGGCCGTCGGAAGTCAGGCTGGGCTGGGCGAAAATGGTCACGCCCGACGTGACGGGCTCGCAGTCCCCTTGTGGCCGGCCCGTTTGTTCGTCAACGGCCCTTCGCCAGATGTTCATGCTTCCCCCGCGGTCGCTGCAAAAATAGATGAACCGACCGTCCGGCGACCAGACCGGACACCAATCCGTCGCGGGATCGTCCATCAAGGCCACGGGTTCGCCGCCGGAACTTGGAATGCTGTAAATGTCCCGCTGCCCGCCCTTTTTCCAGACCGACCAATAGACGATTCGCAGACCGTGTGGAGACCAGCACGGTTGAACGGCGTCGGTCTCGGTGAGTTTCTTTTTCTCGCCGCTGGAAACATCCACGGACCAGAGCAAACTGGTTGAATTTCTCGAAAGCGGGTCGAAGACGCCCTCCGTCGCAAAGGCGACATGCCGACCATCAGCCGACCACTTGGGATCGAAGCCGAAGTCCGTCAGCCGGCGGGGCGATTCGCCGGTCGCCCCCATCACGAACAACCCTCCACTGTCACGTTCGGAGCGAAAGACGATGCGCGTCCCATCCGGGGAGAATGCGGGCTGCGTGTCGTCCTTGGCGCAGTCCCGGGTGAGATTGAGCGGATTCAACCCGCCAACGCGGAGCGCGAAGATGTCCAGATCGTCGCCGTCAAAGGCGACGTAAACCACCATCTTTCCGTCGGGAGAGAGGGCCGGGTGAGACTCAATGCCTTGTTGGTCCGTGAGTTTCACGAAGTTGCCTGCCAGGGCGCCGGAGCCTCGCGGTCTCGACCGACCGCCCCATTGCCAACCCGCATAGGCCGCGAGAGCAATGGTGGCGGCAAGGGCCGCGATGGCGGCGGCGCGGCGCCCGAACCCCCGGGAGGAAGTCGCCGCGACGTTGATGGCGGTCGTCGACCACTCCCGGTTCGTGACGGACGCTTCGAGCTCCAGCACGGCGTCGCCGATGTCGCGCAAGCGCCGCCTGGGGTTCTTTTCCAATGCGTGCTTCAACAGCTCCCGGACGCGCGGCGGTACCTTCGGTGGCAATGTCGAAAAATCCGGATCACGCTCCAATATCCGTGCAATGATGTCGCTGCTCGACTCGCCGTCAAAAAGCCGACCGCCCGTGAGCATCTCGTAGAGAACACACCCAAACGACCAGATGTCGGTGCGCTTGTCGAGCGACTTGCCGCGGGCCTGTTCAGGCGACATGTACGGCGCCGTGCCCAGGACGACACCCGGCCGCGTGTAATTCGCCGTGATCGTCGGCGAATCGGCCACGCTCGAACCGCCGGATTCTTCCGCGAGGGCTTTGGCCAGACCGAAGTCCAGTACTTTGACCTTGCCCTCCGGCGTGATTTTGATATTCGCTGGCTTGAGGTCGCGGTGGATGACGCCTTTTTCATGCGCTGCCTCGAGGGCCTCGGCAATCTTGACGCCGACATCCAGCCCTTCATCCACGGGCAGCGGTCCCGACGTGAGTCGTTGCGCGAGCGTGGGACCGTCGACAAACTCCATGATAAGCAGGTGCCGGCCGTCGAGGTGTTCGAAACCGTGAATCGCTGCAATGTTCGGATGGCTCAGCGACGCCAGGAGCCGCGCCTCGCGCTCAAACCGCAGAAGCCGCTCCTTGTCGCCGGCCATCGCCTCCGGCAGCACCTTGATCGCCACGTCGCGGTCCAGCCGCGTGTCCTTCGCGCGCCAGACCTCGCCCATCCCGCCGGCGCCGAGGGGTGCGACGATTTCATAGGGGCCGAGCTTCGCGCCGGTTGAAAAGCTCATGGTTTCTTTAGCTCCGCCGGCCAGTTGGTCACGAGATTAATCGGAGCCGAACCTGTGGTAGTGCTGTTGTTGACGACAAACCACTGTCCGTCGGCTGACACGTCGAAAGGCTCGCCTCCCGCGGGTGAGTTCGTAGTGAACAACGCCGTCGCGCTGCCGATTTCAATACTTTCGCCCTCCCCGTTGACCTCGATCGCCATGAGCTTCCTGTCCGCGGCAATATAGAACACTTCCTTCCCATCGAACCGCCATGCCGGATTGGCGCCGCCCGCCGACGACAGTTGCCATTTACCGGCGCGCGCCGGCTTTCCCGCGGGAGCACTGCTCGTGCCAGGCGGCTGGAATGGGGCGACATAGACCTCATTGCGACCGGACTCATCCGATGTATAAGCGACCCATCGGCCGTCGGGTGAAAACCGGGCGTCGTCCTCCTCAAACGGCGTCTTCAGGAAAACGAAAGGCTCGCGCTTACCGGTCAGCGGCAAGACCCAGATGTCGCAGGGCTTGCCGCCGATGTATCGCCCGAGCGAGAAGAGGAGGTAGTTGCCGTCCCGGGACCAATCGGACGGCCACTTTTCGTCCTTTGATTTATACAACTCCTCGGCCTCGCCGCCTTCGGATGGCCGCCGAATGAGCATGGGGGCAACGTCCCTCCTGGCCAGGAAGATGTTGCCGTACGCGATGCTGCGTCCGTCCGGCGACCAACACGGAGTCAAGTTTGACCCGCCGGTCTCGAAGGAAAGTCGCGTCTTCACGCCGCGGGAGATCTCGTAAACCCAGACATCCGTCGTGGGCCCGACGTGCGAAGTCGCGACCCGCTTGCCATCCGGCGCGATCCGCACCGACGCGAATTCGCCAGGCTCGCCCACGCGGCCCAGTTCCTTGCCGGATCGGTCCAGGCGCACCAGGTTCTGTCCTCCACCGGCTTGGCCGGAATGAAACGCCAGGATGCCGTTCTGCGAACTTGAATACGTTCCGCGCCAGACCGATGAGTCGTTGGTGACGCCCGCCGCGATGACGGCAGGCTCGCCCACAATCCGGCCGGTCGCCGCGTCGAAGGGCGCCGCCAACAGCGAGTTCTCCCGCAGGAAGAGCAGCCGATTCGACGCGATTTCGGCGTTGGAACTCGTGTTCAAGACAAGCTGAGGTTCTCCGCCGTCCAAAGAAAAATAAAGCAGCGCGTTGTCCTGCGTTTCGGCCGCGCCATGGGCAATGGCCAGGTACACAAAGTGCCGGCCGTCCGGACAGAACGATGGCCACCGATGGCTGGTGTGTTTGGTTTCGTCGACGCGAGTTACAGCCTCCGGGGAACCGCCCGTGGCCGGTACCCGGCAGATCGGACTTCGAAAGTCCGGCGCAAACAGAATGATGCCGTCGCGGCTCCATGTACCACCGCGGCCAGCCGGGGCATTGCACAGGGTCATCGGCGGTCCGCCGGTCATGTCCACTTTCCGCATCTTCTCGGGAACAAAGAACGCGATCGAGCGGCTGTCCGCCGACCAGAAGGGGAAGGACGCCTCCTCGGTTCCAGGTAATGCCCGCGCCGTAGCGACGGCGAGCGGGCGCACCCAGAGCCTGATCACTCCATCCCCGCCTGCGGCTGTGAAGGCCAGTGTCGTTCCATCCGGCGATATGACCGACGGTCCGGCCTGATCGCCGACGGTGATAAAACTCGCACCCTCCGGTGGCGGGATGAACGAGCGAATGACGACCGGTTCGCTTTCACCACGTCGAAAGGCAAGCACGGCCAGCCCCAGGCACACGGCCAGCAGCACGAGCGTGCTCGCCAACCAGAGGCGATGACTCCGCCTCCGCGCCGCGATCAGCGGCGCCGGCAGCCCGGCCTGCGACCCGCCTTCGGCAATCCAGCGCAGGTGCAAAAGCACGTCGTGCGCCGTCTGGATTCGGTCGTCTGCGTCCTTCGCCAGGCACATTTTCACCAGTTGATCCAGGGCCGGCGGGGTCATGGGCTGGACCTGGGAGATCGGCGCCGGCTGCAAAGACATGATCGAAGAGATCAGGCTTGCCTGGCTCTTGCCTTCAAACGCCCGCTTGCCTGTGGCCATTTCATAAAGTACCGCGCCGAACGCGAACAAATCTGTCCGTGCATCTGCCTCGCGGCCCTCCAACTGCTCGGGGGCCATGTATTGAAACGTGCCGAGCAGCGTCCCGGCGCTGGTCAGCGGCTTCGTCACGGTCAGGCCGGACGTGTCCCCTTCGAGGACCGAGGCGGACTTGGCCAATCCGAAGTCCAAAAGCTTGGCCCCGGTCTTGGTGAGCATGATGTTGCCGGGCTTGAGATCGCGATGAACGACGCCGCTACGATGGGCCCGCTCCAGCGCTGAGGCGATTTCAGAGCCAATCTTGAGCGTCTGCTCCAGCGGTAGCGGCCCCTTCTCGAGCCGCCGGGCCAGCGTTTCGCCTTCGAGCAACTCCATCACCAAATAGTCGATGCCGTCCTGATGGCCGATGTCATGGAGCGTGCAAATGTGCGGATGCGTTAGCTGCGAAATCGCCCTCGCCTCCCGATCGAAGCGCTCTTTCACTTCCGGGCTGTCCGACAGATGCGACGGCAAGACCTTGATCGCCACATCGCGATTGAGTCGAGTGTCCTTTGCGCGGTACACCTCGCCCATCCCCCCCGCGCCGAGGGGTGACTCGATTCGGTAAGGGCCAAGCTGTGCGCCGGGCGAAAGTGACATCATTCCTTACCTACCCGCATTTTGGATTGGAGTTCTTCGAACCAGTTCACGACGACCGTCGGCTGCTGCGATTGCTCGTTCACGTCACCTGCCGTACGGAGGAACAGGAAGCGGTTTCCGTCGGGAGCGACATCCGCGGGTCCGCCGAAGGTGCTCCCGTTGACCTCAAAAAGCAGCCGGGGATTCTGGGCGCGGAGCGTGTCATCCTGAACCGAAACGGACACGGACATGATTTTCTCGTCATAGCGGTAGAAGATTTCAGTTCCATCGGGAGACCACTTCGGAGAAAAAGACCGTCCCGTTGATAGCTTCACCTTGGCCCCCGGTCGAAGGAAGGGGCGAACGTAGATTTCAAATTCCCCCGACTCGTTGGAGACATAGGCGATCCATTTCCCATCGGGAGACAGTGTCGGCCCCAACTCCGTAAAAGTCGTGGCCAGAAACACCTCCGGCTTTCGCTCCTCGCCGTCCAGCCGGACGTACATGATGTCGGTGTCGGTCTTGGGGTTGAACTCACTGAACACCAGGATCGACCCATCCGGCGAGAACGAATTCGGAATCTGGCGATTGTCGCTGGTGGTGAGGCGTTCAGCGTCCCCGGTGCCATCGGCCGGCTGGCGAAAGAGATTCATATTGGACGACCCGCGCTCGGAAGCAAAGACGATCCATTTCCCATCCGGGCTCCACAGGGGAAATCGATCCGTCGCCTCGTCGACCGTCAAGCGCATGAAGCTGTCCCGCTCGATCTCCAGAATCCAGATATCCGCATTGGAGCTCTCGAGAATCTCCGCCGCGAGACGGGTCGCGTCCGGCGCGAGCCGTACGGTGCCGAAATCCCGCTTCTGCTGAGAGATGGGCGTTTCCTTTCCCTCCCGATCGATCCAGATCGGCAGGTCTTCGGCCCCGCGTACTGAACCGGGAAGATAGTAGAAAGTCCCGGTTTGCGAAAAAGCGAATTGATAGCTGCCCATGGGCGGGAATCCGGAAACTCCCTCCAGCACCGGTATGGGCGATCCGGTTGCTTCCAATTTCTCGGCGTCGAAGGGGAGGGCCATCAGGGTCCCCGATCGGCCGAAGACGATATGACCGGTGGGGACGTACCGGGCGAACGTGCCTCCCTCGACAATGACTTTCTGTTCAAGAGTATCAAGACGGAGCGCGACGATTTTGGCGGCGGTGTAGTCATCGTTCTTGGCCGTTGCCGTGTACAACGCGGACTTGCCGTCCGGAAGAAGCTGCGGCCAGCGATGAGACGGCGACCCTTGACCTCTTCCGGCGTCGGTGAGCTTGAGAGGCTCGCCTCCCGCAGCGGGAACCCGCCAGATGCCCGAGTTCCGGTCCGGCGCGAAGACAATGGTCCCGTCCGCGCACCAGCTTCCTCCGCGAAATTCCACAGCGTCGCAAATCGTCGTGGCGGGGCCGCCCAGGACCGAAATCCTTCGCAGCTTGCCCTTTTGGGCGAACGCAATCCATTCGCCGTCCGGCGAAAAGAATGGGCTAACGGCGTCCTCCGTGTTCGCCAGCGGCGTGGCCTCCAGTTGATGGAGGAGACGCAAATACAAGCGCCGCCCCGATTCGTTGCGGCCTACAAAGACGATCTTCGTCCCGTCGGGTGAAATATCCATCATCGGCCAGCGCGACCCCGCCAAGGCCTGGGATTCGGGAATGGCCAGGGAATAGCGCATGACCGGCGGAGTCTTCGGTCGTGTTGTGAACCACAAGGCGCCCAGCGCAGCGATCAGAACAGTACAGAGCGCCCAGGGAAGGCCACGCCGCCACGCACGCCGTCTACCGGACGCGACGGCGGCGGAGAGCGCGGCGTCACCGAGCCGGAGCATGGAGGAGGTCGGATCGGCCAGGACGTTCTCCAGCTCGATCCGCGCATCGCCGATGTCACGAAGTCTCTTGTTCCGGTCTTTCGCCAGGCAACGGCGCAGGAGAAGCTGAATCGTCGGCGGCGTACTCGGAGGCAGCAGGGCCCATTCCGGCTCTTTGTGCAGGAGAGCCCCGATCGAGTCGGTCGCCGTCTCGCCCGCAAAAAGCCTCGCGCCCGACAGACATTCAAAGAGCACACATCCGAACGCCCAGATGTCCGTGCGCTTGTCGACGGATCGCCCCCGGGCCTGTTCGGGACTCATGTAGCCCGCGGTTCCGAGTATGACGCCCGGCCGGGTGAACTCGCCGGTGAGGGTCGGGGAGTGCGCCAGCTCCGTGGGCGAATGGGACGGGGCCGAGCTCCCGTCACCGAGCAGGGCCTTGGCCAAACCAAAATCGAGGACTTTTACGCTTCCGTCCGGCGCGAGCTTCACGTTGGCGGGTTTCAGGTCGCGGTGGACGATGCCTTTCTCGTGGGCCGCCTCAAGGGCCTCGGCGATCTTCCGGGCCGTGTCGAGCGCTTCTTCGATCGGAAGCGGTCCTCGCCCCAGCCGCTCGGCCAGCGTCTCGCCGTCGGCCAATTCCATCACCAAGAGGCGTTGGCCGTCCTGTTCCTCGAATCCGTAGATCGCGGCGATGTTGGGATGGCTCAGCGTCGCCAGCGTTCGCGCCTCGCGCTCGAAGCGGAGCAGCCGCTCCTTGTCGGTCGCTAACGCCTCCGGCAGCACCTTGATCGCCACGTCGCGTTCCAGCCGCGTATCTTTCGCGCGATAGACCTCGCCCATTCCGCCCGCGCCGAGCGGCGCGAGAACTTCATAGGGGCCGAGTTTTGTGCCGGTCACTAACGCCATTTATCGTGCTTCCTTCGGGGCCAGGGCCTTGAGTTCCTCGAACCAGTTGAGCACGACGTGGATGCCCGCGCCGCCTTGGGGAGATCGCTCGCGTATCATGACAAAGCGCTGCCCATCGGCGCTGACATCGTAACTGGCCAGCCCCGAGGAGCCGAGCCAGGAATTGCGCGTCTCGAAGAGCACATGCGGACGACCGGCGGTGAAGCTCGGGTTTGTCGAGACCTCCGCAGCCATCATCTTCCGCTCTGCGCGAAAGAACAGCTCTTTTCCGTCTCGTGACCAGACGGGATCGTACCCGCCATCCGTGGACACCTGGTGGCGCTCGTCGGCCTTGGGAAAGCTCTGCACATGGATCTCCCCTCGTCCAGACTCTTCCGAGACGAAGGCGATGTAGCGGCCGTCCGGCGAAAAGGCGGCCGCCCGTTCCACGTGCCGCGAGTTCAGCAGGGGCTTTACGCTGCGGTCCTGAATGTTCACCAAGTACACGTCTTCCGCGCCCGCCTGCATTCCACCGTCGACCAGGACCCATTGGCCGTCCGGAGAGATGGAGGAAACAAACCCGCGCGGTATAGAGGGCGGCGAAAGCGGTTCCACCTCTCCGGTTCCATTAACCGCCGTGGCCATCACGCCCCATTGGTTCGGTACCTGGAGCCGGCAAAAGAGCATCCGGGCGTCGTCGTGGGACCAGGCCAGCCCGTGGTTGTCGCCCTCGTGGGTGATCTTGGTGGTAACGCCGCTCTCTACGTCATGCATCCAGACGTTGCATTCCGGCGCCGGGGCGCGGAAGGCGATTCGCCGGCCGTCGTGCGAGAGTCGCGGCGAGTCAATCATGCGGGGGACTTGGAAGATGGGCTTCTCCACGCCGTTGCGGTCGACCCAGTTGAGCGCCCCGTTTTCCAACTGGCTGCTCTTGGGGATGTATGCCAGCGTGCCGTTCTCAGCAATGGCAAACAGCCGCACCTGGTAGCTCACCCGCGTCGCCATGTCCGAGACAACCGGCATCGGTGGACCCGTGGCCGCTCGACGTTTCGCATCGAATGGCAAAGCCATCAACGGACCGCTTTGCCCCTGCTGATAAAGGACATGTCCGGTGGATGAGTAGGTCGGCGTGAAGCCGTCTTCCGCGAGCTGGGTGAGGGTGCGCTCGCGGATGTCGAAAACTGCGACGTTGAAGGCGGACCCATTGCTCACGCCGCAGAGCAGCGCTTCACCGCCCGGCAGCGCCGACGGGGCGAAGACGAACTCGCCTTCCCCAAGACCCTTTACGTCGAGGGTTTCCACTTGGGCACTCATGGGGCTCACCCGCCCGAAGTGTTTCGTCGAACCGGCGAAGATGATGCCCCCATCCGGCATCCAGACCGCGCCCGAGTAACCGCCCCAGTTGATCTGCGCCATCTGTCTCACCGCGCCGCTGGCCAGCGTGATCGTCTTGATGCCGCCCACGGAGTAAAAGGCGACCCGTTCGCCATCCGGCGAGAAAGTGGGCATCCACCCCAGATCAGTGCCTGGCAGCGCCTTGGACTCGAACGAGTCGAAGGAGCGAAGGTGCAACCGCTCGCGAGCGTCGTCGCCGATCGCCCTGGACACCAGCTGCCGCCCATCCGGCGAAAGCGCGATGCCCTGAAATGCGTCGACCGGCATGCCGATGTCGGTCCATGCAAACCGGGTGACCGGCCGAGGCGCCGGGGGAGCGGCGCGGCTCAGCATCCACGCTGCCCCCGCAACCACCAGAGCGCCAAGGCAGAAGGACAGGGCGACGAGCCCTTTCTGGGATTTCGCCGGCGCCGACCCGGCGGGGCCAGATTGCTCTGTCTCCGCCGACTCCAGCTCCAGCCGGGCGTCGGCAATGTCGTGCAGACGAAGGTGCTTGTCCTTGGCGAGGCATCGCGTCAGCACGCGCCGCACATTCGGCGGCGTACTGGCCGGCAGGCGCGACAGGTCGGGCTCTTTGTGCAGGATCGCCCCCAGCGAATCCGCGACGGTCTCGCCCTGAAACGGCTGCGCCCCGGCGAGCATTTCGTAAAGCACGCACCCGAAGGAAAAGATGTCGGACCGCTTGTCCACTGGTTTGCCGCGGGCCTGCTCGGGCGACATATACCCCACCGTCCCCATGATCGCCCCGGGAATCGTGGGCGAGTGCATGACCGCGGGCGAGGTAGCGGTCGGAGAATCGGGACTGCCAAAGAAATTCGTCGATGAAGGCGTGCCGTCCGCCGAGCGCGCCAGGCCGAAGTCAAGAACTTTGACCTTGCCCTCGGACGTGATCATCACGTTTCCAGGCTTCAGGTCGCGATGGATAACGCCCTTTTCATGGGCCGCTTCCAGGGCCTCCGCGATCTGGACGGCGATCGATAGCGCTTCATCGACCGGCAAGGGACCGCGTTTCAAATGCGCGGCCAACGTCTCGCCGTCGACGTACTCCATCACCAGCAGCTTCTTCCCGCCGACCTCTTCCAGTGCATACACCGCCGCGATGCCCGGGTGGTTCAGCGAGGCAACAATCTTCGCCTCGCGCTCAAACCGCGAAAGCCGGTCAGCATCCATTGTCAGATGCGCCGGCAGCGCCTTGATCGCCACGTCCCGATCGAGCCGCGTGTCCCGAGCCAGCCAGACCTCGCCCATGCCCCCAGCGCCGAGGGGGGCCAGGATTTCGTAGGGACCGAATTGGGTTCCTTTAGCCAGGACCATGGGCGACTCTTATTATCCCTTTCACCAACTGACCACAGACAACCGAAAAGGGTGGGCTACTCCAGCAGTACCAACTCATCCCCGGTCCGCACCGCGCCCTCCACCAGCACCACTGCATACACTCCGGCGGTCCCCCCGTGCTCCTTGGCGACGCATCGCAGTACGTTGGGATTGGATTGCCCCGTATCGGGATCCAGCGTTATTAATTTGCAGCGGGGATCGCGGTCCAGCACCATGATCTCCAACTTGGCGCCGATCCGCAGCCTACGGCCGATCCACGCATCCTCGGAATACCCCTCGCCTTGCGCCAAGTCGATGTAGAAGTTGGCGCGGAAACGAAGCTTGTCCAGTTCCACGCCGACTTCTTCGCTCAATTGTCGCACCGACTGCATCGAAATCAACGAAACCGGGCGGCAATCGGTGAGGGCACGCTCGGACCGCATCAACGACAGGACCAGGCCCTCTTGTCCGCCATCGCGGAGATATTCGATCAGCCGCGGATCTTCGACGGCCAAGACCTCCCCCGAGGGTGTCACCACGTCGACACTCCAATCGGCGGGGGCCGCGTACAACGGAGTGACCCCCGGTCCGAGTGCCTCGGCCTCTGCCAAATTGGGTGGCATCGCCATCCGCTCACTGTGCCGATAGGTCGCCCGATAGCGCAGCATCTGTGACTGCTCTCGCGCCGTGAAATACGGAAATCCCCTGATGGCGGCGGAACTGTGAAGGGCATACGCACGATCGCCATACACGCCCGGAAAGCCCGCAAAGACCTCCCGAAGCTGCTCACCGCCCATGCTTTTCACGGGGTAGCGCCAGACGCTCTCCACTCGACCGAGCACTTTCATAGAAGCGGCTCCTTACCTCGTTCGCCTTGTCTTCTGAAACACTTCATTCACCAAGGCGCGTGTCCCACGCGCACCAAACCTCGCCCTTCCACCCCGCTCCGAGAGACGAGATTACTGCGTGGGAACCCAACTTCGTACCGGCGGCAAGGCTCATTGCTTCTCACGCTCCGCCGGCCCATCTATCTCGCGGCGATAGACGACGAAATTCCTCGCCACCTGGCCGCCCAGTTTCTCCGCGGTTCGACGCGACGGCCAGTTGTCATCCAATACGAGCGTGTAGCTGGCGCTCTTGTAGCCGCGATCGATCATCGCCAGATAGGATCGCGCGGCGAGCGCCAGGTTGATGCCCCGCCCGCGCCATGGCTTACGCACGCCGATGATGAGCAGCATCCCGTGATCAGTCTTGCCAAGTCTTCGCTGAAACTCGTCGGCGTCCGCCGCCGGGTCCTTACCCTTCATCGCATGGAACGCCTGATTGAGGTCGGGAGTCGCATAGACGTAGCCCACGATCTCCCCGCCCACCTCGGCGAAGCCCGTGAAGTCGGCGACCAGGAAATCTCTGAGGCCGACCGTCAGCCCCGATAGCTCTTCAACGGTGAATTGTGGGATGCCCCAATGCCGCGCGAAGCATTCGTTGTTGATCTCGCAGAATCGCGCCGTCTCTTGGTCCAGTCGTGCAAAGTTCCACGAGCGCAGCTCCACGCCCGCGCTGCCCGCTTTGTCGATCATCCGACGATATTCCGCGGCGAGGTCATCCGTGAAGGCGATCCGATACTCGACGAGGCTACGCTCCGTCGCAAAACCCGCATTCTTGATGATCGAGTGATAGCGCGGTGGATTCATCGCATGCAGAAAAGTCGGCACCGCATCGTACGCGTCGATTGTGAGCGGAAACTGCCAGCCGGGAAAAAAGCTCAGCCGTGCCGCCCGACAGCCGCGCTCGCGCAGCCAATCACAGGTCGCCCGCAGGACGGCGGTACCGGCCTCATCGTGCCCCGGTAGCGCCTCAAAGTACGCCAGATGGCCGATAGCCTCTTTCCAGTGGCGGTTAAACGACTCACTGACAACCGCCGCAACAGTGGCGAGAATTCTTCCCTTGGTGTCGAGAACCCAGAATGCCTCATACTGCGTCTGATCGGCACCGGGAAAACAACCAGAAAGTTGGGCGACAATGTGCTCCGAATCCGGCGGCACCCACTTCGACTGGTCCCTATACACTTCGCGGCCGAAATTCGCGAATCGTTCATGCTCGCCCTTCGTCCGCGGCGATTGAATCGTCATCACAGGGCTCCATGAAACTCCGACTGCGAATCGGCGGAACTAATCGGCCAAGAACAACCTTTTCCCGCGCGATGGAGCTCTCCGAACTCCCGCGCTGAATAGCGCGGGGACGTCGTACGGACCCAGATTTGCTCCAATCGCGAGTGTCATTCGAAATTCACCCGACCGGCTTCTTTCAGTCTGACAAAGTTTATCCTGAAATTTTGGCTTGCGTAAGACTCGTAACGGAAGAATCAGGCAGCGGGCGATCGTCAATGACCGCCGCTTGAAACTTGCAGGCCCACAATACCGACGACGATGACCGCAATGGAAGCGATCTTCATCGCGCTGGCCGGCTCTTTGAAATAGGCCATGCCCGCGATGGCGATGAGGGCCACCCCCGAGCCGGCCCAGATTGCGTAGGCTACGCCGATGTCCATCCGTTTCGTTGCCAATGCCAGAAAGAGGACGCTGAGCAGATACATGACGATCGTGGCGATCGTCGGCCCCAGCTTCGAAAAACCCTGCGACAGCTTCATCGCGACGGCCCAGCCGACCTCAAATAGCACTGCCAGAAACAACCAGAATGCGATCATGTCCTGTGGTCCAAGCCTATCCGCGCGCCGTCAATCGTCCACAAACCGCCCGACGCTGATCGTCCGTTTGCGGCTGTACTTCTTTCCCGATTTCAGCGCCGCATTGACGGTCACTTCGTATCGGCCCGGCTTGGCGTAGGTGTGCGTCGGCGACGCCTCGAACGACTCCTCATCGTCGCCGAAGAACCATTTTTGCTTGACGACCGGCGGCACGGCCGTCAGATCGAAGCGAATGGACAGGGGCTCGTCGGGGTCGGGAACGCTGATGCGAAGCTGAATCCACAGTCGTTCCTTTGCGACCGACTTGAAGTATTTCCACGGAATCTGCGGATCGATCCGCCGATGGGTGCCGCTGATCTCCTCTTCATCGACATACAGCCCCTGGTCGCGCAGCCATTGGATGCTCGCCTTGGTCTGGTCGCGCAGCACATCCGTCGTTCCATAGACCACTTTGATCGCCTGCCAGCGATCCAGCCGATCCGCCGGGACATCCATGAAACGCTCGTCGAAGGAGCCCTGCCGGATCATCAGCGCGCGGAAGACTTCCGGATGACGCAGACCCGTGTGCAGGATGGTGTATCCGCCGGCCGACCAGCCGGTCATGAAGACCTGCTCCTCGGCGATGCGATAGCGCCGTTTGAGCGTGGCGACAACCGAAAGAATGGTGCGTTCGTCTTCGCGTTGCAGGACGATCTGCTTTTCCGGCGGAGGCGGGAAATCGCCTTTGGTTCCGGCGAGTTTGGGCGCGGCGACGATGATCCCGTTGTTCTGAGCAAATCCCGCCCACTCACGCATCTGCAATTCTGGCGTGTCATACGGCCAGGTTCCGTGACAGACCACCACGAGTGGCCACGCCCGGCTCTCGCTATAGGTGCTGGGGACATAGAGCAAATAGGCCTGCCCGCCGGCCTCCTCGGTCATCTCCAGAACCGGGGCCTGTGTCGGAAGCGTTGACAAGGAGGGGCAGCCGCAGGTCGACAGCGCCAAGGCCAGAGCCATTGATCGGGCCACGCGTTCTCCGTGGCCGCGGAAAATATCCTGGGGCTGGGTGTTAACGAAAGACATCCCTCGATATCATGACCGGGAAGTCTGCGGCGTGCCACGGGCGGCTTGCTCCGGGGCCCTCGCAGTCCTATACTTTTCAGGCCAAACGGCTTTACCTCGGAGCGTTTCATCCCCCAAAGGCCGGTCGCCTCAAGCGGAGATTCATCATGCCAGCGAAACTCGACGGTCGTTCCATTCTGGTCGTGGACGACGATCCCGATGTCCTGACCACCGTCAAGATGGCCTTCGAGGCGGCGGGGGCCAAAGTGAACACGGCCAACGACGGTAACAAGGCCGTGGACATGGCCAAACGACTGGACCCCGATCTGATCGTCCTGGACATGATGATGCCCAGGCGCAGCGGATTCCTGGTCATGGAGTCGATCAAGCCCAACAAGGACTCCGGCACTCGACCCTTTGTCATCATGATCACGGCGAACGAAGGCAAGCGACACGAGCTGTATGCTCGACACCTCGGCGTCGATGAATACCTCAGCAAGCCCTTCAGCCTCGACCGGATGATGGAGAAGGCATGCGAACTATTGGGCGGCGAATTCATCGATCCGGAGATGCCGCGCTGACGACGCCCATCCGTAAATCGTTATCCCGTCGTATTTTATAGCATGGTTGCGGGCCGGTCAGTTTTCCATTATCGTAACTGGATTGTAGTGTGGGCGTGCGAGGTGACGCCGGATGGCGTAACCAGAGGAGATATTGCAGAGTCATGGCGTTAACTGCAGAGAGTAAAGGCGCGATGGTCACCGGCTACCGCCGACACGACAAGGACACGGGCTCGCCCGAGGTCCAGGTCGCATTGTTGACGGGTCGAATTCAGCAACTGACGGAACACCTCAAGTCCCACAAGAAGGACCATTCGTCGCGGCGTGGATTGTTGAAGATGGTCGGCGCTCGATCGAGCCTGCTGAAGTTCCTGACGAAGACCGACCGCGAGAAGTATCAGAAGATCATTGATAGCCTCGGTCTGCGAAAATAATCCGCGGGGGCGACCGGCTCCCGCCACGTCGGCTGGCCTCTTTCCCAGAAAAAGCCCGTTACGAGGATTGCTGCGCGACACAAGCCGCCCCCTTGCGGTTCGCGCGCCGGTCACGGGTTTCGAATCAGCGGTAATCAAGTGTTTTGTGTGATGTGTCGTAATAGCGTGTCGTGTAGGCGTGTTGGAGAAGGCGCAAGGTAGGCAACCATTATGAAGACGTATAGCGTAGAAGCGGAAATCGGCGGTCGAATCCTCAAGATTGAAACCGGAAAACTGGCCAAGCAGGCGGCGGGCGCCGCCCTGATCACCTACGGCGAGACGGTCCTGCTCGCCACGGTCGTCACCGACAAACCCCGGGAAGGCATCGATTTCTTCCCGCTCACCGTGGACTATCGCGAGAAGATGTACGCGGCGGGCAAGTTCCCCGGCGGTTTCTTCAAGCGCGAAGCCCGGCCCACTCAAAAAGAGATTCTGACAATGCGGCTGACCGACCGGCCCATCCGCCCGCTGTTTCCCGACGGCTTCATGAATGAAGTCCAGATCCAGTGCATGACCCTCTCCTCCGATCAGGAAAACGACGCCGACGTGCTCTGCATGTGCGGCGCGTCGGCCGCCTTGACCGTCAGCCCGATCCCGTTCGAAGGCCCGACCGCCGGCGTTCGCGTTGGCCGCATCAACGGCGAATTCATCATCAACCCCACCGTCGCCCAGCGCGCGGAGAGCGATATTGAGGTCATCCTCGCGGGCCATCAGGATGCCGTGAACATGATCGAAGTCGCGGCGATGGAACTGCCGGAGCAGACCATCGCCGACGCCATCGCCTTCGGGTTCAACGAGATCAAGAAGATCGTCACGTTGATTCGCGAACTCGGCGAGATGGTCAATGTCCAAAAAACCTGGACGCCGCCGGCCAAAGACTCGTCGCTGGTCAGTCGCGTCGAGGAACTCTGCTCGCGCCTCGACCTCAAGGGGGCCAAGAAGAAGGATAAGAAGGCCGAGCGGTATGCCGCGGTCGATGAAGTCTATAAGAAGATCAAGGCCGAACTCGTACCCGCGGGCGCGGAGAATCTTCCCTTCACCGAGAACGATGTCCACGCAGAAATCCAGAAGATCGAAGAGCGGATCTTCCACAAGATGGTGCTGGACGACGGCCGCCGCACCGACGGTCGCGGTCCCGAAGACATCCGCGAGATCATCTGCGAAGTCGGCGTCCTCCCCCGGACGCATGGTTCGGCCCTCTTTACGCGCGGCGAGACGCAGGTGCTCGTCGTGGCCACGCTGGGCACGTCTCGCGATGAACAGACCGTGGACGATCTCCTCGAGGAATACAGCAAGAAATTCATGCTGCACTACAACTTCCCGCCGTTCTGCACCGGCGAAGTGAAGCGCATCGGCGCCGTCGGCCGCCGCGAGATCGGCCACGGCAATCTCGCCGAGCGTTCCTTGCAGGCCGTCCTGCCCGGCCCCGACAAGTTCCCCTACACCATCCGCCTGGTTGCCGAAGTCATGGAATCCAATGGCTCCTCGTCGATGGCCTCGGCCTGCGGCGGCACGCTGGCCCTCATGGACGCCGGCGTCCCCATCAAACACCCCGTCGCCGGCATCAGCATCGGCATGGTTCACGACGGTGACCGCTACATGCTGCTCACCGACATCCTCGGCGAAGAGGACCATTTCGGCGACATGGACTTCAAGGTCACCGGTACCCAGGTGGGCATCACCGCCGTCCAGCTCGATCTCAAGGCCCGCAGCATCAGCCAGAAACAGATCGGCGAGGCCCTGCAGATGGCCAAGAATGCCCGGATGAAGATCCTCAAGGAAATGCTCTCGTGCATCTCCCGGCCCAAGGCCGAGATCAGCAAGTACGCCCCCCGCCTCCTCTCCATCAAGGTCCCCCAGGACAAGATCGGCAAGATCATCGGCCCCGGCGGCAAGGGCATCAAGAACATCGAAGCGACGACCGGCGCCAAGATCGACATCGAGGACGACGGCACGGTCTATATCTCCTCGCACAACGCCGACGGCGCCCAGGCCGCCTACGAAATGGTCGAGCAGATTTCGGAAGGCGTCCGCCTCGGAAAGATCTACACCGGCCGCGTCACCTCGGTGAAGGACTTCGGCGCCTTCATCGAAGTCGCCCCCGGTCAGGACGGTCTCTGCCACATCAGCGAGCTGTCCGACGGCTACGTCCAGCGCGTCACCGACGTGGTCAACATCGGCGACACGGTCCGCGTCAAGGTGATCCTCATCGACGACACCGGCCGCGTGAAGCTCTCCCGCAAGCAGGTCCTCCTGGAAGAACGCGGTCACGAGCAGGAAGCGGAAAAGCAGAAGGTGTAGGGGTGGCACGGGCGTCCCTGCCCGTGGGCACTGTGTAGCGTCCGGTGCCCCGTGCCGGACGTCGCTCAATCAGAGCCTCGCGGCGCAAGCCCGGAGTCTATCCGTGTGGCACCGGTCGTAGATCGGCCGTGGCGGACTCTCAGCCGGCATCTTCGGTGTCCGCTGGTGCGAGAATCCCTTCTCGCACCTACGCTCGCGGGAATCCCTTCCCTCCTCGCACACCGCCCGTAGGGCGCGCGCTGGTTGCCAGGGTGTTTCAACCCCTGGGTCTCAGACCCACCAAGTCTCTTCTCATTTTCCCCCCAGCCCGAAGGGCTGATCGAAAGTAGGCAGGGGCAACGCCCCTGTTGGACCCGTCCAAAGAATCCTCCTCGATCCCGAAGGGATCGAATACACACATCGCCAACGGCATTCCGCTTTTGGGGCAGGTTTCACCCGCCGCAGGCCCTCGATGAATTCCTCACCGGCGAACGGACGCTCCGCTCCGATATCCTGGACCGCCTGACCAGAAGCCTTGGACTTGTACTCAGCCCGAAAAACTGACGCTGGTGGCACCGGCCAAAAGCAGGTATTCCGTGTCTCCCACTCCACCCTAACCAAGAACGCTTGCAGGGTGCCCCAAGCCCTGCAACCCGCGTTCCAACTGGCAAAAAATCGCCACTATTCGGGACTTTTTCGTTAGAATATTCTCCTAAACGGCACCTTTGTTCCAAGAAACGATCGCGGAGGAGAGGCCGGGCAAAACTGGAGTTCAAAATCGATGGCCCATATCTCCAGAGCGAGCTTTCCATCCCGCTCCTTTACGGGACGTATGTTTTCAAAAGGGAAGTGGTGCCGCATTGAAATTGACACGCCAGATTCTCTCACAATAGCCCTTCAAATCGGCACCGCCTATGGCCTTGGCACCCTGTTGCGAATCTTCGATGATGCGGAAGGGCGCCAACTATGCGTTATTGTTGACGTATCAAGACTTCCGTCCCGCAACGAGTCGGACTTGGCAGAGGTAAAGGCCTGGCTACCGAAATGCGCAATACTGGTTGCAGGT
Organism: Phycisphaerae bacterium; assembly: GCA_035275405.1. Classification (NCBI taxonomy): domain Bacteria; kingdom Pseudomonadati; phylum Planctomycetota; class Phycisphaerae; species Phycisphaerae bacterium. The sequence continues at coordinate 21,879 of DATEMU010000017.1, forward strand.
AGAGTGATGTCCGGGGCTCAAGCTGTCCCGGAAAACAACATTTTCTGGGTAGGTGCGACTGACTACTCAAAAGACCCACAACGCGAGAACGCGCATGCGTTCCGGCGGAGATGCCGCTTTGACGTTCTCAATGTAGTAGCATCCTGTCTGAATTCGAACCCTCCCGAGGCCTTTTGCAAGTTCTCGCGGCTCGCAGGATCCGAGACACACACTCGGATTTACGACCGTGACGACTTCATAGAAGCAATCCGCTATTGGGAAGCGAAGGGGTACGTAAAGCTACTAAACCGCGCAGGTGATATCCAAATCAGTCCGGCGCTGGATGATCAAATGATGGCAGACATTTCCGCTTACTCATGGGCCGAGGCCGACCAATCCGTCTCGAACAACTCCGCACACACCCACAAATCTATCGTCGCCCCCTTGGAGTATGACATTTTCGTCTCCCATGCCTCCGAAGACAAAGATAGTGTCGTCAAGCCACTTACCGATGAGCTCCTCAGACGCGGACTTCGCGTCTGGGTTGATTATAAAGAACTTCGGCTTGGCGATAGATTGCGCCAACGAATCGACGACGGCCTCAGCCGGTCCCGGTTTGGTGTCGTTATCGTAAGCCCCCGCTTCTTTGCCAAGCGATGGCCGCAGACTGAATTAGACGGCCTAGTCGCGCTTGAGTTGGCTGACGGACGAAAGCGCATACTTCCCATCTGGCACGATATTGACTACGAGGGTGTTACGCGGTACTCGCCGTCCCTGGCCGGACGCTTGGCCTCAGAATGGTCTGCGGGAGCCATGAAGGTCGCTGACGCAATAGAGCAAGCCATTCGTGATTAAGAAACGATCATGACACCGAAGGAACTTTCACGCGCCGCATACAGAATATTCGTTGGAGCCATTCCACCAAATCTTGCGATCCGAAGTCAGGAAGATCAGGAAGATTACGGCGTGGACTACGAAGTTGAACTTACGACAAATCAAGACGAAGCAACCGGCTACATCTTTAAAATACAACAAAAAGGCGCTCATACTCTAAGGCGCATGAATGACGGGAAGACTGTAATCCTCGAAAAATTTCCAATCGCCAAACTGACTTATTACCTTAGAGAACTCCGGATACCCATCCTCTTGGTAGCGGTTGAAATAAGCAGCCGGACTGTCTTTTGGTGTCAGCTTCAGGGGAACCCTGGGGTTGAGTCAGCCTATGCAAACGCCTTAAGGCGTGGCCGCCAAACCATATCTCTTCACATTTGCGCCTCCAACGCTCTTCCCCAGACCTTCGACGACTTCATGATCGCTGTTCGCCAATCCTCCGACTGGCTACTCGTCACTGGGATGATCGATACCCCGACTCACAACTTCACCGCTGCTGCGCTTCGTGGTGACAAGCTCGACGATGCAGTCTCACGTGTTCGTGACCACTTAGATTCCTTGAAGTGCGAGCAGCTAGAACTGTTGATACAGAACAAGAAGAGAAAGGAGGCCCTGGATCAAGCCCGTCTGCTTCTCGAGAGCAAGACCGAAACACCCGCAATCCGCATCGCGGCAGGAATAAACATTACCAGGATCGCCGGCAGTGCCGAAGCAGAGGCCGGCGAACCAGCAGACTCTGGCCAATATCTTCGATTCCGTATCGCCATGATGCTTCGGCTCTTGAGGATCGTGCGGACAACTCCAACACCTAGACGACTACGCCTGTACGTCAGATGCATGCTGAGGTCGGCCCGATTGGCTTTTTTTGTGAATCGCGCCACCGCCTTATCGATGAGTCTTAGAATACAAAAGCAAACAGGGAACGATTTTACTAGACATATCACGGAGGCCCAAAGACAGCCCCTTACTCGGCTCCTTCTTCGGGAATTGCGCTTATGCGCCAACCTTGTCGGCGTGGCAATTGAGGACTCATGCTGTGAAGTAGTGCCGCAGCTCTGGGCCTATGCCGTTAACGACATAGCAAATTATGTCTTGGAACTAAGGGAAGTGGCTTCAGATGAAGCCGCCGCACGTCTGGAGTCGTGGCTAGATTATCGAACGGCTATATCTGTTGAGATAGCGGCCCTACTTAAGAACTGGAATGACCTGATACTGTGTAGCCTCGCATATATGCGGACCGCGAATCCTAGGGATGTATTACACCGGAATCGACGATTTGCAACAGCCGTGTCTTTTTTGAAGCGCATTGCCGATCGCGACATGCGCGAAAAGAGCTTAGCAACGCTTGATGAATACAAGCATGGATTAGAGGAAGTACTTAAGCGATCCCCTACCATCGATGACGATGTGTCCATGTATCGGGAGTTAGCAGCAAGCCTAGGTGTTAACTTGGCCGACCCTAACGATGAGATCGCACAAATCATCAACATAGGGTTGAGGGATTTGAATCCCGAGCGCGTCGTGAAAAAGTGTCGTTATTTCTACGTTTCTATCGGTGTTTCTGGAGTTCCTGCGCAGATGATTGGCCTGCCTACCGCTGGTAGCAAGTTTTTGCATTGTACACGACACAATTTCACCATGATGGGCTATAGCCTGGATGATATCTATGGTTGGTTCGAGAGCCAACACTGTTCAAAGTGCCGAGATTGCGAACCATTGCCGCCCGATTGGTCTTGGACTCTTGAATGGCAGGAGGAACAAGACAAAATTCATAAATCATTTGCGAATCGCAAATACCAATTATGAACCTACCGGCTATCGAAAAACCAATTGCCAAGCGACCCATCCGACATCCCACTTCCTACATCTCACATCGAAGTCTTCCGCCAATCCCCGCCCCGCTGACGCTCACAACAAATCCCATCGGGCGCGAGAATCTCTTCCCCCGCTCGCCTCAAATCGGATTCTACGAATGTCGTCGCCGACGTCGCGACGCGACGTGTCATCGGCGACGCGCTCATCGTCCTCCTCGTCGCCATCGCTCCGTGCCCTGAGAGGGGCGCCGTCCGCCACATCCGGAGGCTCGGCGCTCTCCTCGCGGGGACCGTTGGCCGGATCGGCGCTCGCAGCGGCCGGCTCACCCGGCGTGGCCGGCCCATCGTTCGATGCGACGGATGGATCGTCCGGCGCCACCAGTCTCCCGTCGGGTGCCCGTTTCATCTCCCACGGCATGTACGACTTCGGGTTGATCGGCTTCAACCCCCAGATGTCCCGGATCGCCTGATTGAGCGACTGGTCAAACTCCGCCTCGGTATAGGGCCGACCGTCCTTGTCCCGGCCGAAGGGCGCTTCGTCGTCATACTCGTCCACCTGCGGGTGGTTCGGCCGGCGCCGGGCCGCCTCCGCCCGAATCCGCGCCACTTCAAGCTGCGTATCGTGGTGGGCCCGGGCGATCGTATAGCGCGCGTCGATCCGCCGACGCGCCAGGTCGTTCCGCTCCCGGGCCACGTCGATCCGCTGAAAGCGCGCGATCGCCGCCGAATACGTCCGCACCAGATCCTCCGTCAAATCCTCCGCCTTGCTGCTCTGCGCAATGATCTTCCCGACCAGTACGCGCTGCGCCTCACTGAGTAGCGCACGGTCTTGCTGCTCCCGGTCAAAGACCTCCGGCGACAAATACGGGTACATGAACGATCCTCCCTCCCCATCCGATTGACGTGCGGCCCGATTGCCCCCCACGCAATTCGGAGAATAGGCGCACGGTCACAAAAGGCAAGCCGCCACGCGACATTCTGAGCAGCGTTTGCGGTCATCTACCGATCCGGTCGGACCTTACAGCGCACAAAAAATCAAAGAATATTTCCTTGCCATTGTCGAAGCCGTGTGCTATATTCGCATATTGTTAGGTTTCGCGATCAGGTGTCGCGCCCGTGCCTCCGGTCGCCGGCGGCTCGGCCTGACTACTCGGAGATTCCGCGCGATGAGGCCGAATTTCAAGGGTTTCAGGAGTTTTCGAGCTAAGAACTTTCGACTTTGCGCTCAATTGCGGTCGTTTGCGCATCAAAAAAATCTGCGCCCCTCTTTGCCAGGAGTTTACCCGCCGTGGCGGGCCGTCCCGTTTTCGGCTTCTTTCGCCTTCTTTCGGCCCAAAAAAAATCTCTGCACCTCTGTCCCTCTGTGGTTCATTGTGCTCGGGTCGCGGTACAATGCCGTGGAAATCTCGTATCCATCGGACCCGTCGCCGGAAACTGCCCATGTCTCAGCCCGATCGCCAACCCGACCCCCCCGGCCCCTTGAGCCCCCTTGCCGAGCAACTGGCCGAGATCTCCGCGTTGACCGGCGGTCTGGCCCACGAAATCCGCAACCCGCTCTCCACGCTCAAGGTCAACCTTCAGCTTCTGGACGAAGACTGGCAGCGCGTCGAAAACAGAGAGGCGTCCGGCGGCGACGACGCCCGCGATGTGGCCCGGCGCAGCCGAACGCGGATTGCATCGCTCCTCAAGGAGGCGAATCGACTCGAACAGATCTTGCAGGATTTCCTGGTCTACGTCGGCAAGTACGAACTCCAGCGCGAGCCGCACGATCTGAATCGCATCGTCCGCGAGTTGGCCGATTTCTACCAGCCGCAGGCCCAGGCCGGCGGCATCGAACTGCGGTTGCACCTTGCAGATCAGCCCATCGTCTGCGACGTCGATGCCAACCGGCTCAAGCAGGCGGTCCTCAACCTGCTGATCAACGCCCAGCAGGCCATGCCCGACGGCGGCCGGATTGACCTCCGCGTGACCGACAGCGCCGAAGGTGCCCGGATCGACGTCGAAGACAGCGGCCCGGGCATCCCGCCGCAGGAGCGGGACCTGGTCTTCCGCGCGTACTATTCGACCAAGAAGGGCGGCACCGGTCTGGGCCTGGCGACGACGCATCGCATCATTCGCGAACATGGCGGCCGAATCGAGTTGGACGCGCCCCTGCCGCGCGGCGCGCGCTTCAGCATTCAATTGCCCAAGACCAGGCACTAGGGCCGGTATCGGCCTTGTGGTATCCTAAGGGCGGGCTGAGCACTAAACGGAGCGATTGCCATGAAGACGCTCTTGCCTGGGTCGGTCGTCGCCCTCATCGTGACGAGTGCCGCGATGGGTCAGTCGTTCAATGTGGCGGTCGGGCCCACGCTCGTACAACCGTCGCCGGCGTACGGGGCTGCCGGTGTGGCGGGCTACTGGAATGCCATTCCCGCTTACCACAACACGACGACGAACGATATTCGCCAGCTCGACGGCACGGTGACCAACGTCGATGTCTGGCAGTACGGCGGCACGGAGCTGCGGAGCACGAACGATCCTGGGACGTCGGGCAACGATGCGCGTTTGATGGACTATTGCCAGGTGACCTACACGACGAACCTGGAGACGTGCCTGTTCTTCTACAACCTGCAACTCGGCGAATACGAAGTTCTCAATTACGCGATGATGCCGGCCGAGCCGGGCGTGCTGAGCTACACGAGCTGCGACGAGGAGCCGGGGCAACCGCACCACACGGTCGGCGGAGCGTGGCCCGGCCAGCATGTCGAGGAGGTGACGTATTCGCGGCACCGCGCGGTGGTGACGGCGGCCAACGGGCTTCTGCGTCTCCATTCCGGCATCGTGCCGGGCGAGGACCCGGCCATGGGCGCGGCGTTCAATGGCGTGCAGATCCGCAAGTTGCCGCCCAAGTCGCCGGGCGACATGGATTGCAATGGCAGTGTGGACGGGGCGGATTTGCGGGGGTTTGTCGATGCGCTGCTGATGCCCAGCGCCTATTATTCGTCACAACCCGCGTGCCGGATCGACAACGCCGACCTGAACGACGACGGGCAGATGACAGCGGCGGATGTGGAGCCGTTTGTGGAGGCCCTCGTGTCGCAGTGATGGACGAGAATGAGGCGGCGCGCCCGAACGCGGCGGGCGCCAACCTCTTAGCGGCGCTGACCGAATCCGCCCGTCTGACCGCCGACGCTCCTGAACTGGCCGCGCTGGCGATTGATCGCCTGCGTCCCAAAGACGCTGGGCACGTTGCCCTGGCCGATCCCGAAGTTGCCTTCGGTGATATTGCGGATTCCCTGAAACAACTGGGGGAACGGCTGGATCTGCTGGCCCATGCCGGGAGGCGCCTGCCCCTCTTCGGTCGTTTGCGAACCCTGGAAATTCAGAGGGCTTCCCCCGCCGGCCGGCAGGAAAATACCAAAACCACGATCGTTGAGCATGGTGAAGAGCTGATCCACTCCCTTCAACCCATACACGTCGTTGATGCTGACGTTCCGGTCGAACTGCACGTTGTCAATCGCCCGGGCCATTTGATGCGTAATCCACTGCCCCGGCGTGATCAGCCGCGAGCGCATAGCGTTCATCGCGCCCATCTGCGTCGATTGCATCTGAATCGCCTGCACCAGACCGCGGCCCTGGTCGGTCAGGAACATGTTGAATCGACCGTCGGGGCGCACCTCCATGCCGAAGATATCGGTCCCCTTCTTGCTCAGGGTGGCGGCGGGCGACCGAATCTCCAGATCGCTTCGCGTGCTGCCTTCGGCAACGCCCGCCTTGATCTGGCCGTACCCCAGATCCATGCGGCACACGGCGACGCCATCTTTCAGCGACAACTCAGAAATCTGAATGAGTGAGCCGGTGTCGAAGAGCAGAACGGTCGGCGGATCGGCCGGCCGCGCAACGAGCTTCAGCTTGCCGCGAATCGGCACGTGCACGGCCTGACCCGCGCGGAGGGAATCGCCCAGCTTGACCGGCTGCCAACCGGCAGCGAGTTTCGGATCGGTGCCGGCGGGTGCGACGCGGACATTGCGATCAATCCCAATCACTTCGAAGACCAGCGAAGCCTCGCCGGCCGCGGGTTGTGTGCCCGCCGGGGTCGCCTGCGCGAATGCCGTCGTTGTAAACAAAACGCCCGCCAGCGCAGGCACCATCACCGCCATCATGAATCTTCGAACCATTTCAGAATCCTCGCTCGAATCGTGCCCGGTCTCATCTCCCGATGCTTCAGACCGCGCGCCAGCCGGTTCCGCCAGGGACCCGGCAACACAAAGTTTATGATAGGCCTCCTGCAAACGCCAAATCGGCCTGCTTTTTCGCCGATCCGCCGGGATCCTCCCGTTCCCAAGTATAGCCGCATTCGTCGCTTAGCGACGAAATGGACTTTAGGGCGACGGTTGCGTGGAGGGCGGGACGATCAGGTTGCCCTGGGCGTCGCGATCGCCTTCGTCGGAAAGGTCCACCCCCTGCGACTCGTACAGCCCTTTCTTGGCCATCAGCTCGTCCGCGTCGCGCATTAACCCGTATAGGATCGCTCCGGTCATGAACTGATAATCCACGGACTCGTCGATCATCTCGCGATACACCAACTCGCGAAGGGCGTATCGCCGATCTCCCAACCCCCACGAACCGAACAAATTCATGTTGACGCCGCCCCGAATCTGACAAATCTTGCAGACCATATAGGCGACGCTGCCGGAATCGATCACGTTTTCCGGCTCCAGTTTCCATGCGGATCGAGCAATTCCGCGCGATTCCAGTTTCGTCTTGCGCTCCTCAAAATCCTTGCTTCCGTCCTGGCCGTCCGCCAGGATCAACATCGCACGGTACGCCTCATCTACCGTGACCAGATTCAATTCCGCGACGTACGCTTGAAACCCCTCATCCGAAAGCTCGGCGGCGTTGACGGACGGCTGCTCCTGGCGCGGAGCCGTACAGCCGGAAACCAAGGCGCCAAAGCCAAGCAGTGCGAGGAGACAAAAAGGCGTGAAACGCCGGCGAGGACGAATACGCATGATTATACCCGCCATAATGGGGGGCCTCATCAGAAAAAACTCAGAATGACCACGTCACGCCTGTCAGCAGGAAGGTACGCGTCGTCTGGTCGCTAAACGCGCTACCAGGAAAAAATGTGCCAAAACGCACAGTCCACGATAAATCGCTGAATATTCGGTAGTTAGCGTAGTGATCCATTTCCCAGCCGAGATATCCGGACTGAACGTCGGCGAGGCTGTCGCTGATGGCGGCAATACTCTTGTTCTTGTAATAAAGGTAGTAGTCGCTTCCCAGTTCCAGGTCCTTCGTCGCCTCACAGTCCGGCAACGGTCGGAACGACCCACCGAGGCGCCACACATGGATATTGGAAAGCCGCGGCGAGAAAGACAAACCCGTGTCGCGGAAACCGAAGCCGGAAAAGCTCCGATCGGTGTGATCATTCATATTGCCGCCTTCGGCGTTCGTCGGGCTGCCGAGGCGGTTGGCATCGCCGCTGGCGAACATGTATTCCGCGGAGATGACCGGCTTGGTCTTGTGCTTGAAGTAATAGTCCAGGCGATGATCGAATCCCCAGGCCCGGATGTCGTCCCGGTACCGGAACTTTCGATCACCGTAGCTCGTCCCGCGTTCAATCACCCACTCGGTTCCATATTTTAGATTCGACACTAACTCGCCAGTGGAACCAAAGCCGACGTAGGTGGAGTCGTAGTCGTATTCTTGCAGCCAATCCTGCGGATCTTCGGCGGTCTCGTCGTTTTGCCAGGCGACGAAGACAAACGGCTCGTGACGATCCCAGCCCTTGTAGCGTTCCTCGATGATCCAGAAGTTGCGATCACTATGGTCGGCGACGGGGCGGCTGCGATCGATGTTATCCGTGCTCTTGGGCGTCTTACCGATGAGGAACGAGGTTTCAAAATCGTACCACTCCCCGATTATCTGCACATGATCGAGCGGGAGGTTGATCGCATAGCCGGTGCCGGCGTTGACCAGGTCGCGGCCGGCCTTGATTTTCAATTCAAACGGTGCGTCGTAAGAGCCATAAAGGCGCAGGGCCTTGGCGAGGTCGAACTGGTACCAGCCGCGTTCCAAATTCGGGCCGTCGAGATCATCATCGTTGCCGGTGTAGCTGTCCCCGGAATTCCAATCGAGATACGTCGTGCGCATTCTCGCGTAGCCCGTGTGGATGCCGCGGTCCGCGCTGATGTTGGTCCACAGTCGAAGTTCGTTTTGACGAAGCGTCCGGCTGCTCTCCACGCCGTCGTCAAAGAGGAAGAAGTAAGAGTTGTACCAGCCGCCGTAGTCGACGCGGAATTTCTGTGCGGCGGGTAATTCCTGCTGCAGCTTGGCCTGGTTTTCGCGCTCCAGAGCGCGTTGTCGCTCGATGAATTGAGTGGAGGGGCCGCTGTCCAGGCTCATCTGGGCCACGGCTGCGCCGTGAGTCACGCCAAGGACGGCGACGACGGAAAGAACGCACGAGGCGGGGGATCGTCTCAGGGTCCGCAAGGCCTTGCCTACCTCCATGTCCCTCGTGCAAGTCGCAGGGCCAACGACCTTGCGGGGCCTGCACCGGCCGTCCGACGCCCCCAACGGGCGTATAGTCGGGTAAAAATGCGCGATACGCAACACTCCCGGCCCAGCCCCGCATGCTCCGTCTTACGGAGTTCAACGCGGGTGGCCGTAACCGACTATCGTCGTTCCCCCTCCTATTGCTCAAAAAACATGGGAGTCGCGCGACCGATATTCGTGCCGCTGGCGTGGCAGGCGACATGACCGATGGGGCTTCGCAATACTGGAAATACGCGGGGCGCGGTCGGCGGAGACCCGACGAACCGGTGAGAATGCCGGTTTCCTAGTCTTGAAATCCGTGAGGAATAGCACCCCACATGTGGGTTCAACCGCCGGGTGGGGGGAGCCTGGGTCCGCCGCGGCCCCCGCCGCTGCCAGCCTGTCGATCGTCACTTTCGGATCCGCTCTTTGAATTGGGATCGATCAGCACGACGAGAATGCCCTGCTTGCCGTAAACGATCTTGGCCTCAACGGACTGTTGGGGTTGGAAATCGCCCGGATCCAACTCCTTGTTCGCGGAATCCACAAAGCGGGTGGCGCTATCAAGGACTTTCAGAGTCAGCTTACGGACGGGGACCGATTTGGGCTTCGCCGTGGCGGTGGGGTTATTGCCGGGTCGAATGGGCGCATCCATGGCCTTCGACTCCAGGTCCGGCCAGGTTCGATTGCCCTTGGGCTTGGCCTTGATGATGATCTGATCGGCCTCGATCTTCTCGATCTTGCCGACGACCTCGATCGTGGTGAGAGAAAGTCGGGCGAGGTTTTTCTTGGCGTTTTTCTTTTCCGACTCGAGCGGATCCGCAAGGTCCCAGGACGCATCGCAATACAAGCCCTTCGTGATGAGCTCGGCGAGCTGATCGAGTTCGATTCTGAAGTTATTGGCGTCGGGGACGTCGATCACCGGCTCCGGTTCCCGGATGACGCGCAGGTCGACCTTCTTGGCGCTCTTTCCCTGCGGATCAAAGCTTAGAACACCCAGGAGATTCTCTTCTTTGTCGTCCGCAGCGAGCGTGTATTTGATGACCCGGCCGAACGTCGTATTGCCGGCGGGAATGTCGCGAGGCTGTTCTGACCCACCGGAATTTGAAGGTTTGGATGGTGCTCCGCGTTGCCGACCGCCGCCCCGACCTCCAGGTCCGGCTTCGGTGGCAACCGCACACAGCGCGATCGCGAGCAGCGCGCACAACCAGCCGGTTCGACGCAAAGCCACAACCAATCGATTGACCGACTGCATGGGGAGACTCCTTCGGCTCTCGAATTCCTATGCCAACTCCAAGGTCCCTCAGGGATAACATACCAGGCGGGCGGTTCCCGATCCCCTCGGGCTCCACGGTATTATAGCCCCGCAACCTGTCATTATACCACCTCGTTCATCCTCCCACCGGAGGAATGTCGCACTCGTAAAACAGGCTATTTTCCGCAGTAATCGATGATCCGGGCGATCTCACTGCGGAGCTGCCCGCGCTCGACGATCCGGTCCACATAGCCGTGCTCAAGCATGAATTCGGCGGTCTGGAAGCCTTCGGGCAATTCCGTCTTCACGGTGTTCCAGATGACCCGGGGACCGGCGAAGCCGATCATGGCCTTGGGTTCGGCGATCATCACGTCGCCCAGCATCGCGAAGCTGGCGGCGACGCCGGCCGTGGTGGGGTCGGAGAGGACGGTGATGTACAGGCCGCGTTTGGAATCGTGCCGCGCCAGGGCGGCCGAGGTCTTGGCCATCTGCATGAGGCTCACGAGCCCTTCCTGCATTCTCGCGCCGCCCGAGCAGGTCACAATGACGATGGGCAACGATTCATCCGTCGCCCGTTCGATCGCGGCGGTGACTTTCTCGCCAACGACGGAGCCCATGGAGCCCATGACGAAGAAGGGGTCCATGACCGCGAGGATCACGGCACGACCCTTGATGTAAGCTCGACCCGTAATAACGGCCTCTCTCACGCCGGACTTTTCCTGGGCCTTGGCAAGACGATCGGTGTAGGGTACGTCATCCGACCATTCGAGCGGGTCCGTGGAAACCATGGCCTCGTTGAATTCTTCGAAACTGTCAGGGTCGGTCAGTTGCTGAATTCGAGTTCGGGCGTCCACGCGATAATGGTGCCCGCATTCCGGGCAGACACGCAGCTTTTCCTCCAGGACCTTTTTGAAGATCATCTTGCTGCAGCCGTCGCAGCGCATCCAGAGACCTTCGGGAACCTCGACCTTGGCCATCGTTGGTTCAATCTCCAATGGGCGGCGCCGCCCTCGCGCACCGCCACGCCCGAATTATACCGCGAATACGCGGAGAACGGCCCACCGGGTAAAAAAGGAACAGGACCTGGCGTTCTCACGCTCAGGTCCTGCTGCTGCTAGCAGAGCAGTAAAGTACCCGCCGCTTGGGCGGGCGAACCGGACAAGCCGGTTCGGTTTGATGCGTGTGCCGTGTCGGTCGCTAAGTGTGCGAACCTCGTTGTTACCGGCACGGCGCTACAGGCTGCGAGCCCGCATCAGCCGTCAGGCGAAATCGGAAGACCGGTTTCGCCCGATGCATCGCCGCCTGCTTGGAGCGTTAAGTGCTCCCATTCTCCGCGGATTTAGTTACCGCCGAAGAACAGCAACGCCCAAGAGAGGGGGACGAAGATCAGGTCGATCAACGGGTTAAGGTCGATCAAGCCGATCAACGCAGCAATCGCGAAATCAAGAGTTCCCATGTTTGCAAACCTTTCCTTTTCTAATAACCAGACTGACCGCACACCTTACAAAGCGTGCGGTTTTGTCACTGTCGCTTAGTTGCCACCAAAGAACAACAAAGCCCAGGACAGCGGAACAAAGATCAGATCGATCAGAGGATTCAGATCGATCAAGCCGATCAATGCCGCAATCGCGAAATCAAGAGTTCCCATCAGTACAACCTCTTTGTTCCCGAACCTGTTTGTCTTGGACTTCCACGAGAGACCCCATCGGCAGTACTGATTAGCGGGAACGCCTAATCAGAACCTGCAGGGGCCCCGGCCTTGCCGCGCCTAAAGGACGAGGCGTATCAGGCTTTATCGCCTGATATAGAGGGCGGAGTTTAGCTACTTGGTGAAATCCGTGTCAACCCCCGGAGGTCGTAATTCCGTCTTTTTTTGTCTTGGAGGTCCAATAATATCCATTCCCGCAAAGATAGCACCATCGGCAGTCTCCGATGGTTCAAAATGCCCTTTTCTGATTCATAACGTGTTTATGGATATTAAGTTACGATGCATGCCCTATAAAACAGAGGCCCCAGCCGATCGCGTCTGTTCGAAATGCCGTTAAGTGACGAGGCCCGTCGGGCCAAACCGATAGATCGTAATATTGTAGAACAAAGGGCTAATTCTCCTCGGTGGCGGGACGAGGTCAGTTTCAACCGAATGGGTAAACTGTGATTGCAACAAAACCACGAGATCGCACCCGGCCGGGCGGGAATGAGGCAAGAGAATACGAACTTTCGCCTGCGCCGACCGTCTCCAAGTGGTCCTTTGCGTCGGCGACCGACGCCAAACGGGGAGATTCGCGGGACGGCGCGACGCCGAAGCCGCCCAAAAGCCCGATCGCTGCGATGGCCATTTTGTTCCTCGCTGCCGCTGGAGCGTTCGGCTATTTCGCACAACGTGGACATCTCGTCGGCGAAATTGCATCCGTCGTCATGTTGCCCTGCGCGCTGCACGGCGTGTGGCGCGGCGGCTTCCGCAAAACGGCCATGATTGCCGTGACGCTCGGCCTCCTCAATCTCTTCTGGGCCAAACCCGATTTCGCTGCACCGCTGGTGACCGCGGTGGGCGCACAACCGGGGCCCTTCAGCAATGTGGTCGCGGCCATGCTGGCGTCGCTGGCCATCTGGGTCACGGCGTTTTTCTTCGCCCGCTCCCTGCAGCGTCGAGTCATCGTCAAGAACCGGTTCAGCGCCGCGACGGATCGCTTCGCCGGAGGCGCTGTCGGCGCCGCGGAGGGCGCGCTCATCGTCCTGGCACTGTGTTGGTTCGCGTCGGGCCTGAGGCCCTATGCGACCGGGCTGGTCCATGCGGATGAGACCGTGCAGGGCTCGGCGCGGGATCGCATCGGCCGCTACCTGCTTCAAATCGCCGACGAGTCCGGCGCTGGGGCTCTCGGCCAGGTCAGTCGGGCGACCAATCCCCTTGATCAATTTCCGCAACTCCGCAACGCCATCGATCAACTCAATACGAACGGACGGCTGGATCTGGAGACGATCGATGCCGGGGCCGTTCAGGAAGTGCGGCGGCTTCTGGAGCAAAGCGGAGCGCCGGCACCGGCCCCTCTGAGATAGAATCCTGTACGCCCTAGCACGTTTCTCACATCCGCAAAAAATTTGCCAGGAGCTTCGTTCCCTCCGACGTCAAGAAGCTCTCCGGGTGGAATTGCACGCCCTCCAGCGGCGCCGCTTTATGGCGCAGCCCCATGCACTCGTGCTGGTCGGTCCATGCGGAGACCTCAAAATCGGGGCCGAGGGTCGCGGGATCAACCATCAGCGAGTGATAGCGCGTCGCGGTAAATGGGTTGGATAGTCCCTCAAAAATCGTCCGCCCGTCGTGCTGAATCTCGCTGGTCTTGCCGTGCATGATTCGCTCGGCGCGGCGCACAACGGCGCCGAATGAATGGCCGATGCACTGATGCCCAAGACAGACGCCGAGGATGGGAATGCGGCCGTGGAAATGGCGAACGGCCTCGTTGGAAATGCCGGCCTCGCGCGGCGTGCAGGGCCCCGGTGAGATAACGAGGTGCGTCGGTTTCGCCGCATCGAGCTGTTCGAGCGTCACCTGGTCGTTGCGATGAACCGCAATCTCATGGCGCAGCGCCGGCTGCTCCAGACCGATCTCCCCCAACCGCTGAACAAGGTTGTAGGTGAACGAGTCATAGTTATCGATGATGATGATCATCGCGGTCGGCCATCCTTTTTCGCAATCCCCGGTTATCGTATCATCTGGACTGCTTCAACGGCTACTTACATTCGCAAGGACGTATTGCCATGGATGACCGCCATCGCCCCGGTTTTGAAACGCTCTGCATCCATTTTGCCGAAGATCGGGAGGCGAATCTCGGCGCGGCGGCCCCGCCGCTCTATCAGTGCTCGACGTTTACCTATCCGACGGCCGAGCATTTCGAACAACGCCGGACCCTGAAACCCGCCCGCTACATCTACACCCGCGAATCCAACCCGACGACGCTGCTGCTGGAACGGAAAATCGCCGAGTTGGAAGGGGCCGAGTCCGCGCGGGCGTATTCCTCCGGCATGGCGGCGATCTCGGCGGCGATCCTCTCGTGCGTCCGGTCCGGCGATCACGTCGTGTGCATCGAGACGGTTTACGGCCCCACCCGGCGCCTCCTTTCGGATTATCTGCCGAAGTTCGGCATCGAGACGACGTACGTTCGCGGTACCGAGGTGTCGGACTTCGAGACGGCCCTGCGGCCCAACACGAAGCTGATCTACGTTGAATCGCCCTCCAGCCTTCTCTTCGAGTTGCAGGACCTCACCGCCGTTTCCAAGCTGGCCCGGAGCCGCAACATCGCCACGATCTGCGATAATTCCAATGCGACTCCCTATTTTCAAAACCCCGTCGCCCTCGGCATCGATGTTGTCGTCCACACCGCGACCAAGTACATCGGCGGTCACAGCGATCTCGTCGCCGGGTTCGTCGCCGGGGCAAACGAGCGGATGCAATCGATGGCCGCGATGGAAGGCGAACTGCTCGGCGGCGTGGCGGACCCGTTCTCCAGTTGGCTCATGCTCCGCGGCCTGCGCACGCTAGGCGTTCGCCTCGACCGACATTACAAGAACGCGATGGCCATCGCGCGATTTCTGGAGAGCGACGCGCGGATCGGCCGCGTCTATTACGACGGTCTCGAATCGCACCCGCAGGCGTATCTGGCCCGCAAACAAATGCGCGGCCACAGCGGCATGTTGAGCTTTACGTTGCGTGACGGCGGCCGCGATCAAGTTTATGCCGTCGTCAACGCGCTCCAGTATTTCTGCATCGCCGTCAGCTGGGGCGGCTACGAGAGCCTGGCCCTGCCGCTGGAAGTAACCAATCCCGCCTCGGGCCGAAAAGAATGGATCATCCGCCTTAGCGTCGGTCTCGAATCCGTGGAGGACCTGAAGGCGGATTTGTATCTGGCGTTTAACAGAGCCTTCGGTCGGCAATAAACAGAACTGCGGCATTAGGTTGTGACCGGGGCGGAACGCGAATACAATCCCGAACCATCCAGGGACGGACGTATCGACGTCCGAAGGCGTACCCGACGCGGGGTTGTTGCGACAGGGCACATCCGATTTTGACGACGATCAAGCTTCTCATCCTCGATGTGGACGGCGTCCTGACCGACGGTCGGTTGCCGTATGCATCCGAGGGCTGCGAATCCAAGACATTTTTCGTGCAGGACGGAGGGGCGCTGCGTTTATGGCTATCCTCCGGAGGCGAGGCGGCGGTCATCAGCGGTCGGCAATCGCCAGTGGTCGATACGCGATGCAAGGAGCTGGGGGTGCGGCAGCTCGTGCAGGGCGTGAGCGACAAGGTACCCGCGTATGAGAAGATCCGCGATGAGGCACTGGTCAGCGACGAGGCGATCGCTTACGTCGGCGACGATCTGCTGGATATTGCGCCGATGCAACGGTGCGGCTACCCCATCGCGGTGGCCAATGCCCTGCCGACGGTGAAGCGCGTGGCCCGGTACGTCACCCGGCGGCGTGGGGGTGAAGGGGCCGTCGCCGAGGCCGTCGAACGGATCATGCGCCACAACGGAACCTGGGCTGCCGCATTGAATCGGATCGAATCATGACGCGAAAACGAATCATCCTGGTCGCCGCCGCGTTCCTGCTCGGGCTGATGGCGTTCTGGGTCTTTTCGAGCGGCGATCGGCCGGTCCAGCGCCACGCGGAGTCGGAGGTGAGCGGCCGGGTTCGACAGTTCGTCTCGCGACCGACGACGCAGGCCACGCAGACGATCAGCGACGCCGACATGACCTTCAGTCCAGGCGAGATGACGCTGGTCCGCGTCTATGACGAAGTCAGTGGCCGGCTGAAGTATGTCTTTGAGGCCAAATCGTGGGAGCCGATCTCGCAGGTCGATTTCCATTTGCGCGATCTCCAGATTCAGATCTTCATGCCCCGGGGCGAGATTACCTACATCAATGCCGACGAAGCGCAGGTGACGCTGGCCCGCAAGGCGCGCAGCCGCGTAGATCCCCGGCGCGGATGGCTCAAGGGCAATGTTCGCGTTATGATCGATCGCACAACCTCCGCCTGGCGCGAGGCCAACCCGCATCTCGCGGACCGATTTGCACATCCCGACGATCTTATCAACATCCACCTGCCCGAGGCCAAGTTTGACATGGACCGTGCCGAGTTGACGGCCGACGGCGACGTGACGGTCGATAGTATCGAGGCGCGGATCGAGAATGTCCGCGGCCTGACGCTGCAATGGGATCAGGTGGACAACCGGATTGACGTCCTGCGCTTCGACCACGGCGGGACGATGGCTTTGCGGCGCGGCGGCGGAATGGTCGATTTTGCCCTGCCGGGCACCACGCGCTCCAAGCGGAAGGACAAGGCGCCCAAGGACCCGGCGGCGGCCAAAGCGGCGATCGCCGCGCAGTTCAAAGTTCCGCGGGCGCAAGTGATGAAGCCGATGCGGCTCGACGAGCCGACAGCCGACGAGGCAGCGACGGAGATCCGCGTGGAGGGCGGCGTCGCAGCGGCGAACCGGCCGATGGTGCTGGCGGATAGTGAGGCGCGCGGCAATTCACCCGCCGGTACACCGACCACGACATCCACTGCACTGCGCGACCCTAACGCCCTCGTTGCCGATGTCGAGCGCCTGCGCACCGAGGCCAAAGCCGGCGCCTCCGGCGAAGTGATCCAGGGGGACGTTCTGGAGACCGTCCTCAAGAAGAGCGGGCCCAAGGTACACACGTACCGCGCGATCTTTCAGAACAGCGTGGTCGTTGAACAGAAGGACGGCCTGCGCACGCTCAACAAAATCGAATCCGACAAGCTGGAAATCAACTTTGACTTCGGCAAGAAGCAGCGGAATATGACCACTGCCCGCGCGCCGCAGAATGCAAAGCCTGAAGGCGCTGCGGCCCCGGATGGAAAGACCCCGCAGTCCGACCGTCAGACGCCGATCGACGCCGCACCCGACGTCGAAGACAACACCAAGCTCGTGCTCACCTGGGACGGCCCGCTGGAACTCCGGCCCCTCCGCGTCGATCCCGCCGAACAGACGGGGCAACGTTTCGACGCCATCGCCACCGGGAAGATCGTCAAGCTGAAAAGCGAGCAGGGGAGCGGCTCCTGCACGCAGCTTGTCTATCGCCACGAGCGGAAGCAAGTGTGGCTGTCGGGTGACTCCAACGTGCCCGTCCAATTGGACGTGAGCGCCTCGCAACGCCTGACCGGCCGGGAAATCTTCTTCGACCAGCGTCGCGGCCTGGGGCGCATCGACGGCGGCGGCCGGATGATCGACGAACGGCTCGACGGCGTGACCGCGCTGGGCGACTCCGCTGCCGGATCCGGTAGGGAAAAGAAGCAGCGCGATCCCGTGGATATCCGTTGGTCGCGCGGTGTGGACCTGGAGGTCGGCGCGCGCGAGGTGGAGTCCATCAATCCGGCGACGGGCCTTAAGGAAGCGAAGAACCGTGAATATTTGCGCCGTGCGTGGTTCCACGGGGATGTCGCGGTCGTGCAGGGCGATGAACAACTGAACGCGCAGGAAGTGGCCGTGACGTTCGGCCTGCCGGCCGGTAAGGACGAGGTCGCCGACCACATTCAACATCTCAACATGTCCGGCGCGGTGAAGCTCCTGCGGGCGGATGAGTTGATTGCCGCCGAGCGGCTCGACGTGGAAATGACGCTCACGCCCGAAGGGCGCAACATCCCGCGTATCGTTGACGCTGCGGGGAACGTCCTCGCTCAGCAGGGAAAGCGCGAAGTCCGCGCCGGTCAGATGCACGTCGTCATGGGGCAGACATTTCCGCCGGAATTTACGGCGCCCGACGGCCGCAAGGTCCAACCCAAGCCGCGTCTCGGCATGGAGTCGATCGACGCCTCCGAGAACATCTACATCAACGACCCGGACCAGAATCTGCTGGTCAGCAAGGCCCAAACGCTCAAAGCTACGATGCGTGATGGCAATCGTCTCGTTCGGGCCACCATCCTCGGCCACGAACCGGCGCGTTACGCCCGTGCAAGGTACGACGACACCGAAATTCAAGGCCACCGAATCGAGATCGACGTCGAGGGCCAGGCCGTCGACGTGCCGGGCCCCGGCGGAGTGATCCTGGTCACGAACGAGGATTTTGGCGGCCGCAAACTGAGTGAACCGACGCCCGTCAAAACGACCTGGCGTGATTACATGCAGTTTCGCGTCGCCCAGGACTACGGCGTCTTTGTCGGAGAAGTGCACAGTGCATCGGATACGTTCGCACTCAATTGCGACAAACTAACCGTCCGCTTCAGCCGCGTGCCTCCGCCGCCGACCAAGGCGGCCAAGCCCTTCGAAAGTCGCGGCTTTTGGACGCTGGGCACAGCCCGAAGTTACAGGGAGGGCGGGAGTCGCGTTCAATTGGCCGGCGCGGGGAGGGCTTCCAAGAGGCCGTCGTATATCGTCGCGGAAGGGCATGCCGAAGCGCTAAGCAGCGAATTCGTTGACACCGGGGGCGAGGCTGGTGCCGCGATCGATCAGACAGTTCCTTTGCTGGTTCGCGGCCTGCAGGGTTCCCCGCTTCAAATGGGCGTTGGAAAACTTATTGAGTTGGCGTACGCGGAGATGGAGAAAACGGGCGTTACGTCCACGGTTTCTGACGCCCGCGGCCCGCTGGAGGGACGAGCACGGATCGCGTCGGATCAGATCGCCGTCGATCTCGTCGCCCAGCAGATGTCCGTCCCCGGCCGGGGGACGCTGCTGCTCGAAGACTACAAGTTCGATAAGAAGCGCGAGCGCAGCGGAACGCTTCGCGATGACAGCGGCCCGGCGCTGATGAACGCCATGCGCAGCGACGGCCCCAGTCAGACATTGGTGGCCTGGGAAAACTCGATGGACTATTTTGTCGATCGCAACCTCGTCGCCTTCGATCGGGCCGTCTCCATGGTCCATCGCAGCGGACAGGAAATGGTCCTCAAGGGGAAACTGGCCGCGGCGATGAATCTCGATGTCGAAAATCTCAAGCATCTTTCCAAGGGGCGGAAGGCCTCGTTGTCCTGCGGGAATCTGCTGTTGGAGTTTGGTCGCGGATTCCGGGGAGGTTCCGGTTCGACGCAACCGATCATGAGCACGGCCGACCTCGATCGATTGATCGCCCGAGGCGCCGTGCACTTTCAGGAGGACACGAAGAGCCTGATGGGCGAGCATCTGCAATACCTCCGCGAAATCAACGAGATACGGATCGAGGGAAGCGATCGCCTGGAGGCGCGGATCGTCGATCAGGACGAACCCACACAACGTCTGTCCATGTGGAAGGGGCCGATCCTGATCTGGGATCGCAAGACCAATCGCATCGAAGCGCCGCGGGCCACGATTCGCACGAGCCGGCGGTGACGACCCTGTCGCGCATTCGCGCGCGATGTTCACGCTAACAAGCACCGTATGGATATATTCGCTCGACATGCCCTGCCGCGCGCGTAAATTTTTTTTCATTCGCGCTTGCCTTCGCACATCGGCGGGGAACAATTGATACGACAAGGCCAAGAAAAGGCCGCCGATCGTCGGGCATCGACCTATCTGGATGCCATGGGTAATCTAAAACGGCGAGACGTGGCGGCGAGTTGGAGGCCTTGGCGCATCCGGCCAATCGGCCGAGCCGAGTGATTCATAAGGCGCCTCGAAAGTTCGGCGTCATCCGAGGAACGAAAATAGAACTCGCACTTCTCCAGCGTTCCTCGATACGGTGGTTTCGCAGGGTCCGACGTTTCTGTCGGGTCGGCGTCTAAGTCAATCGGAAGGAAGCAAGAACGATTCTGGCGGCCGGACCGCGCGTCCGGCCTGGTGTGTGGCTCCGCGCCAATGGGCGGCGGGCAAGCGGGAAGTGTCATGTCGATCAAAACGGACAGAATCCTCCGGCACATTCGCAGGGGTCAAGGGCATCTTTCTTTCCTCCGTTCAGGCGGTCGCGAAACACCGTGCGGCTTCCTCCCGCGGGAATTCGTGCGTGGAGTGGGTTCCCCCCGCGGCGAAGTCGGCCCTGTTTCGCGGCCCCTGACGACCCCTGTTGCGCAATTATTTTTCGTCGTTCGGAGAGTTATGGGGAGTTGCTGTCTGGTGTGGAGCGGAAGTCAGAAGCATTGGCCTGCCGCGGCACGCGCTATTCAACGTTCGACGCCGGGCCCGTCACCGGCCGGTCTGGCCCCGAACGTTTGGCGCCTGCCGCGCAGGCACCCAGGTGGGAGAGGAGTGGTTGGAAGCATCGTGTGGCTCCAACGCGACCGGTCGGAAGGAAAATGCCATCGGGATTCGCGCGTGACAATGGCTCGCCCCGCGCAGAATCTCGATATAAGACGCTTTCCGGAAGGGGTGGGGGCCGGTCGCGAGAGCGTGGTTGCCGCAGGCTAAAGATACGGGGAGAGGCTTCGCGGACATCCACTGATAAAGGCCGTGGCGGACTAGCGGGTAGTTCGCCACGGCCGATTTTTTGAATTACGAATTACAAATGGCGAATAGCGAATTCGCTACCTGCGTAGCAGTTTGTCAAACGCCTCACGAGCCTTTTCCAGTTCCTCCGTGGGCCGATTTCCCGAAGTCCGCGTCAGAATCAGATCGCCGTCGAACCCCGCTTGGGCCAGGGCGGCCAGGAAACGCGGCGCGTCCAGGTGGCCCTCGCCGAAAGCCACTTCGTGGCCAGCGGCCTGCGGCGTGCCGGGCACGGCGTCCCGCGCCCGGACGAGTCGTACGCGACCGGCCAGGGTCTCCGCGATGGCGTGCGGGTCGTCGCCCTGCATGAGCATCGCCCCGCTGTCGCAGCAGGCCGCCAATTGCGGGCAGTTGATCTGTTCGAGCAGCGCCCGCAGCTCGGCGGTCGCTACCCCCATCGATTCGATCGTCACGAGAATTCCCTTGCGATCCGCATCGTCCGCCAGAATGGAGAGGGCTTCGCGCGTCCGCTCCGCGCCTTCCTCCGGCGCGACGTTCGCGACCGTCCCCAGCGTGGTCGACACGATGGGAACGCGGAGCGCCGCGGCGAGGTCCATGACCTTGCGCATCGACTCCAGCCGCCGCTCGCCCGCGAGACTGTCGGAATAGGCGCCGCCACCCGCCGGTCCGCGCAGGCTGGAGAGTCGCAGGCCGAGGTCGGAGAGATGTTTGAGGAGATGGCGCCGGCCCGTTTGCGACAGCGCTTCCGGAGACAGGGGCCCGGCGACGGCCGACACGTCGATCGCCCGAAAGCCCATGCCGCGGGCGCGGTCCATCGCGGTCTTCGGCTCCAGCCGCAGATCGTCCAGACACACGGAGAGTTCGACGCGCTTCATTCCGGCCACCTGAGCAAATTTGGTCGTTTGTTTATAACCCGCGCGGCAATCGGGTACAATCCGCCGTGAAGCGGGTGCTTTCATAAACCTCAGGAGTCAACGAAATGAGCACGATGACCAAGTCCGTCCTGGCGATTGCGGCGATCTTCTCGACGGCGGCGCTGGCCGCCTGGGGAAACGATCCTCCGGCGGCGACCGTCGCCTTCAAGCCGGTCCAGCCGCTGGAAAAACTGATGGAGGGGCAGAAGAAGCTGCACGCGGAGATCAAGGATGCGATTCTCGACAAGGCCTGGGAGGAGGCGCAAGTCTCGGCGTGGCTCCTGGCGGAGATCGCCAACGTGAACCACTATCAAAAGCCCGATCCGGAGTTTCGCGCGCTGGCGACGAAGATGTCGGGCGAATGCGTCGAGCTGGCGAACCTGCTGGCCAAGCGCGACCAGAAGGGGGCGATGGAGCAATACACGCGGATCGGAAAGACCTGCGGAGCCTGCCACGAAAAATACGAGAAGAAAGAGTAAGTGAATTGATGACTTGGAGAGGGCAACCGAACGAAACCGCTGTGGATCAGCCGCGGGATTTGGCTTCGTTTTGCCGATCGACGAGTTGGGTGATTTCAGCGTCGGCGACGGGCACAAACGTGCCGCCGGTGGCCTTGGCGATGGGGGAGAGGTCCTGCTGGGCGGCGGGGCCGAGGGCGATGACGTGGACGACGGCGCTGGTCTGTTCGGCGCCCTGGGTGAGCACCTCCATCTGATCGGCGCTGACCGGCTTGGACAAGACCAGGAAGATCTCGTCGGCGTACCAGTTGGAGGCGACCGAGAGGGCCTTGCTGAGATCGGTTCGACCGCTGGCGAGCTGGCCGGTCAGGATGGCGCGGGCGCCTTCCAGATCGGTGGAGGGTTCGGCCGATTCCACGACGGTCTTTCCATCGCGCTCGACCGCCAACATGACGCCGAAGCGCTTCGTACCTTTTTCGATGGCCTCATTCACGGAGTTTGTCAGCGTTGCGACGTTGTCGATGTAGGCTGCCATCGTGGCATCGCCGTCCACGATATAACCGATGGTCTTGCCCGAATGCGGAATACCAAAGTAATGCGTGATCGGGTCCGCGGTGCGGAGGCTCTCTTTGGGGTCGACGGAATCAGGGGTCCAGGGATCGGCGACGACGAAAGTGGAGTCCACGTTGCCCGGATCCTGGGCCCTGCGCTGCGACCAGTCGGGAAGGCCCTGCAAGAGCGAAACTCCGGCTACGACGACGAGGCCCGAAACGATCGCGCTGGCGCGAATCCTGCTTGAAAGCCCGGACCAGGAGTATTTCGCAATTCGGGTCGTTGCCCCTTTTTGCGTGGCGGCGAGTCGAGGCGTTCGCTTTTCACTCGCCAAGGCAGGCCGCGTGGGTCTCGTTTGGGAAGTGTGGGAGGTCTGGGGCGCGATCGACGCGGGGACCGACATCAAGCGACGGCAATACTGGCACCGGCAGTGAGCGCCGAGAAACGCCGGATCGAGATGAAGATCTCGTCCGCATTGGCTGCACTTGACGTGAAGCGACATCGGGGATTTCTCCCGACGAAAAATCGTCCACCCTGGACCGCTGGCGACTACGACGAACCGCGCTTGTGCAAGCCACGGCAAGGTCGCCGAGTGAATAGACTCGCACGATCCATGCCAGGAACGGCAGTCGCCACTCAGATCATATCAGTCCAAATGCCAAATATACATGAAAACCGGGGTTCGTGTCCAGATTTCCGGCAAATTTATGTTAAAAAGATTGATATTCTGGGTCGCTGGGGGGCCGGGGGCGTGTGCGTAGATATTTGGCGTCCAATCCAGCGGCCGGCGGTAAATTATGGTATGAGCGGAAGTTATACCCGCTCGCTTCTTGGCGACCTCGATCGCATCGGTCAGGGTACCGATTCGATCGACGAGGCCGGATTCGAGGGCCTGCTGTGCGTTATAAACGCGCCCGTCTGCCAACCTGGCTACATCCGGACGTGACAAATTCGGCCGGCCGGCAGCGACCACGTCTACAAATTGTTGATAGAAGCCGTCCACCAGGCCCTGAAATAATTCCCGTTCGTTCGGCTTCATCGGCCGTAGAGGTGAGCCGGAGTCCTTGTAGGGCCCCGACTTGATCGCATCCGCGCCGATCCCCAACTTGTTCATCGTCTCCGTGAAGTCGACCATCTGCATGATGACGCCGATCGAGCCCGTGACCGACGTGCGCTGAGCGATGATCTCATCCGCCGCGCAGGCGAGATAGTACGCACCGCTGGCCGCCACATCCTGGAAATAAGCGACGACGGGTTTCTTCGTCCTGGCCTTGAAGGCCAGGACCTCCTGATACATCGAATCGCTCGCGGTCACCGATCCACCGGGGGAATTGATCCGAAGGACGATGGCTTTGACGCGTTTATCCTCGGCGGCGGATTCGAGTTTCTCCACCGCCAGGGCGACGGGATGCTCCCCCGAGCCGAAGAAAGATGGGGAATGTGCGTTCATGAGGATGCCGGAGACATCGATAATCGCAATTCGATTGCTCACCCATCCGGGGCTCTTGTGAACGATCTGCTCTTCCAGTGTTTGATCCGCCGGAATCGGCGTGATCTTGAAACCGCCGCTGGGCGCGCAGCCCACCGCGAATAACGACACAAGCGGAATCGTGGTTCTTAGAAATCCTACGTTCATGATCTGAATCCTCCGTGGAATGTTTCATTCGCGCCAAAGGTATCGCGGGGGAGCGTCATTGAGAAGCGCGGTTCGGTTTGCCGTATTCGCGATAATACCACTCGAACGCGTCGCGAATACCGCTGGCAAAGCGAATCCGCGGCTCCCAGCCCAAGAGCCGTTGTGTGAAGGAGCAATCGATCCGCTGGGGAAGGCCGGTCAGGGCGATCGACGAGCGGCGCATCACTACGGCGGTCGGTCCCTTGCGAATGAGATACTCGCCGACCCAACCGGCCGCAAAGGCCACGCTATACGGGACCGTTTTCTTGATCGGCGGCAGGCCGAAGCCGTCGGCCATGGCTGCAAAATATTCTCGCTGCGTGACCCGCTCGTTGGGGGCGGCGATGAGCGCCTTACCTGCCGCCTCGCCGCACGTTCCCGCCATTTCGATCGCCGCCGCCACGTCGCGAACGTCGATCAGGGCCAGCTCGTTCGTTCCATCCCCGACGATGGCCATGATCCCACTGGCCATGGCGGGCTCGAGATAGGTCTTCATCGTCCGGTTGCGGGGGCCGTAAAGATAGCCGAGCCGAACGATGACCCACTCCATCGGCGGCTTACAGAATTCGCGGACGACGGCCTCGGCGCGGTGTTTGGCCCGCGCGTAGATAAACCATTTCGGCGGCTGCGGCGACTCCGTGAACTCGTTGATCACACCGGCCGTCAGCAGATCGGGGTGATAGACGCCGCACGAACTGATCTGCACGAAACGTCGCACGCCGGCACTGCGGGCCGCGGCAAGGAGCCGCTCGGTCCCCGCGACGGTGGTGCGATGAAACTCCTCTTCGGTCCCGATGAACTCCACCCGGGCGGCGCAGTGATAGACGATTTCGCAATCGCGGCAGGCCGCCGCCAGCGAATCGGCATCGTCCAAATCGCCAGTGGCCGCGTTCGCGCCCAGACTCTCCACGAACTCGCGGCGGCTCCCCGCGCGGACCAGCGCGCGGACCTCGGCTCCCCGCGCGATCAGGCGCTCGATGAGATGACTGCCGACAAACCCGGTCCCACCGGTCACTAATACGCGCATCGGTTCGTTGATCCCTGGTCCAGCGTAGAGTTGAGAGTGTAACTCGACTGGACCGGATCCGCAGGTTGCCACTTTAGTAGAGAGGATTGATGACCAACCCCGTCGCCAGCTTGGGGAAAAAGTAGGTGGATTTCTGAGGCATCAGTTCGCCCGCCAGGCAGATCTCGCGCAGCTCATCCATCCGGGTGGCCGGCATCAGCGCGGCGATCCCCGCCTGGGCCCGCGCGTCGGCGATCGCTTCCTGCATGGTCTTGTGGTAGTGGATCGTCGGCGGTTTCCCCTTGCCGAACTTTGGCGTTAACAACTCGTCGACCAGGTACCGATGCCATATCGCGTAGGGCGACTTCCGCCAGGCCGGGTGCCGTTGGGGTTCGATGCCTGCGAGCACGTCCGCTTCCCGGGGCGCCACCACCGCACAGGCATCGCTCTTGGCGACGTACAGGGCGATCGCCTGGGGACCGGCCGCCGAAAGGAGCTTCGCCAGTTCATCCGCCGTTTGCGGCCGGGGAGACGGCGCCCAGGTGAAGGACCGCGACAGCTCGTCGCGCAGCATCGCCGCCGTGACGGCCGGGAGGTCCACGATCGTGCGAAAATAGGGCTGGATCGTTGCGCCGGGGTCCTCCATGGCGCAGAGCACCGCGAGGACGAAATTGAGCGGGTCCGTCGGCGTCAGTTCGCCGGTCTCCTCGATCTCCACGTCTCGATACATCAGCGCCGTCGAGTAGCGATGGTGCCCGTCCGCAATGAAGACGGGGCGATCCGCGAGTTTCGCGCGGACGTCGGCGATAACGCCGGGCTCCGTCACGACCCACAACTTGTTCTGCACCTCCTCCAGCACGGCGAATTGATCCGGCTCGCGGCCGGCGGCCCCCTCCAGCAGCGCCGCCACATCGTTCTTGTCATCCGGGTACAGCGCGAAAATCGGGCTGAGATTACACCGGGTTGCGATCGTGAGTTTCAGCCGGTCTTCCTTCGGTCCGCCAAAGGTCTGCTCATGGGCGAAGATCGAGCCGCTGCCAAACGGTTCCAAACGCAGCCGGGTGAAGAACATCCGCCGGGTCAGCGTTTTGGCGCCCAGCTTGTAGGTCTGGTGATAGACGTAAAGCGCCGGCTCAGTGTCCCGGACGAGGCAGCGGATATCCAGCCAACTGGTCATCTCCCCGGCCGCCCGCTGATAGACGACATCCGGCCCGGCCGACTTCGGCGGCACAAACGGCAGGTCAATGGCGACGATGTTGTGCTCATCCTTCGCCAGCAGCGCCTTCTTGTCCGCCTCGTTGAGGATGTCATACGGCGGGGCGACGAGCGCGCTGAGTTCCCGCTCGCTGTAACGGATCGCCGAAAACGGTTCGATGTGGGCCATGGGACTTCTCAACCGACCATGCACTCGCAGCAGGTGCGCGTATCATATTATCGGCGATCATCGATGAGTGCGCGACGAATCCCCGATCGACTTTCGATATTCCCACAAAGCGGCTATGGTTAGGAGGCGAATCTCCCGCCGGAAGCAACATGACCAGCGACTGGAACCTGCGAAAAGAACTCTGCGACATCGCCCGTCGGGTCTATGACCGCGGCCTCGTCGCCGGGACGGATGGGAACATCTCCGCCCGCCTGCACGGCGACCAGTTTCTCATCTCCCCCAGCGGTTCCTGCCTGGGAATGCTCGACCCCGGCGACTTTGTGCTCATCGATCCCGCCGGCCGCGTCATCACCGGTCGCGGCCGGCCCTCCAGCGAGCGCTGGATGCACATCGCCGCCTACGCCGAGCGGCCGGATGTCATGGCCGCCATCCACGCCCATCCGCCTGCCACCATCGCCTTCACCGTCGCCGGTCTGTCCATGTCGCAGTGCGCGCTGCCGGAGGTCATTCTTGCCTTCGGGCAAGTGCCGACGACGGCGTACGCCACGCCCGCGACGGAGGAAGGGGCCGTCGTGGTTCGCGATTTGATCAAACGCTTCGACGCGCTGGTGCTGGATCGCCACGGTTCGATCACGGTCGGAAAGTCGATCCGCGACGCCTTCTTCAAGCTGGAGAAACTGGAACACGGCTGCCACGTGATGCTGATGGCGAACCAACTTGGACAGACGAAGAGCCTTCCGCCCGAGGAAGTCGCCAAGCTCGGCGCCCTCCGGGAACAGATGGGCCTGGGCCGCGCCGACGATGTCGCCGGAAGCTGCGTCCCGCCGGGAACGCCGATCCCCCGGCTTCCACGCACCGGCGAAACGTATTGACTCGACTTCCGCGCTCAAAAATCGGTGGACGGTCCTTCAGCCTGATATAGAGTATGGGTATGAGCGCGATGCCGACACCCCGACCGATGCCCGCTTTGCCGAAGATCGCCGAGATGTGCCGGGCGATGCTTGCCCGCGACGAATCTTACGACGGCGTCTTTTTCATCGCCGTCAAGACGACGGGGATTTTCTGCCGGCCGGGCTGCCCGGCGCGGAAGCCGTTGCCCAAGAACGTTGAGTACTTCGGCTCCGCGCGCGAAGCCTTGTTAGCCGGCTATCGGCCTTGCAAACGATGTCGGCCTTTGGATGCGAACGGCTTGCCGCCGCCCTGGGTACGACGGCTGCTCGCCAAAGTGGACGCCAACCCGACCGGACGAATCAACGATCGCGATCTACGGGCGATTCAAATCGATCCTGCGCGGGCGCGGCGGTTCTTCAACAAGAACTATGGGATGACCTTTCAAGCCTATCAAAGGAGTCGAAGAATGGGACTCGCACTCGCCGAAGTCCGCCGCGGGGCGGACGCCACGACCATCGGCCTCAATCATGGTTACGAATCCACCAGCGGTTTTCGCGACGCCTTCGCCAAGATCTTCGGGGCCCCGCCCGGCAAGGCCCGCGCCGCCGATTGCATTGTCACGTCGTGGCTCACCAGCCCGATCGGCCCGCTGCTCGTCGGGGCGACGAGCGAGGGGCTGTGCCTTCTGGAGTTCACCGACCGCCGCGCGATTGAGAAGCAGATCGCAGTGCTTCGCCGCCGGGTGGATCGGCCCATCATCCCCGGCAAGAACGCACACCTCGCGCGCGTCGAAGATGAACTGGCCCGCTACTTCGATGGCAGGCTGACGCAGTTCAAAACGCCGCTGGTGATTTCCGGTTCGCCTTTTCAAGAGAAGGTCTGGCGCCGGCTGCTCGAAATCCCCTATGGCCGGACCTGTTCCTACGACGACATGGCCCGAGACATCGGCCGGCCTCTCGCCCGCCGCGCCGTCGGTCGGGCCAACGGTGACAATCGCATCGCCATTGTCATTCCCTGCCATCGGGTCATCCGCGCGGATGGGACGCTCAGCGGCTACGGTGGGGGGGTGTGGCGGAAGCAGTTCCTGCTCGATCTGGAGCGGCGGACGGGCGAACTTTCGCAGCGATGACTTGCGAGGCGCCTACGATGCCCGGTTGGGCACTTCGTTCCATTTAATGACCTTGGCGGGGTTCGATTCGGACACCGTCAGCATCTTGGGAATGACCGTCGAGCCGATCGTCGTGGACGTGCTCGCCGGGACGACCGTCTTCGTGAGGACGCCGCTGACGAAATGGACCTTGACCTGGTACGTGCTCGTCGGCGTGACGCCGCCGAAGTGCGCCCACTGCGGCTCGGTCCCGCCGAAGCCGCGGGCGACGCCGATATCGCGCCGCGCCAGCAGCGTCGTGCCGGCCGCGTTCCACAGTTCCACGCGCGTTCCGATAGCGGCCTTGTGGGTCTTGCCCGCTCCGTCGCCGACCGCCCGCACTTTGAGGTAGTTGCCATTGTTGACGCGGTTCTCCAGCAAGACGGCGTTGCCGCTTTCGCGCGTCACGCACAGGTCCAGATCGCCGTCGTTGTCGAAGTCGACGAATGAGCCGTCGATGAGCGCCCCTGTCAGCGTCGTCCCCTCCGCCGCCCGCGCAAATACGCCGCCTCCCTGGTACTGATACAGCAGCGGATTGCCGTCGGCGCCGACGATAAACAGGTCGAGATCGCCGTCGTTGTCATAATCGCCCCAGGCACAGCTTCGCGTGCCCGCGTGGTCTGGCGTGAAGTCTACGCCGGAGTTCAGCGCGAAACCCGCGGCCGTCGTCACGTTGGTAAATCCGCCGGTGCCAGCGACCCAGTCGCGATCGTTCCGCCAGAGATAGCCCGTATAGCCCTCCGCATTCCGCGCGCAATACAGGTCGAGGTCTCCGTCGTTGTCATAGTCACCCCAGGCCGAGCCGAACTTTGCCGACGCGCCGGTCGCGACCGAGATTCCGTGGGCATTCTCGGTGTACGTTCCGTCGCCGTCGGAGACAAACAGCTTGCCGGTGCCATAGTGGAAGAAGAAATCGACGTAGCCGTCGTTGTTCACGTCGCCGGACGAAACGTAGTCTCCGTCGCCATAATCGCCGCTGTCGTTCAGGCCGTCGGCGACATTGTTGGAGCCCGCCAGGGCCGGCGTCTCGCTGGCGGTGTGGCGGCCGATCCAGTTGCCGTTGGCACTGAACATGATTACGTCGCACCAGCCGTCGCCGTTGACGTCGGCCGCGGCAATGCCTTCATTGGTCGAAGGGTCGGGAAAACCCAGATCGCCGCCGTTGGAGAAGCTTCCCGATCCGTTATTCAGGCGGCAGCTCTCCGCGTCGTAACCCGCGGCCGCGCCCGTCCACAGGTCCATATCGCCGTCATTTTCGACGTCCAACAAGGCCCAATGCCGCCGGAAGTCGCCCAACAAGCTGCTCGTGAAGCTCGTGCCCGCACTGGTGCTGACCAGGAGCCGTGCGGTATTGCCGCTCAAAACGGCGTCGAGGTCGCCGTCGCCGTCCACATCCGCCCAGGCCACGCCGCCGCCGTAGTTGGTCGCGCTCGTGCTCGATTGGACCGCGAAACTCCTGGCCGAGGACACATCCAGGTAGCGTGCTGACTCCACGGACACGTTGTCGATGCCCCACGACTCGTCATTGAACCCGCCGCCCGATTCGTCCGTCAACGATCCGACGAAACTGATCGTGGACACCGTGGAATTGGCTGTGAAAACGACCTCGACCTTACGGTAGATCGCGTCCTTGGCCCCGGAGTCGAACCCGTAGTGGTCGGATTGATCGTAAACGTAGGGATAGCTCGCCCCGCTCGCCGGTGTCTCGTGCGTAAAGGTGTGGTTGAAGACATTGGTCGAGTTGACCGCGACTTGAAGAGCGTCCGGTCCGGACGTGCCATTGTTGCCGTTCCACGAGTCGATCGCGTAGAAGTCGAAGGACAGGCGATAGGTTTCGCCCACCGTCGTGTAGAGACCGAGATCTAGCGGGATCGTGCGGTGACGGCCGGCGAAATTCGAAAAGGTGGCATTGGAAGTTTGCGTAGGCCGCGACCACTCCGCCCCAACGGTCGCTTCGAAATCGGTGAAGTAGGGGATCGTCGCGCGGGCCGGAACTCGTTCCGCCGGCATCGCCATCATGAAAGGCTCCGTCGTCGATGAACCCCCCAGAGCACTGCTGAGCTGCTGGGTGGCGGACATGGACGATCCGTTCCAGCGAACCATTTCCAGGTCATTACCCGCGTCGGAAGCAGCAATAAAGATCTCGCCGGTACTGCCGCCCGTGCGGAGTTGAATGAAATTCGCCGCCTCGCCGATGTTTGTGCCGACTTGCTCGGAAGACCAACTGGAGCCGTTCCAAGTGCGATAACGAAGACTGGTTTGGGTGCCTTCCTGATAGACGATCAGCGCTTCACTGTTTCCCTTCTCGAAAGCCACGTCAAACCGGCGGCTGTCCGCGTCCACAAAATCGCTTTCTAATTGGGTGGGAGTTCCCCACGATGTGCCGTTCCATACGCAGACGTCGAGCGTCTTGGTACTCGACCATTTGTATATTCCGCTCCAGATTATCGTATTGCTGTTCGGATCGGAGGTCAGTCGAACCCACTGCGGCCACGTGACCAGTCCGGGGATCAATGTGTCCGCCGACCAGCTTGTCCCGTCCCAGATCCGATAGGCCGCGGTCGCCCCGGAGTTTCGGGTATACGCCACCATCGCCCGCCCCGAAAGGCTCTCATAAGCCACCGCGATATCTTCCTGGTCCTTCCATGAAAGCCCGGTGGACAGCGTAGCACCGCTACCCCAGGAACTGCCGTTCCAGACGAATGCATTCAGGTTTGAGTTGTTCTGCAAGGTCAGCAGGATGATCTGGTCACTCCCCGGCTTGGGATACAGCGCCAGGAATTTCATCGTGGTGTTCGTAGGCAGCGCCAAGGTCGACTCCGCGGACAATGTCGTCCCGTTGTAAGTCCGATACGCCACGACATTCGCGTTCGAATCCCAGTACGCGATCATGAGATCGCCCGAGGAGTTTTCGTAAGCCAGGTCGACCGACCGCTGATAGCCTGCGCCAACATTGACGCAGACCTCGGTCGGGCTCGTCCATGATGTCCCGTTGTGGAACATCACATTGATGTCTTTGTCCGAATCAACAGTCGCGCAGACCGATTCGTAGCGGATAGGACAGTTGCGGACCACCACCCACTCGGGGTTCGCGCCGACGGTCGTCATCGCCGTACCCGTGCCGGGACTCCAGGTGCCGCCCGACCACTGGGCAAAATACGGCTTGGTGTCGCCGCTATTCGAAAATACGACCAGCGGAATGGATTCGATGTCGGCGCGGGAGATCGTGGAAAGGCAGCATGAAACTGCAACGACAAGACCAACGAGACGAACAGATTTCAACATCATGCTACGCCCTCCACGGCGTTCCAGAGCCTCTTGCTGCCCGGCTCGTCGATATTTCCTGTTACTCCATCGGGGCCAACTCGTACGCCTCAACCCGCTCGTCGTCGATCCTCGCCAGTTCGCCCTCGGCGCCGGCCTCCATCGGGTCGGCAAACGGCTGTTGCTTCGGATCGCCGAGCGTCTGGGCCAGGCTGGCAAACTGCTCCTCTTGTTTGCGAAAGGCCTCCACGACGGCCGGATCGAACTGTTTGCCCGAATTCTGAAAGATGATTTGCGCCGCGTCGGCGTGGCGATACGCGGACTTATACGGCCGCTCCGTCGTCAGCGCGTCGTACACGTCGGCCAGCGCCACAATCCTCGCGGACAAAGGGATTTTTCCGGCTTTGAGCCGCTTCGGATAGCCCGTCCCGTCGTACCATTCGTGGTGCCCCGCGGCGATGTCTTGCGCCATGGCCAGGTAGTCCGCGCCCGGCACCCGGTTCCGCACGGATTGGATCGTCTCCACGCCGATATCGACGTGCTTCCGCATGATTGCCATCTCTTCCGGCGTCAGCCGCCGGTTCTTGAGCAGGATGCGATCGGGAATCCCCACCTTCCCGATGTCGTGAAGCGGCACCGCCCGGATCAAGTCGCTCAGGAATTGGTCGTCGATCTGGTTTTGAAATTCCACAAACGTGCGCAGCGTGCCGGCGAGCAGCAAGGAATACTGGGTCACGCGAACCAGGTGCTGCCCCGTGTTGTCGTCGCGATACTCCGCCAGCGTGCCCAGCGCCTCGACGACGGCGTCGCGGGCCTCGCGGCTCGCCTTGCGGCTCGCCAGGTCCGCCACGGCGGAAGCCGCCATGGTCGCGATCTGCCCAAGGTACTCCAGTTCCTGCTGGGTCAGGGGATGGTCTCCATCCCGTCCGCCGACGCAGACAACCCCATGCGCCTGCGCCTGAACGCTCAAGGGATAAAAAACCAGGGGCCATTCGGAAAACAGCGCGGCCACCGACCCGGCGCCCGCGGACTGGGCCTCCTCCACGCATCGCGCGATCGACACCTTGCGCCATTGAAAGGCCTTCGTTGTCGAGTCGCTCGTCAGCGGGATTTGAACCGTACCGGCCGCCGCCGCGTCCAATCCGACCGATCGCGCAACGCTCAGATGCGTCATGAGCCGGTCGGGCAGCAGCACGCACGCGGAGCGGGCACGGGTCAAATCCGTCACAATGGCGAGCGTGCGATCCAGGACGTCCTCGAGCGTGCGGGCCTGCGAGAGGCTTCGAGAATATGCGAAAAACTTCGAGACGCTGAGATTCTGCTCCGGGTGCTGAGGCTCAAGACGCGTGGCTAACTCACGCAATTCGTGCCGGTGCCTCACCCAGGATCGAATGCGCAGATCGAGAAGCTTGGCGTCCCCCGGCCGCTGCATGACATCGTCCGCGCCCGCCTCAACGATCGCGTCATGCGCGGGGGGGGCGTCGGGCCGTGTCACCAGTATCACGGGGATGCCGCGCGTCTCTTTTTTTGCGCGCAGCGCGCGAATCAGCGCCAAGCCACCCGCCCCGGTCGAGTCGTCGCTCGCCGCATCCAGCGACGCGCTGAGAACCATGACATCAAACCGGCCATCGCGCGCGGCGCACAAGACCTCCCCACGATTCGCCGCCGGAACCACATCCAGTCCCCGCCCCGTCAGCTCCGCGACCCACTCGTGGCGCGAAGTTGTCTCTTCGTCCGCAATCAGCACGCGGATTCTCGTGCGGTCTTCCCCGTCCGCCGCCCCGCCTCGAAACCGGTTGGCTTCCTTGCGCGCGACCGCCGGATCGGTCGGCTCGTTCTTCAGCGGGGCCGGCGAAGCGACCACGCGGTTGCGGCCGGTCCGCTTGGCGTCGTAAAGGCGCTCGTCGGCCACGTGCAGCAAATCCGCGGGAGTATCCATTTCCGCGGATCGCTCGGCCACGCCCAGACTGATGGTCACGTGCAGCGGCCGCTGCGCCGTTCCAAAGGTGTGTCCTTCTACGGCCCGGCGCACATGCTCCGCGCAGGCCACCGCCCCCTCGGCGCCGCCCTGGCGGCACAACACCAGAAACTCCTCGCCGCCCACCCGGCAGACCGTATCGAACATTCGCACGTTCTGCCGCATGACGCCGGCGACTTCCTTGAGCACCAGGTCGCCGGTCGCGTGGCCGTACCGGTCGTTGAAGCTTTTGAAATGGTCGATATCGACGAGGATGCAGGCCAGGTTCGAGCTGTGCAGGCTGTTGTCCGTCCACAACTGGCGAAGCTGTTCCAGGGCCTCGCGGCGGTTGGCGAGCCCGGTCAATTCATCTTTCGCCGCGATTTCGCTCTTGGCCAACAGGTCTCGGGACCGCTTCGCCACCTGCTCTTCCCGCAGCGAGCGTTCGCGTTCCAGTTGCTGCTCGTAATCTTTGATCGTCTCCTGCAAATCCGTGATCTGGCGCGTCGCGCTCTCGGCCCGGCCGATCACACGGTTGATCTCCACCGACAATTCCACGAGTTC
Source organism: Phycisphaerae bacterium (assembly GCA_035275405.1). Classification (NCBI taxonomy): domain Bacteria; kingdom Pseudomonadati; phylum Planctomycetota; class Phycisphaerae; species Phycisphaerae bacterium. The sequence continues at coordinate 56,515 of DATEMU010000017.1, forward strand.
GTGGTGGCCGCGAAAATGGACGCGGCGACCGGGCCCGCCGCGCGCCGCGGCCGCCGTCTGATCCTTGACGATCGTCAGCGGACGCGTGACGGCGCGGATGACGTAGCCGCCGAGCAGCACATAGGTCGTCAGCAGGGCCGCCGCCGTCCATGCAGGGTCCACGGCTTCGCGGTAAAAATACAGGCCGAGCCCGACCGCCAGACCCAGCGTCGGGATGCTGCAAAACGCGCAGAAGAGTTTGGCGCGGATCGTCAAACGAGGGCCCCCCAGACCTTGAACCCGGCGGACGCTCCCCGCCGCGACGCACAAGGCCGTATGTCTCATTTCGTCAAATATCCAATGCAGAATCGCTTGTGGCCAACCCCGACCAGCCTATCGGACGCTGGACTTGGGGTTCCCGGCCCGGCCGGCGGCTCCTTTTTTCTCTTGACCCCCACTCGGGGGTCCGATACACTACAGGGCTCGGCGTACTCCTCACGGGCATGTCCCCAGAACGCTCTCCCTCGGAGATTTGGGATCGCTGACGCCCGCCGCAAGGCAGGCTGTGCGGATGTCCATTAACGAGGTCCCGACCGAGCCGATGGGCGCTGCCCGCGAAAGTATCATGGAGTGTTTCGATCATGCGTACCGCCACGCAAACCAGGTGCCAGGAAGAGAATGATCCGATGAGCGCGTCGCCGCTATCCCGATTGCGAAACGTGGGCATCTCCGCCCATATCGACTCCGGCAAGACCACGTTGACGGAGCGAATGCTCTTTTACGCCGGCCGTATCCACAAGATCGAAGAGGTCAAAGGCGGCGGCGACGGCGCCACCATGGACCACATGGACCTCGAGCGCGAACGCGGCATCACCATCACCTCCGCCGCCACCCAGGTCGGCTGGGACGACGCTCTGATCAACGTCATCGACACCCCCGGCCACGTCGACTTCACCGTCGAAGTCGAACGCTCGCTACGCGTCCTGGACGGCGCGATTCTCGTTCTCTGCGGCGTCGCCGGCGTGCAGTCGCAATCCATCACCGTCGATCGCCAGATGAAGCGCTATCAGGTGCCCCGCATCTGCTTCATCAACAAGCTCGATCGCCAGGGCGCCGACCCTGTCAACGTCGTCAAGGGTCTCGAAGAAAAACTCGACCTCCGCACCGTCCAACTGCAATTGCCCATCGGACTGGGCAACGCCCTGGAAGGCATCATCGACCTGATCCGCATGAAGGCCGCCTACTTCGACGGCGCCAACGGCGAGAAGATCCGCTGGGAAGACATCCCCGCGGCGATGAAAGACGATGCCGTCAGCGCCCGCACCGGAATGCTCGATGCCCTCAGCCTCTACGACGACGAGCTTCTCTCCATCATGCTCGAAGAGAAGCCGGTCCCCGAGGAGTTGATCCACGCTATCGTCCGCCGCGGAACGATCGCCGGTCAGTTCGCCCCGGTCCTCATGGGCTCGGCTTACAAGAACAAGGGCGTCCAGCTTCTGCTCGACGCGATCGTTCGGTATCTGCCGTCGCCGCTGGATCGGGAGATCTTCGCCCTCGATCTTGACAACGATGAGGCCGAAGTGCCCCTCGAGGCCAATCCTGACGCTCCCCTGGTGTCCCTGGCGTTTAAGCTGGTCGACGAAACCTTCGGCCAGCTTACCTTCATGCGCGTCTATCAGGGCAAGATGCATCGCGGCGAACGCTACATCTGCTCCCGCACCCGCAAGCCCCAGCGCTTCAGCCGTATCGTCCGCATGCACGCCGACGAACGCGAAGACATCGACTCCGCCGCGGCGGGCGACATCGTCGCCGTCGTCGGTCTCGATTGCGTCTCCGGCGACACCTTCTGCGGCGAAGACGCCAACTACAGCCTGGAATCCATGCACATCATGGATCCCGTGATCTCGCTGGCCATCAGCCCCGCCAAGACCGCCGACCGCGACAAGTTCTCCAAGGCCCTCTCGCGCTTCTCAAAGGAAGACCCGACCTTCCACGTTTCGTCCGATCCGGAAACCGGCGACACGCTGATCTCCGGCATGGGCGAGTTGCACCTCGATATCTACTGCGAACGCATCCGCCGCGAATATAAGGTCGAGTTGACCGTCGGCCAGCCCAAGGTCAGTTACCGCGAAGCTCCGTCACGGGGCGTCGAATACAATTACAAGCACAAGAAGCAGACCGGCGGCGCCGGCCAGTACGCCCATGTCGTCGGCCGTCTGGAGCAACTGCCCGAGGACCATGAGAGCGGCTACGAGTTCGAGAACAAGGTCTTCGGCGGCCGCATCCCGACCGAGTACATCCCGTCCGTGGACAAGGGCTTTCACTCCATGCTCAACAAGGGGCCGCTCGCCGGTTATCCGATTACCGGCGTGAAGATGATTTTGGAGGACGGTTCTTCGCACGACGTGGACTCGTCCGACATGGCCTTCCAGATCTGCGCCCGCGATGCCTTTCGCGAGGCTTTTCTGAACAGCAAGCCGATCCTCCTCGAGCCGATCATGAAGGTCCAGGTCGAAACCCCCGCAGAATTCCAGGGCCCCATCATTGGCGACCTCTCCGCCCGACGCGGACTGGTCATGGGCTCGGAGGCCCGCGGCCCCCTGACTGTCATCGACGCTGAAGTGCCCTTGGCCCGCATGTTCGGCTATGCCACGGATGTCCGCTCCTTTTCGCAGGGCAAGGCCAGCTTTACGATGGAGTTCCTGAAGTACAAGCGCGTCCCCGCCGCGATCCAGGTGGAAATCGTCGAGGCGGCGGCGAAGAAGAAAAAATAGCGAATTCGGAATAGAGAATAGCGAAAACGGAATACCAGACGCCGCTCTTCTTTCGCTATTCGCTATTCGCCATTCTTGATTCAATCCGGAGGATTGCCCCCATGCACGAACGTTTCAGCGACCGCGCCCGCCGCGCTTTGGCCCTCGCCAACCAGGAAGCCATCCGCCTTCATCACGAATCCCTGTCCCCCCTCCACATCCTGCTCGGCATCCTGGCCGCCGGGTCCGGCGTGGCCATCGTCGCCCTGCGCAACCGTGACATTGATCCGGAAGCCCTCAAGGACGAGCTGAATCGCAAGTCCGAGCCCGGAACGCGGGAACTGCAGCAGACCAAGATGGCCCAGAGCGCCGACACCCGCCAGGTCATTCAGTACGCCATCGACGAGGCCCGAAAGCTCGGCCATCGCTACGTCGGCACCGAACACCTGCTGATGGGAATTCTCCGTGAAGGCCGCACCCCCGCCGCGCAGTCCATCATCCAGCGCGGCGTCAAACTCGAAGTCCTCCGCGAGGAAATCCTCACCCTTCTGCGCTCCAGCACCAGCGAAGACCACGCCCGCGCCGGCACCGGTCACGACGGTCTGGAATGGGTCCACCAGCAGGAACTCGCCAAGGCCTTCCGCTCGCCGAACTTCTGGCACCGCCTGATCCTCGCGGTCGATTCCGCCAACCGCCTCGGCCACGGCGAGATCAAAGATGAGCACCTCTTGCTCGCCCTCCTCCGCGAACCCGACAGCTTCGTCGCCCAGATGCTCGCCGAAAAGGGAGTGACGGTAGACTGGGTCCGCGACCGCATCACCCGCGCCGCGGCGCTGTAGCGGAGCATGGGCCTTTGGCCCGTGCGGCACCGGCCGTGGAAAGGGAATCCTCCCGCTTAGTGACGGCCCACGTCGCGCTTTGGTACAATCCGTGCCATGAATCTCAAGGAAGCGCTGGCGAAACTCGAATCGATGGGCGATGAGGGGCGGCGGGCACACAACGCCAAGCCCTGGCCCGGAAACCCCGCGGGCGCGCCTAAGTTCAAGCAGTTCGGCTGCGCGATGGGCGATATTCGCACGCTGGCGAAGAAGATCAAGACCGATCACGCGCTGGCGCTGGAACTCTGGAAGACCGGCAACATCGATGCGCAACTGCTGGCGATCCTCATCATGAAGCCGAAGGAACTCTCGGCGAAGGAACTGGACAAATTGGTCCGCACGGCCAGGTTCGCATGGGTGGCGGACTGGTTCAACGCGTACATCGTCAAGGAACAGTGCTTTGCCGACAAGGAGACGCTTCGCATCAAGTGGATGGAGGATAAGGATGGGTGGGCGGCCCGCGCGGGCTGGAACCTCACCGCGAGTCGGATCAACAAGGGGGGCAAGGATGCTAAAGGACTTGACTTGCCGGCGCTGCTGGTTCGCATCGAGAAGGAGATGCCCAAGGCCAAGCCGGAAGTGCAGTGGACGATGAACAACACGCTCATGGCCATCGGCATCCACCACGCCGCGCACCGCAAGCGCGCGATCGCCATTGGCGAGAGGCTCGGCCTGTACAAGGATTGGCCGGTGTCGAAGGGCTGCACGCCGCCGTATGCGCCAATCGCGATCAACGAGATGGTGAAACGGCAGGGGTGAAGGCCGCGGCAAAAACGCATTTGACCCCTATCGCACGTAATGCCACCTCAAGGTCTCAATCCCGGTGAACGAGTAGTCGAGCTTGCCGGACTCGCTATTTCGGTAGCAGTTGCGACCGGCGCGGTTAGCGGCGCGTGGATTCTTTGGCTCATCAAGAAGAGTTGGTTGGTTTCTGCGGGGTCGCTCATCGCTGGCGGAGTCATCGGGTTTTGCGCCGGACAGTTGTTCGCTCGTATTCTTTACAAGACCGGCGAAAACACAATGGTTGTGAAGGTCGGCAGCACATCATTGTCGTCCACCATTACTGCAGGTTTGACCGGGGGTGTCGTTACCGGCGTTGTGATTGCTCTTCTCGCGATGCTGATTTTCAGCGCAACAAATCAGGCGTCAACCTTGTTCGGAGTTGCCATCGGCAGCGGCGTGGTCCTCGGCGTACTTTTCGCCTGCTTGAGTTCATTACTATGAGGTTTTTTGTAACGGGCGTCGAGGTCATCGTCGTCGCTGAGTGAACGCAATGGCCAAGAGGGCATCGAAAAATATGCGCCGCGTCGCACCCACCAAATGGGTCGCGTTTCACATCCAACTTGTCGACAGGCTCCGGTCAGCCGTGCCGGCAGAGCGATATCAGGCGGCCCTTGAACTGCAGGACTTCATAGAAGAAGCCAAGGCGACGCTTTGGCGTTCAATACGGAAGCGGTCAAATCGAAACCATCGCGGGATACTTGTCCGATCGCTTCAATGGTTCGATTGTTCCGAAGACTCTGATGCTCTGGTCGATCTGGTTCTCAATGACAATTACGAAGTGCAGTGTCACGCCCTCCAGATTCTCCAAGATCAATCCTTCTGCGTGAAGAAGAGTCAGTTGATTGCCGCACGGCGGCTGATCCGCGCACTACGACCACGCGACAACCTTTCCGCGTCAGATCTTCGTTGTCTTCGATCCGAGTTTGAGTCTGCATTGGACCGGATCAAGCGAGGATCTCGCAGTTCAGAGTGATCACAATGATCAAGATGAGGTCCATCATTCGCGATCGCGGCAATTCCAAAACTGTCTCAAAACTCCCTTTCAGTGCAACAATCTTGCGAGCCCATCGCGGCGGCGTCTGGATTCCTCCAACTCGCGTCGTTATGATTAGCGTCGCGTAATTATCTCGCCAATAGTAAGGAGCACCAACAATGAAGAATTCTCTCAAGCTCCAGCCCATCGAATTGCTCGCCCTGGCATTGGTCGCCTGCACCCTGCTCGCCGTGCTCACCCCCGGCCTGTTTGCCCACCCGCACGGGCACCCCGGCGAGTTGGTCACCCAATGCGCCGCCCACCTGCGGGGCATCGGACAGGCCATGTACATCTACGCCCAGGATGATCCCGGGGTCTTCCCCGCCCTCGCCCTCGTCCGCACCGAAAACGACGGCCTGATGCAGATCTTCGATCCGCTCGACCGCGTCGCCGAGCCCTCCACCACCGGTATCCCCTCGCCCACCGTCGATATGTGGGCGCTCGTTCGCATCATGAATGTGGCACCTGAGACTTTCATCTGCCCGTTCACGGCGGACGAGCCCGACCCGGCGCCGCCGTTCGTGCAGGACTATTATGATTTTCTTGGCCCGAAGAACCTCAGCTACGCTTATCAATATCAGCACGACCCCAACCGGCCGATCATTGGGACCTCGTCCGAGCCGACTTTCCCTTTAATGGCCGATGCGAATCCGTACATCAAGGGCGGCGTCCAGTCCGACCTTCTCCAGGATCGCCTGTCGAAAAAGGCGGGCAATTCCGACAATCACAAGCATCGCAGGGATGGTCAGAACGTACTCTATCAGGACTCGCACGTGGATCTCGAAGCCAGCCCGGCCGTCGGTCTCTTCGGCATGACCGATCCCTCGCTCGATTCCTACTACGACAACATCTACACCGTCCACGAGGATGGCGGCCTGGTCGACCCCGGCATCGCTGCCCCGACGCCCGAGTGGTGCAACCTGGGCAGCAGGTCGGACGCGTGCCTGGTGCCGTGAGCGTCTGGCCGTTGTCGATGGAAGATGCGCGAGTCGGCGGGGGCGATTGTTCGGGTGAAGATCAATGAACTGATCTGGCCGCATCTGTTGGTACAGCGCGCGAAATCTCACGGGGCCCATTCCGGTCTATTATGCACACGGGCAGACGGATGCTGGTCGGACTCTGGCCTGCGTCATTATGGTTATCCCTGATGGAAAGGGACCGAAATCCATTTTTTTACAGGGAGCGCTGAGCAAGAATAGGTCTATGAGGATACGTGGCAGAGGACAATAGTGGCGGAGAACCCGCCGCCTCCTGCAGCTCACGGCATTAGGCTCATTGCTAATGGCTTGTGGGATCGGAGATTCCACGCTCATGCGTCGAGAATTAGAGAAATTCAACTTTGTCAGCCTAAGAGTCCCTAAAAGTACCCATTCTTTAATCGTCGCCAACAGATCAAGGCGCAGCCCAGTGTGAGAAATGCCGTATGGATGTCAGCGCGACGATCATAGCGAATTCGAAGGCGTCGGAATTGGCGCAGCCAACTGATCG
>DATEMU010000018.1 GCA_035275405.1 Phycisphaerae bacterium
CGATCAGTTGGCTGCGCCAATTCCGACGCCTTCGAATTCGCTATGATCGTCGCGCTGACATCCATACGGCATTTCTCACACTGGGCTGCGCCTTGATCTGTTGGCGACGATTAAAGAATGGGTACTTTTAGGGACTCTTAGAGTCTTGTGCGTCGATATCGCCGTCGCGCAGCGCAGGGCTCCTAAGGAAGGCGGAGACTTCGTCGCACTAAATCGCAAGAATCCTTGATCCATTCCCTCAAATTCGCTAATATTTAAGGCGTTTCGAGGCATTCAAATGGGGAGGAGAAGTTCAACATGAAGAAATGTACTCTGTGGAGCTTCGCGATGACACCTGCCATTTGCCTAGCTTGGACCGGTGACGCCAAAGGCAGTATTGTGCTTTGGTCCTCGCTTAATGGAGGGAACGACCATTACTACGAACGGGTTGACGATTTAGGATTGACTTGGGATCAGGCGCGAGTAGCGGCCGAAAACCGCACCTATTCCGGTGTCGACGGTTACTTGGCCACGATCACGTCGGCCGCGGAAAACGGGTTTATTATTAACAACCTCGGCGGGGCCGCGTTAATTAAATACTCGCTAGGAGGCTTTCAAATCTCTGAGAGCCAGGAACCAGCCGGCGGTTGGCAATGGGTGACCGGAGAGCCTTGGTCATACACAAATTGGGCCCCTGGAGAACCGAATAACAGCGGACCGTTCGGTCCCGAAAGCGCTCTTACCTTCCGTGGCGACGTGAATCCGGCGATTGGACTTTGGAATGACGTGACCCAAAACCACCCGCTTGATGGCGGCTATGTAGTTGAGTATCCAACTCCTGAGCCAGCTACTTTTTTCATGATGTGCGCGCTTGTCGTGACGATAAGGCGCCGCCCGATGCGTAAATAGGTCGCCCAACTTCTACATCTTTAGTTTGTCGCGGAGGAAATCGAGGCACCTGGTCTTGTCGATTCGATCTTGCGCGCCGGTGTCGCGATCGCGCACGGTCACGGTGCCGTCGTCCTTCGTCTGCCCGTCGATCGTGAAGCAAAACGGCGTGCCGGCTTCGTCCATGCGGGCGTAGCGCTTGCCGATGGACGCCTTCGCGTCGAACTGGCAGGTAAACTGCTTCTTGATCTCGCGGAAAATCGGCTCGGCGATCTCCGGAAGACCGTCCTTGTTGACGAGCGGGAAGACGGCGGCCTTGATCGGGGCGAGACGCGGGTGGAAGCGCATCAGCTCCGGGCTGGGGCGCGATTCATCGACGCTGTATGCCTCGCAGATGAAGGCCAGCGTGCTGCGGTCGGCCCCGGCGGAGGGTTCGATGACCGTGGGGGTGAAGCGTTCCTTGGATTCGTCGTCGAAATACGACAGGTCCTTGCCGCTGTGCTGCTGGTGCTGCGTCAGGTCGAAGCAGCCGCGATGGGCGACGCCCTCCAGCTCCTGCGGCTCGTCCGCGAAGGGGAAGAAATACTCGATGTCCGTGCAGGCCTTGGAATAGTGGGCGAGTTCCTTGCCCTCCTGATTGCGCGGCTTGAGGTTCTCACTCTTGAGGCCGAGCGACTTGTACCAGTTGATCCGCACATCCCGCCACCATTTCCACCACTTCATCGCGTCCTTGTCGTGGCAGAAGAACTCGATCTCCATCTGCTCGAACTCGCGGGACCGGAAGGTATAATTGCGGGGGTTGATCTCGTTGCGAAAGGCCTTGCCGACCTGGGCGATGCCGAAGGGAATCTTCACGCGCGTCGAGTCGCAGACGTTCTTGAAGTTGGCGAAGATGCCCTGGGCGGTCTCGGGGCGAAGGAAGGCTGTGTTCTCGGCGTCGCGCAACGCTCCGATGAACGTTTCAAACATAAGGTTGAATGCGCGCGGTTCCGTCAATGTCCCAGCGGCTCCACAATTGGGACAGTTCATTCTCATGTAGGCTTCCTTGTTGGCACCCTGCCATTCAATGAGCCCAACAGCATTAGCGGTAAATTCACCGCCACCATGCTTCTTCGAAAGTTTGACCGCCTGGGGCTGACATTCCTCAACGGCGCTTGCGGCGCTCTCGGCCTGGACCGCACAAGCGGCGAATGGAACGGCTTGGTCGGGTCGGTAGAGGGCAATGTGAAAGACTTTGTCAGCGCGAAACCGTCCCTTACATTCCTTGCAATCTACCATGGGATCCGCAAACCCCGTCGCATGACCGCTCGCCACCCAGACCTTCGGGTTCATGATGATCGAGCAGTCCACGCCGACCATCGAAATCTCTTTCCCGTCCGGGCCGGTCGGCGGGTTCTTGACCATGTCCTGCCACCAGGCCTCTTTGATGTTGCGTTTGAGTTCAACACCGAGCGGCCCGTAGTCCCAGAAGCCGTTGATGCCGCCGTAAATCTCGCTCGATTGAAAGATGAAGCCCCGCCGCTTGCACAGGGCGACGATCTTTTCCATTTTGGTCGCGTCTTTGGGCATGTGTGCCTTTCAATATTCAAAAATTATCCGCAGATAAACGCAGATAAACACAGATGTTCAAGCTGGCGTTCACGGCTCAGTATCAAATGAGTGACCCCGTTCGATTGCCACCAGGCGCTCCCTCTCGGTCCCGCCACGGCGGGCAAGCTGCGGCTCTGATCGGGCCGCGCAGAAACCGGCCATCATAATAACAATTCGGCCCGGAACCAAATCCGGCTTTGGTTAGTTCTTGAGGTTTGGGGTGAGGACGACGACCACCGGGCGATGATCCGAGATCGTGGTCGCGGCCGTCCGCGCAGATTCCGGTTCCCAATCGTCAGAACAAAAGACGTAATCCACGCGGGCGATCGGAAAACCGGCAGGCAGGGTGTTGCCGCTCTCCTGGCCGGCATCGATGAAACGACCGCGAAGCAACCGGTGGACGGCTCCCCAAGCTGGTTCGTTGAAGTCACCCGCGATAATGGCCGGGGCCTCCAGGCGACGGTGTGCATCCAACATCGCCTCGGTCTCCCGAATCCGCTCCAGGATCCCGCCATATTTCCGCTTAGCGTGCATCAGGTGCACCGAGGCGACAATGAAACGGCCGCCGTCCATCTCCACCGTTGCCCAAACGCCGAACGCCCCTCCGCCCGGCACGCGGAGTGATTGAACCTGGTCCAGCCTCCCCCGGGCGAAGACCGCGTTGCCCCACGCCGCGTCGCCGATGAGGTTTGATGACGGCGCCCAATAGCCATTCACTCCAAGATTGTCCTCAATGTAGGAGACTTGACTGGGCTTGATTTCCTGCAGGCACGCCACGTCCGGCTGCGCCGCGCGGATCACGTCGAGCGCCTCGTCCAGCCGCTCGCCGAACTTGATGTTGAAAGTCATAAGGGTGATTGGCCGTCCGGGTGTACTCCATGGCCCCGAAAGCGGGGTCTCACGAAGTGCGTCGATTCGCCAACCCCATCGCGGATAGGTGACAGTGGCTGCGATCCCGGCAATCGCGAGCATCAAAAACGCGGCGATCAGCCTCCGCTTCGATCGTGGCCTCGCTCGCGGAGCATCGATCATGATTCCCGGCCTTTCTCTCCCCACTCCTTCACGTAAAACCTCGAGTTGCCCAATAGACCTCTGCCGGTCTACTATTGCCGGATAGGACCTGCCATATTTCGGTGAGTGTGCCATGCAACGACGACTATTTCTATTTATGTTGCTTCTTTCAGGCGTGGACATGGCCTGCAACGTGCCGCAGAAGATTGTCCAGACGGACGATTCGCCGCCGCCGCTGTTCGACGGTCTCGGCCATCACCAGCGAGCAATCACCACCACGTCGTTTGAGGCCCGGGATTACTTCAACCAGGGCATGACCTGGGCCTATGCCTTCAACCACGACGAGGCGATCCGCTCGTTTCGCGAGGCGGCGCGGCTTGATCCCTATTGCGCGATGGCCTGGTGGGGCATCGCCTTGTGCAACGGGCCACACATCAACAACCCGGTCATGACCGAAAAGCAATCGCGGGACGCATGGGAGGCGATTCAGAAAGCGATGGCGCTTCGCGACAATGCAAGTTACCTGGAGTCGCAGTTGATCGAGGCGCTGGCGGCCCGCTATGCGGCCAACCCGCCGAGCGATCGACGAAATCTGGACGAGGCCTACGCCGCGGCGATGAAAGTGGTGCATGAACTGGACATCAACGATGCCGACAACGGCACGCTCTACGCCGAGTCGCTGATGGATTTGCAACCGTGGGATCTTTGGACGCGCGACGGGCAGCCCAAGGGAAGGACCGAGGAGATTCTCGCGGTCCTGGAGCACGCGCTCAAGATCAACCCGCAGCACCCCGGGGCGAATCACCTTTACATTCATGCGACTGAGGCGTCGCCGTTTCCGGAAAAAGCCGATGCTTCGGCGGAATTATTGCGCACTCTTGTCCCGGCGTCGGGTCATCTCGTCCACATGCCGTCTCATATCGACGTGCAGGTCGGTCGGTGGGCGAAGGCGTCGGACCAGAACGAAGCGGCCATCCGCGCGGACGCCGCGTATCGAAAGGTCTCGCCGCGGCAAGGCTTCAACAACGTCTACATGGCGCACAACCACCACTTTCTGGCCTTTGCGGCGATGATGGAAGGCCGGAGACAGGTAGCCTTGGACGCGGCGCGGACGATGATTGCCAACGTCCCGCCTGATTTTCTCCGGGATCAGCCGCAGTTCGTCGACCCCTACATGATGATCGCGCTCGACGTCCTCAAGCGTTTCGGCCGGTGGGACGATATCCTCCGCGAACCGTCGCCGCCCAGGAATCTGCCGATCACGCGGGCCATGCACCTCTTCACCCGCGGTCTGGCCTACGCGGCCAAGGGAAACCTCAAACGAGCGTCTCGCGAGCAGGAGAAGTTCAGGGCAGCGGTTGCCAAGGTGCCCAAGGACGCCCTTATGGCGATCAACCCCGCGCACAAGGTGTTGTCGATTGCGGATCACATGCTGGCCGGAGAGATCGCCTTCCGGCGCGGAGACATCGAGGAGGCGGTGCGGCTCCTGCGCGAAGGCGTTCGCCTGGAGGACGAGCTGCTTTACATGGAGCCACCGGAGTGGGTGCAGCCCCTGCGGCACACGCTGGGAGCGGTGCTCGTGAACGCCAAGCGTTACGCCGAGGCGGAGCAGGTCTACCGCGAGGACCTGAAGAACTGGCCGGATAACGCGTGGTCGCTCTTCGGCCTTGCTCAATGCCTGGATGCGCAGGAAAGGACCGCCGAGGCGGCCGACGCGAGGAAGCGCTTCGATACAGTCTGGGCCCGGGCGGACATCAAGATCGGTACAAGCTGCCTGTGCGTTCAGGGCCATTGAGACCCTCCGCCACTGACCTCTGAATCAACGCGCCGTCGCCGCAAATCAACGCGTCGCCACAGACCGTACGGTTTCACTCCGCGCCAAGGACCGAAAAAACTCGCCCCACCTCGCGACCAACACGATTCACGGCGGAACGGGGCGTCGATCCACCTGCCCGGCATTTCACCTGCCTCTCTGGCCCAGCGGAGCGAGAGAGGCCCGACTACGCGACCCATCGGTTTCGTGTCAGGCGAGGGGGAACACGTCATGGTCATCGTCGCCGCAGATTGGCTGGTGGAGGCGTTTCGCCGCCGTGCGAAGATCATCCTCCTGGCGTTCTTCACCTATCTGGCGCTTTGCTAGAACGGGAAAACAAGTCCGCGTCGACAGCATCCGCATCGCGAGCTTGCGCAACCGCGCGTCGGAGGGAAGCTTTACCTCCGCCTCGGCCTCGCCGTCGGTTCGCGCGTCAGCATGCGCGCCGTGATCCCGACCGGACAGGCCTTGACGCAGGCCTCGCACAGGCCCGTGATGGAAAACCGGTGCGACAGCGCATGGAACCTGGCCTGGGCCGCCAGGGCCGCGCGGAGGCGCACGACGTCGCGGGCATCGAACTCGATGATCCGCCCGCAGCGCCGACAGACCATGTGATCGTGCGGGTCCTGGCCGTAAGTATGTTCGTAATGGACCTGCTTGTTCGAGAAATGCACCTCTTTGACAATGCCGCATCCGACGAGAAGCTTTAGCGTGCGATAGATGGTGGCCTTGCCCACGCGAGCATCCCCCTGGCGCATGTCGAGGAGGAGCTGCTCGGCCTCGAAATGCTCGTCGTTGTGCATCACCGCGCGAACGATGCGCCGCCGCTCATCGGTGTATTTCAAGCCGCGATCGCGGAGGAATTCATGAAAGACATTCTCCGCGGTGGCGACGACGTCTTCATTGACTTCCCGGGCCATTCTCGGTTGCCTCTCGCGGCGGCCTTTGCACCGCCGATGACTCTAGTCGACGGTGGAGGGCGCGTCTAACTCCGCGCGTTCGCCCGCCACCAACTCCGCCAACTCCCTGGCCGCGGCGGTCAAAGCCAGGAGCGGCCTTCCTTCGGCGCTGCCTGGCTCGTAACCCACGACCCATCCGGGGAAAAATTCCCAGCTTCGTTCTGCGGACTGCGTCTTCAACCAACGCCCGATAGGGCCTTCCAGTCGCCGTCGCCAGGTGTCGGCGTCTTCCACAATAGCGACTTGATCCTGCGAGTCGCCCGTGCCCAGCGAAAGGGTCCGCCGCGACGTCGCGTGAGCGGCCGCGCGGAGCCAATCCTGAGTCGTAATGACGGCCCGGCCGGCGTCGTGATCGACTTCCAAGGCCGCGACGATCCAGGCATGACGAAATCGATCCTGGTCAAAGCCGGTCTGACAAGCGTAGCAAAAGGCCAATCCGCCGCCGGGCAGGACGAACGCCGCCTCCATTCGGCGGCTATGGCCCACCTTAAACAGCGCGAGTTCACCCAGTTGCATCATTAACTCCCGGGATCGGCCCGGGTAAAGTTCGAGCTTGTTCTCGCGAGCCCATGCAAATCGTGCGGCGCCTTCCCGGCGGCGGTGCCAGACGAGCGTCGAGGCCGCGATGAGGGCCAGTGACCAACCGGCGATAATGAGAACGAGACTCAAGGGACGAAGGGACCAAGGAGTAAGGGGCTCGCGGAATCGTGAATGCGCTCCGGCGGCATCATGGTTCCGACTGCTGTTGGGGTTGAGACGTGGGAGGCCCCGCCGCTTCCCTGGCCGGCGCATCGCCCCCGGGAAGCAGGCGAACGCCGTAATCGGACTTCGGATGCTTGAGCGACGCGATCCAGCGTTCAATCCTCCGGTACGCCGGGGCATTTCGCGATTGGTAAAGCGGCCGCAATTGCTCCGTGCCGGGATGGCGCATACCAGGTCGCACGTCTTTGATGGGAAGCATGTAGCTCAAGAGCAGCGAGTTTTCCGGCTGGGAGCGATTGATGAGCGGATACTCCTCGACGGCAAGTTCATTGAGAACGACGAAGTTCGCATAAGTGGTATTCGCGGCCTTCTTGGGGTCCTTGAATAGCGAGAATCGCGTCTCCTGCTCCATCCCCGGCGCATGGCAGCCGGCCATGGCACAGCCTCGAATGATGGTCGGCATGACGTGCTTGCGAAACTCGACAAAGACCTCGGGGTCGGACTGAATTTCAATCTTGTCGGCATACGCCTCGCCCTTGCGTTTGGCGATGATATGCAGCTTCTGGGGCGGCGTCAGCTTACGAAACTCGCGGCGGGCGGCCTCGTTCGAGAAATCGGGCTCCCCCTGCATCTCCAGCAGGAAGTCATCCACGACGGCCTGCGGAACTTTGACGGTCACGCGATCGGGCTGCTCGGCCTGCGTCAAGCGCATCCCACGCAGCTCCAGGAAGCGGATTCGGTTGATTTCCGATTTCGTAAGCTTGCGAAGGTAGCGGGAGCTGAGCGCATCGTCGTCCGCCGGCGGGTCTTCCGCCTCGGCGGGCTGGCCCACCTTGGGATCTTGCGAATCATCCATTGGCTGCGCGTACGTCGCACGGGCGACGAGGGTGCCGACCGAGACGATCAGGACCAACCCCGCAAGCAGCCAGCACGTGTCGGTTGTTCTCACCCGAGCCATTGGATCCTCTGCGGCGCCGGGGTGGTTGCCGCAGCGCTTCAACAATCCTACCCTAGGGACGCCCTTCAGGCTACGGTGAGGCCGTTGGAGCGCAAGGTGAGATTGACCCTATGGCCCGAAAACCTTCGAGTTTTTGTGAATTTGTCGGACGCCAGGTCGTCCTGGACACGGCGGGGCCAATCATGTTTCTGGGGACGCTCGAAGAAATCCGTCCCGATGGATTCTGGCTGGCGGACGCCGATCTTCGCGATCGCAGCGAGGGCCACGACACCAAAGAGCACTACGCCTGCGAGGCAAAACTCCAGGGGATCCGGGCGAACCGTCGGCGGCTTTTCGTGGCCGCGCACGTGGTGATCAGCGTGTCCGCGCTGGACGACGTAATTACGGGTTGACCAGGAGCCGGTCCACCATTCCCGGGATGTCGTCGTCCAGGATGATCCCGTCGACCACGAAATCGCCATGACACAAGTCGCCTTCATTGGTGGACATCGCCAGGAGGGCCGCGACAAAATAGCCCACGTCCCGGCCATCCGTGACCGCGTCTCCGCTCATGTTTCCGTCCGGCGGGTCGCAGCTCTCACAGGCGTCGGCGATCGTGTTACCATTCAAGTCCGAGCAATCCGTGCCGCTCCCCATCCACTCGTGCCCGAAGCCTTCGCAAGTTGTCTGATCCGAGACCGTACAGCCCCCACCGGTCAGGCAGCACGCCCCCTGGGGTTGCGGACAGTTGGCCTGCGCACAGGTCGTACCCGTACCTTGATACGCGCCGCTCATCGAAGCGCACTCGACCGGCGTCTTGTTCTCCGCGCATTGGCCGCTCGGCAGGCAGCAGGCGCCACGAGGGCACTGGTTGGAGCTGGTGCCGACGCAAACAGTGCCCGCTCCCTGGGGGACGCCGTTAAAGTTGATGCAGGTATCGGGAACCTGCATCGAACAGAATCCGTTGGCCGGGTTGCAGCAGGCCTGCGGAGGCTGTGGACAGTTGACGGTGCCGCAATTCGTGCCGTGGCCTTGATAAGTGCCCAGATGCGTGCCCTGACAGACGGATTGAGTGACGCCTCCCACGCAGCTGCCGTCCGGCTTGCAGCAGGCGCCGGTCAGGATCGGGCAGCTCGGCGGACAGATGCTGTCGATTCCCTGAAAAGTGCCACCCGCCGAAGTGCACAGGCTCGCGGACATGCTGGGATTGCAGGTGCCATTAGGCAGACAGCACGCGCCGGTCGCGGCTGGGCATTCGACCACGGCGCGGATCATGAAATCGCCGCTCATGCCGATCGCACAAGGATTGAACCACCCAACCCCGATGCCATCGATCGCGTTTTTTCCATTCTGGCAGCCGTTACTGTCCGTTACAACCGTCGGACCGCCATTGGCCCCGCTGGGATTACTATCGAACTTAAATGAAACAACGAAAACCTGGCCGTTCGCGACGGGGACTTCAATCGGTATGGTCTGTTCCTCGTCCAAGTAACGAAACTCGTTAAGCACGCCATCGGTCATGACCGGGCCTTCCAGGAACGCGAGACTGGGACCGGGAACAGGAAAGGTCCCCGCCTGAAAAATGTGGATGCTGGATTCGAGGCTCGGCGGCGCGCCGCCCGACGCGGACTTCCAAAAGACCTGCACGGCGACGATTTCGCCATTACAGGGGGACGTCAGCCATGCGGCGGCGCTTTCGCCGGGATCAAACCCAAGCTGAAGGACGGCGGTGCTTCCATCAACGACGGAATCATTCTTGACCGAGACCTCGTCGCCAAAGACCGGCGCCGGGGACACTGTCGCGACAAGCAGACCCATGAGGGCGATGCAAAGGACGTTCCGTGTAGACCAACTCCGTCCTGATACGGATTTATTCATTGAAAAACGCCCCTGGTAAGCTCAACCACGATATCTGGCTGGTGGGTCGGAAATTCTATGCATCGCCGTCCATGCCTCCCCAGATTTTCTCCAGTCAGGACTCCGAAATCAACCCGTCCAGGGGAATTTGTCCCCGGGTCACCCGCTTACAGGTGAATTTGTACGTCGCACCCATATGTCCGACATGCGAATCCAGGCGTTCTTAGAGGATTCCCGCGCTGAACGGATCTTGCGGTCGATCGGCGGTCTGCAAGGGAGGTGTCTTCGGCGGTGCAGGTGGACGCACAGGCTGGGGAGGCGGCGTTCTCCTCGGCGGTGCCGTCGATGCCCCGATCGGCCCCGGGGGCGCGGGAGACGGCTCGTTCCGGGGGGCGGATGTCTCTCGGCGCGTTCCTCTTTGCCCCACTGTTTCCTTTAGTTCGGAGATCAAATCGTCGTATTCTGAAGGCCCGAAGTCGTCAAAATCAACCTGTTGCGGCTTGTAATCCGGCTCGCCGGAGCGGGCGAGTTCCTGTTCAAAAGCGGCGATGACCTCGCGCTGGAGCTGCTCGCGCCCCGTCATGTTGATCGGATGGGCCACATCCGCATGAAGCTTGACGCGGCCATCCTGCTCACGCGGGGCGCGATTCTCCGCCAAGCGAGCGCCGCACTCATTGCAGAACCGGGCTCGCAAGTGATTCTTCGAACCACACTTGGGGCAGCGATCCGCCAGCTTTCGCGAAGGCATGGCCACAAAGGGCCCGTTCGTGCCCTCGATGATCTTCAGGTCGCGGATCACGATGGCGTCGTCCAGCGTGACACTGCAAAACGCCTTCAGCCGTTCCGTATTGCTCCCCACCAGCTTGACTCGGATCTCTGTGATGTTCATCTCGTCAGCCTCGCCCAGAGTCCCGACCGTTCAATTCATTGTGCTATCCCGCCGCTACGGCCGCCGCCTCCTTTCATCACTACTATCTGGCGACCGCCCACCACTTACCCGACAACTCTAATCGATGTCGTGGCCCGCCGCCACTTCGGCCTCATAGCATCTCGACGACCTCGATCCGGATAGACTGGCCCGCCGCCGTCTGCGCGGCGTGAGCCCACATCCGGGCCTCCGAGCGATCAGCAAAAAGGGCAAACAGGCAGCTTCCGCTCCCGGTCATGTGGACCCGCCGTCCGTCCAATCCGTCCAGTCGGGCGATCAGGCCCGCCAATCTCGGCTCGATAGCCATCGCGGCTTCCTGAAGGTCGTTGAACAGCCCCGATTGCAGTTGCGCGGCCGAGCGAGAGGGTTCCGCCCACGGTTGCGCGCCGGTCCTTCGCGGAACCTCGCGCGCGTCCACCGCGCGATAAACATCCGCGGTGGAAATCGAGTAGGCGGGGACGACGACGGCCACCCAGCAACGCGGCGACGTCGAAAGCGGCTCCACACGCTCACCCCGGCCGCGGATGACGACGGCCGGTGCAGGGTCGACAAAGAGCGGAACGTCCGACCCGATTCGCGCAGCGACCGCCTGTAGGCGCTCGATGCCCCAATGCAGCCCCCACAGTTCGTTGAGCGAACGGAGCGCTGCCGCCGCATCGCTGCTCCCGCCGCCCAGCCCCGCCCCGATCGGAATGTGCTTTTCCAGCGCGATCGCAGCCTCCGGCGGGCGATTCGCCTCCTCCGCCAGCGCCAGCGCCCGCGCCGCGCGCAGGACCAGATTCGTGTCATCCGCCGCTAATCCGTTTGCCTCGCTGTCGAGGCGCAGGCTCAACTCCCGCGCCGGCGCAATCGTCAGCCGGTCATACCACGCCAGCTTCACGACCCACGACTCGATCTCATGAAACCCATCCGACCGCCGCCCAAGCACGGCAAGGGTAAGATTGATCTTCGCGGGGGCCTGGACGGTTATCGGCGCAGGGTCTTTCGGCATGATCCCACCTTGCCCGGTGTACTAATCCTCCGATCGATGATACGACGACGCGTCGGCCATGCGAAGCCGACCGGCCACCGCAGCCGGGGATTGAGGAGTCGGGGGAGCGGAGGCTTCGCGTCGCAAGGGCGCATGCGGAAGTTCACAAAGTAGATGTCCCCCACTTACCCAAGCACCTCGACGAGCGTGTGGCCCGGCCGCACCTGGACAAGCTCGGCGCGAAGCTGACCAAGCTGACGCCCAAGCAGGCCGACTACCTCGGCATCCCGGCGGATGGCCCGTACAAGCCGGAGCACTATCGATTTTAACACCCGCGCATCCGCCGATTACGGCATGGCGGGCACCGTGTAGAGCACCTTCAACTTGACGTTGGTCACCGTCGTCACGTACGTCACCTCGTCGTTGGCGGGGGTGCTTTCGTCCCAGCCGATGAACATGAAGCCGAAATTGGGGCGGGCGCCGCTGATCCAATCGCGGACGACTTGCGACGCGTCCACGGAATGGTGGTTTACGATGCAATTCGGTTTCGACGTATTGCCGGTCATGAAATCGGCGGCCAGAGTGAGCTTGGGGGCCCACGGTTCGTTGACGATCCAGATCGAGGAGAGGAGGTCGTTCGGGCAATTGTCCGCGAAGATCGGATCGTCATAAATAGTGGAGAGGTCGAACTCGAGCGTGGCGCCAGTAATCCGGTCGGCCGGGGCGCCTAGCGACGCCACGTCGAATTGAATGACTCCGCGGTAGACCTCCGCCCACCACCACGAGCAGTCGAACAGCCCCGAACCGGCGTCGTAATTGCGCGCGTACCCGACCTTCGCGGGCCCGTTAGTGACCGATGGAAACAGAGGGCACGGGGCACCGCTACAGTCGCAGTCCTCCTCAAAGTCATTGATCGTGGCCGATTTTGAGGGGTTCAGTTCGACGGTGTTGATCATAGTCTGATCGCAGTTGAGACCGCCGAGCACGAAGAGGCTGAGCGGCCAGAAGATGACCATGATTCCTGCTCGAACGGTTTTGCTAGATTTCTTACTAGACATGTGACCCTCAACTTTCTTCCCCGGCCCGGGGCCAGTTGCGAGGAGGATCGATGGCCCTTTTCGATATCATAACCCACTGCCCCGTTTGTCAAAAGCCTAATCGACGCCTTAATTTGAGGGCACACTGATCGTAGACCGGGCCGGACATCGGTGTAGTCTTAACGCCGGAAGCTGGATGAGAAATCCCGTATCATCATGGCGGGCGGGCGCTAACGCCCCAGAAGGGGCGAAATCACCGGAGGTTTGGAGATGGCTACGACGACGTTGAGCTGCGGGCAGATCATGAAGGAGCTGGCCAGGCTGGGCAGCGAGGGATACAAGCGGACGATGCTCAGGCACGGGGCGGTCGAGCCGTTTTTCGGCGTCAAGATCGAGGAGCTGAAAAAGTATCAGAAGAAGATCAAGAAAGACCACGCACTGGCCCTGGCGCTGTATGAGACCGGCATCGGGGATGCGCAGTATCTGGCGGGCCTGATCGCCGACGAGACGCGGATGACGAAGAAGGACCTGACGCGCTGGGTGAAGCAGGCGCAGTGGGGGATGATCAGCGAATACACGGTGCCGTGGGTCGCGGGAGAGAGCGAGTGCGGGTACGAGCTGGGAAAGGAGTGGATCGACTCGAAGATTGAGACGATCGCGGCGGCCGGCTGGGCGACGTTGTCGAGCATGGTGTCGGTGCGGGCCGATGACGAGTTGGATCTGAAGGGGCTGGAGAAACTGATGGACCGCGTGGCGAAGTCGATTCACAAAGCGCCCAACCGCGTGAAGTACACGATGAACGGCTTTGTGATCGCGGTCGGCTCGTATGTCGCGCCGCTTTCGGACAAGGCCGTCGCCGTGGCCAAAAAGATCGGCAAGGTCAGCGTGGACATGGGCGATACGGCCTGCAAGGTGCCGGATGCGGCCCAATACATTGCCAAGGTCGCCAAGGCGGGCCGCGTCGGGCGGAAGCGCATGACGGCGCGGTGCTAAAAGATGGTTCACCACAGAGACACAGAGGGCACTGAGAGGCCGAAAGATAGTGAAAGAAAGCGAAAAATCGAACCTGTCCCGGGTTGCGGGTTGTTCTGCATGACCCCTTGGGTGGGCGAACAAGGCTGAAGGAGCCGGAAGGACGCTGAACCACAGATGGCGCAGATCGACACAGATGCAACCTGCCTGCCCACCAGATAATCTCGCGGTCGAGTTACCCATCTTAACACCCGAGGCTCCGCTGTTCGGCTGAAACGGGCCTGGCAACCTGAAAAAGACTGAACTTCCCAGAACAAGTTTCTCACGAGCGGTCCAACGCGTGGCGTCAAGGCCGGCGCGGGGAATGTCCGACCTCACGAGCCGTTGGCCTTTTGCCATTGGCCGTGAACCAGACAAAAAAGCGACGGGGGCTTCCCCCCCTCATCTGCCCTCTGAACGGTACTCTTGCTCGCCGTTCCCTGAAAAATGATTAGCCCATGGCTTTTTTATGGCGTCAGATGGGCGTCCGTCCACATTTGGACATCGCGGCCGTCCGGCGCGCCATCGCCGTTCATGTCGGCGATACAGTCTTGTGGAGTTCCGGGGCTGAGGAGGATGTCCACGAACGTGGGCAGGTCGGAGTCCTGCACGCCGCCGCCGTCAAAATCGCCCGTGCCGTTGGCGATCGTCACCGTTGCGGTGGAGCACGTCGCTGCGACGCAGCCCGACGAAATGACTCGAGCCCGCGCGTAATAGGTTTGCGTGGCGGCGGGGCTGACGACCGGCGATGCCCCGCAAGGTACAAGCGAATCGCCGCAACTCCCTGTGTACCAATCGACTGTTTGTCCCGGTCCGACGGACGCGGTGAGCGTTGACGTTTGTCCGACGCAGATGCGGTCCGGCGTCGCCGTCGGGCTTGTTGGCGGGGCGGGCTCAGCGCAGGGGGTGATGGAAATGTGAATTTCGCCGGAGGATTGGCCGGATGTAGCCGGCGGGCCCGCGTTGAACTGGTCGGTCAATGCTTCAATGTTGACGATGTAGTCGTGGCCGGCGATGAGGGCTACCGTCGCGGCGGGTAGTATTAACGTGCCGTGCGGCGGATCGAAGCCGATATTGTCGCCCTGGACTCCCTGATCGTAGATTCGCTCCTCGGTGGCAAAGTCGTAGATGAGGATGGCCAATCCGGCCTGACCGAATACTGACGCGGGCCAATCGTAGTAATAATAGGCGGAGAGGGACAGGGTCGAATCGAACCTCGGCGTAAAATAAATCAGGCCGCCGGTGCTGACACGCCCGTCTATTTGGGCCATGTAATGGTCGCTCGTGATGTTGAAGGCCGCGGAGTCGCCTGACCATGACATGTCATACAAAGTGTCTGCGTACGAGTTTCCAGATTGCGCATGAATTAGGTTGAAATAGGGGTTTTGGACGGTGTTGGATCCAACAATGTTGTTGCCAGAATCAGCGTGGACAGCGGATGCTAGAGACCACTGCGTGACCACTAGGTCGGCGCGCGTATGCACGGGCTCGACGAGGACGCCGGCCAGCAACGGGATAATCGCAAAACGGCTCGGACGCATAAGACTAGCTACCTTCGCCGATTCACCGAAAGGCAAAGTGATGTGACGATCAACGCGAGCGTCGCCGGCTCGGGGATGTTTCGGATGGTGATGCACTCCGCAAGACCGCCCTGAACAGACCCATCAAGGACGGGCCCATCTCCAAACATGACGTAGGTTGGCTCGTTCGACCCAGACTCATTCACGTCCGCCCAGAGCAGCTCGTTGATGGTGGCATTGATGCCATCGGTCGTCATTTCTCCGGCCGCCTTGAAGGTTCGCAGCGTCATCGTCGCGAGCAGGTAATCTCCGGCCGCACCATCGGTGGGGTCATAGATCGGGCCCGGAAGGATGGGAATGTTGGCCTCCTTGAGTCGTGCGAGGGTCCCGCCGGTATTGACCTCCGTAAACAAGTAATGGCCGTCGGATGGAAACTCACCACCGTGAAGCAGATTGACGATCGCGTGTTTGTTGGTATCTCCCAGCAGATTCGTGCCCATTCCGCCGAACTGCTGGGTGCTGTGCATCCGCATCGCGAGACTCCACTCGCACAGCGTCGGGCCGGCGCTCGTGTCGCACGCGAGCCGCAGGTCTGCCTCCTGCGCACCCTGCGACAGGACGCCGGATTGCGGGTTCAGGCTGGTCGCCTCGAACCAGACGTAATTGGTGTAGGGAAGGTCGGCCCAGGCTCCGGCCGGCAAGGATAGAATCGACAGCAGCGCACCTAACGAGACGATGGATCGGCGGCACATGGATTGCCTCCTTTCAGCGGGTCCCTAATGGGACCAAAGCCACTCTCGTCCGGCCGATGGCATTTATTCTAATGTAGGTGGCACGCGTACGGCAAGAGCAAAGTGGCGGGCGGAGCCCGCCCTACGAAGCGTCGTCAGCCACAAGGGGCGACGCTATGAGCCGTCGTAGAGGTAGGCCAGGGCCTTGTCCACCTTGCCGTCCATGACCACGCGGAGGCGGCGGCCGCCGCTGACTGCGGGGACGTCGATGACGTGGACTACGCTCGCGGAGTCGGCGTCTTTGGGGAGCAGTTCTTTGAGCGCGTTGGGCGAGTCGTTGAGGAAGGTCTCGTTGAAGCGGTTGCGGCGGTCGTCGGGGTAGAGCGGCAGGTAGGCGATGTTGGCCTCGACGAGGTCCTGGAAGAAGTGCGTGCCGAAGGAGACCTCGGGGACGTAGCCGTCCCGCTCGCGGGCGACTTCGATGAGCATCTTCGCCTTGCTGATGTCGGCGTAGGTGACCGGGACGCCGAGGAGCATGTCGTTGCTGCCCCAGCGACCGGGGCCGATGAGGATAAAGTTGCGGCCGGCGAGGCGCTCATTGAGTCGGCCGATGACGCGGGCGACGGCGGTCCGCTTCTCGCGGCTGGGGACGCTGTCGTAGTCGCGCGGGTCGATATAAACGACGTATTCGATATTCTCGACGAGACCTGCGCGGACGAACTTCTGGGCGCTGAAGATCGTGCGCTCCTCGGGGATATCCGAGGGGATGGTGATATCCTGAATCTCCTCGATGTGGCTGAGCGTGCGGCATTGCAGGAGGTAGAGCTGCGTGCCGTCGTGCGCGAATTCGATGTCCACGGGGACCCCATAGGCGGTCTCCAAGCGCTTGAGGATCCCGCGGATCTGCGCGGGGAAGGTCCCTTCGCTCATGAGCTTGTCGAAGGTGATGCACAGTTGCGACGCGTTGGCGTCGATGTACGTCCCGGTCGGCGGCGTCAGGACGCCATCGCGGTTGATGCTGACGAGCTTATCCAGCAGCGGATATTCGGCCGCGTGCTGCATGAGCTGTTCGAGTGAGACGGCCTCGAGACGGTTCTTGGTGAGATTGATGACATCCATCGAGCGCTGCGAATGGGCCTTGACTTCACCGGTGGAGGATTCGTGCCGCAGCGTGGGCATTCCCAGGGCGACCATGCGGGGGAACTCCGCGCCGACGCGATCGACCGCCCGGGTGCCCAGGCCCATGACGATGCGCATGAGACCATCTTCGCGCTTGATGCGCGGGCTCCAGCGGTATTCGTTGCGGCTGAAGGCGACGCCCGCGAAGCACGGGGCGAAGTAGGGTCCGAAGCGGCGACCGACGACGCGCTGGATGAGGACGGCCATGTCCTCGTCGTAGTCGATGAGGTCGTGCTCGCGACGGTAAAGCAGCGGGTCGGGGCCGAGGGCGCTGGCATAGACCTCGGCGATCGCGCCGAGCAGGGCCTTGAGGCGCTTCTCCGGGCTGCCCTGGTTGGGCAGGAAGATGCTGGCGTATTTTCCGCTAAACGCCGTGCCGAAGCGGTCTTCGAGGAGGCTGCTGGAGCGGACGATGAGCGGCAGTTCGCCGAGTTGATGCAGGATGAGACGCAGCCGCTCGACGATGCCCGCGGGAAACTCCGCGTTGCGAAAGACCGACTTGATCAGCCTGTATTCCTTGCGGATCTCGTCGGGCGTCTTGTATTTCTGGTTCTGATATTCGCCGAGGCCGTTGAAGGCAATGAAGTCCTCGATGACATCGGAGCGAAGGTAGTACGACTCGGGGATGGCGACGAGGGGAGTCGCAGGGGCGCGCTGCGGCTGGCTGACGGCGATCGGTTCGACGTACTGCTTGATCTCGTCGATGGGTTTTTGCTTCGGGCCGACGATGATCCGCGAGGCCAGAAACATGCCCGCCGCTTTTCCACCGATCCGGCCCAGGCTGGCCTCGGCCCCGATCGAGCGATTGATGATCTCTTCGATGTCGCGGATGCGCAGGAACTTCTTGGCGACGGCGATGAACTCGAGCTGGTCGCTGATGAGGTGGCGGATCAGGCCGACACGAATGCCCATGGCCTCGTCCGGCGTAAGCTGCGACTCCCCTTCGGGCAGCGCGCAGAACCGGCGGACGGTGTCGGCGAGAAGCCGGAAAGAAAGCGAGCCGAGCGTGACGATGGCCCGCAGCTTTTCCGCCTCCTCACGCTTGAGGGCGAGGTTCACGATGTCATCGATCTCGTGCGGAGTGAAATGCTGCGCCGCGTAGCGCCGCGTGGCCTCGTTGACCAAATCCCGCTCGCGCGAATCGCCCCGCGGCGCCTCCACGACGTTGGGATTCACGCCCGACCAGCTCCCGCCGCGCTCGATGTTGCCCGCTGCCATCCGGGCCTCGTCATAGACCTGGTCGATGGTGACCACCCCGCGTTCGTGCAGGGCGACGAGAAGCTGGCGCAGTATCCGATCCACAAGGTTGGGGTTGAGCGTGAGATGCTCGTCCAGCCGGTCAGCCGGAGTGATTCGTTCGGGCATGCCCGCCATGTAAAATCCTAGCTCGCGGCGGTTCGCCGGCGGTATCTTGGACCGGCGTCCACCAGCCCGCCGGGCGTGATGACGATTGTAACTGCCTCAGACGTTGGCGATAGGCGACGGACTATCCCTTAAGTTTAATCCGGTAAGCGGTTTAGAGGTATTCAGGAGTCCTGTGAATGGCCGCGTTGCATCCCCGCCGATAGTACCCTAGACTGGTGGGGTTAATGTCCGCCTGAGTGATCTTGGAGTGACCGAGACTCGGGTCGAGACTGGTCTATCGGAAATTGAAAGGTGTAACCCGGCAACACATGATCAAGGTTCGTCCCCGCCCCAATGAACCCGTTCAACAGCTCATGCGACGGCTTAAGAAGCTGTGTGAGCGCGAAGGCGTCCTGCGAGAAATGAAGCGGACGGCTTATTACGAGAAGCCCTCCGATCGCAATCGCCGCAATCTTCGCAAGTCGAAGCGCCGTGTGCAGAAGTTCGGCGTGCCCGAAACTCGCTAGTCGCGGCCAAAATCAATTTGATATTCTTTGGAAATACCGAGTATTCGGCGGGGAATTTCCGCGCGCCGCCGGTGAATCAACCCTGCTTGCGGAGGTGTTTGCGCGGGGCGGCGCAGCGATAGACGCCGCCGGGCGGCACGTTGAGCCAGACCATGCGGTAGCTGACATCGCGGAAGAAGCGCTCATAAAAGCCGCGGTAGAGGATCGGCGCGACGGTGATCTGAATGAACAGGCCGCCGGGGGCGAGACTCTCTTTCAGCCAGCGCCACAATCGGACCTGGGCCTGCGCCGGAAGATTGGGCGTGGGCAGACCGCTGAGCACATAGTCCACTTTGTGAACGCCGAGCTTGGAAAGCGGCTCGGCGATTCGTGTAGCGTCGGTTTGAAGCAGCGTCGTTTCCGGGAAGCGACGGCGGAGAACTTCGCAAAAATCAGCGTCATTCTCCACCGCGACGAAGCGATGATGCGGCCGGAGTTGTTCGACGATTTGTTCCGTGACCGGTCCGGTGCCCGCGCCCAGTTCCACAATCGTGCCCGGACGGCTGAAGTCCACGTGGTCCAGAACACCGTTCACCATGGCCCGGCTGGAGGGAACGGCTGAGGAGATGGTGCGGCCCTTGGCGACGAACTTGGAAAAAAAGAGTCCGACATCCGATAGACGCGCGGCCCGGGGGGCCAGGGTGGTTTCGACAAGGGCGGGTTCGGCCACGTTGGCGTTCAGGGGATCGCTGCTCACATAGTCTCCATCGACAAAAAGTCGCGGCCGGCCCTTCGCCGCGCTGCCTGGCCGATGTGACCGATCCAGCGATCACCCCGGAAAGGCGGCCGTGTAATTCAAGAAAACGGCGCGACCTCCCGCGTGTTTCCTATTCGCCGCTTCATAATCAGGGACTTCAACACTCGCAATCTCATTAGCCCACGGCATCGGCACCGCGCCAGCCGATGTCGTGTCGGCATCCTAAGGGCACACGGACCGCCATGCCAAGCCGGTCCGTCGAAAATGAGCCCCAGAGGCAAATACCCTCGTTCGCATGGGCGTTACAGGACTTGAACCTGTGACCTCCTGCATGTCGAGCAGGCGCTCTAGCCAACTGAGCTAAACGCCCGGGATCAGTGGTTCGTACGACCGCTGCCACTTGATCGCCGCTTTCCCTGCCTGGATTCTAACGGGCCATCGTCGGGGAGCAATTAGGACTTGTCAAGACGATTGTGCGGCAGCCCTTTGTGGCTGCGGGGTTTGTATCGCTTGACCCTCTGCATTGAGCCAGCTATAAAGCCTGTTCATGGCCCCTTGAGGCCCCCAGGGGCGCGACTAGCTCAATTGGCAGAGCAGCTGACTCTTAATCAGCGGGTTCTGGGTTCAAGTCCCGGGTCGCGCAGTTTGTCTTGCTGAGGTGCAAAATTTACCCTCGGCGACCGTTCGGCGGATCGTGGCCCTACATCGATTTGGCGGCCCTTGCCCCAACCCACTCGTAAGCTCGGTCTCTGGTTGATCGGCGCCGGCGGCAACGTTGCCACCACGGTGGCCGTCGGACTGGCCGCGCTACAGAAGGGCCTAGGTCATCCTGTCGGACTCGTTACGGGGGCACCCCCGTTTACACGGTTGCCACTTGTTGGCTTGCGGCGCATAGTTCTCGGCGGCCACGAGGTGGGATCGGCGCGACCGTTCGCTACGGCGCAGGAACTACATCGCGAGAGCGGGCTTTTTGGGGAATCACTGCTGAGGAAGATCGCGCCGACACTTGGTGCGTGGCAGGCGAATATCCGACCGGGTACGGCTCAGGGGTGTGGAAAGGTTGTCGAGCAACGGGTGCCCGCGCCTGCACGGCTTCGCGGGCGGCGACCCCTGGAAATTGTGCAACGTCTGCGAGATGACCTGCGGTCGTTTGCTCGGCGGCATCGGCTGGACCGCGTTGTGATGGTCAACGTGGCGTCGACGGAGCCCGCCTTTCGCGGGGCCGCCGCACCTCGATCATGGTCGGCGTTGCAAAAGGCGTTAAACAATGGCCGCTCATTGGCGCTTCCCGCCAGCAGCCTCTATGCACTGGCGGCCATTGAGGAGGGCATGCCGTATATCAACTTCACGCCGTCTCTTGGCGCGAATCTGCCGGCCCTTCGCGAGCGGGCGATGGAAAAGCGCGTGCCCATCATGGGGAGCGACGGAAAGACCGGAGAGACCTTGATACGCAGTGTGCTCGCCCCCCTGTTTCGCCAACGGCAACTGCAAGTACTGAGCTGGGCCGGCTACAACATCCTCGGTAATCGCGACGGTCAGGTGCTGTCGTCGCCGCGCCACCGCGCTGCCAAGCTGGAAGGCAAGAACATCGTCATCTCGTCGCTCGTCGGCGACGCCCCGGAGACACGGACGTCGATCGAATACGTTTCCAGTCTGCACGACTGGAAGACGGCGTGGGACCACGTTCACTTTCGCGGGTTCCTGGGCGTAAAGATGAGCCTGCAATTCACGTGGCAGGGCTGCGATTCGATCCTGGCGGCGCCACTGGTGATTGACCTGGCGCGGCTGGCGGATCTGCACGCGCATCTGGGGCTGGCGGGCGTGATGACACACCTGGCCTGCTTTTTCAAGACGCCGATGGATGTTCGCGAGCATGCGTTTTCCGAGCAGGTGCGGATGCTCGAACAGTACGTCGTCAAGGTCGATGGGCGCAAGGGGGCCGTGTGAATCTGCGGCTGGCGTACAGCACGAACGCGTACATGCGTTTCGATCTCCTCGACGCGTTGCGGAGAATTGCGGCGCTGGGCTATCACGGCGTGGAACTGATGGCCGATACCCCCCACCTCTGGCCCTCGGATACGACGCCGCATCGTCTGGACGAAGTCCGGGCAGAGTTGGATCGGCTGGGGCTGACGATTTCCAATATCAATGCCTTTATGATGAACAAGATCGGCGACAAGCGCCAGCCCTACTGGCATCCAAGCTGGATCGAGCCGGATGCCGCCTATCGCCAGATTCGCATCGACCATTCCAAGGCGGCATTGACCATGGCACGCCAACTGGGCGCGGGCAACATTACAACGGAGCCCGGTGGGCCGCTCAGTCCCGGACAATCGTACAGCCAAGCCATGGACGATTTCGTCGAAGCGCTCAAGCCGGTCGTCGAACATGCAGAGCGAGGAGGCGTGCGGCTTCTCGTTGAGCCGGAACCAGGGCTGCTCATCGAACGATTTGAGCAGTACGAGGAATTGGCCGAGCACATTGATTCACCGTACCTCGGCCTGAACTTCGACGTGGGCCATGCCTATTGCGTCGGTCAGGAGCCGTCGGAGTGGATAGGCCGAATGGCGCGACATTCAGCGCATTATCACTTCGAGGACATCGCCGCGACCCGCGTACATCAGCATCTAGTTCCGGGCCATGGGGCGATTGATTTTGCGGCGACGCTTGGTGCGATTCGCGCGACGGACTATGGCGGCTGGGTGACGGTCGAGTTGTATCCTTACGTCGACGACCCCGATGCCGCCGGGCGCGAGGCGAAGGACAATCTCGAACGAATTGCAGTTACGTTATGAGCCGCCTTCGCGCTTTTCTGCAATTGGTTCGGCTGCCAAACGTGTTCACGGCGCTGGCCGATGTAATCGCGGGCTACTGGCTGTTCAGCGGTACAGAACTATGGTCCGGCAGGCTCGCCTTCCTGATGCTGTCCTCGGCATGTCTTTACGTGAGTGGAATTGTTTTTAACGACCTTTGTGACCTAAAGATCGATCGCTGCGAACGGCCAAATCGACCGCTGCCATCCGGAGTGATCAGCCCTTATGCGGCCTTTACTTTAGGAGCTACGTTGGCGCAGACAGGCATTTTGATCACCTTCTTCATGACGGTCATCGGCCTTGAATCCGCACGATTGCTTTTCACGGCGCTGCTGCTGCTCGCGTCGATCATCTTGTACAATTTCAAGGCGAAAGCGACTCCGGCGGGTCCATGGGTCATGGGGATTTGTCGGGCATTGAACTTGTATCTGGGTATGTCTCCGTTCTGGTCGCCAGGATTGCAGTGGCCCGCGCTGGCGATTCTGGCCTCCTTTTTCTACGTTACATCGTTCAGCTACTTCGGTCGTCAGGAAGCGAACACGTCCAATCGCCGCACACTCATAACTGGCGTTGTCGGTGTTGGAGCATCTCTACTAGTATTGGGATTGTTCGCCGGACTTGCTCTCGCCCAGAGCACCTTCGCTTTAGTACTGTGGCTGGGCCTTTGCATTCACATCGGTCGCGTGGGCCTGCGCGCGATTAGAAATCCACACCCATCAACAGTTCAGTACGCCATGAAAACCTTTATCTTTTGCATCATCGTTTTTGATGCGACGATTGTCTCGACCGCCCAAGACTGGCCCCAAGTCTTGATTGTACTCTCGTTGTTGATCCCCGCGCTGGTGCTGGGTCGATGGATCTATTCGACCTAAAATTGAAAAATGTCCCTGAAGCTCGGTTACAACACGAACGGGTTCGAGCATCATGCTCTCGACGATGCCATCGAGATCATCGCGGAGATTGGCTACCAATCCGTGGCCATCACGCTTGATGTCGACCAGTTGAATCCCTTCGGGGAGGACATTGAGGAGGAGACGCGGCATGTCCGCCGTCGGCTAGAAAAGTGGGGACTGTCGTGCGTCATCGAAACGGGCGCTCGGTTTCTGCTCGACCCTCTCCACAAGCACGAACCGACCTTGATTTCCAAGGATTCCGAGGGCCGCAAGCGGCGGGTGGATTTTCTCGAGCGGGCAGTAGCCATCGCGGCCGATCTGGGGGCGGACGCCGTCAGCTTCTGGTCCGGACGCAAGCCCGAAGGCTTGCCTGAAATTGTCGCCCACGAGTGTCTTGTTGAAGGATGCCGCGAACTAGGGGCCCATGCTGTAACCCGGGGCGTGAATCTTGCGTTTGAACCGGAGCCCGGCATGTTCATCGAGACTATGGCACAGTATGACCGGCTGCGCGCCGAACTGGAGAGCCCCCTCCTCGGCTCGATACTGGGTCTTACGCTGGATGTGGGACATGTTCATTGCATAGGCGACGGCGATCCGGCGGCAAGAATCCGTGAGTTTCGGGATGGACTGCTCAACGTGCATATCGAAGACATGCGCCGGGGCGTCCACGAGCACCTGATGTTCGGGGAAGGCGAAATGCGTTTCGAGCCGATCATGGCCGCGCTCCGCGAGATTGACTACACTGGCGGCGTGCACGTGGAGCTGAGCCGCCACAGCAAGGACGCGGTCGCGGCGGCGCGGAAGGCGTTTGATTTTCTTTCACCGATGTGCGAATAGGGTGCGATGTCCGCCGACTTTCTGATCTTCGTCTCGATGCCGGGCCTGCGGATGCGCGATCTTGCGCACATGCCGCGACTGGCGGCGATGGCCAAGACCGGCGGCGCGGGCGAACTCGTCCCCTCGTTTCCGTGTGTCACGTCGTCGGTACAGGCCAACATGCTGACCGGGCGGTTGCCTGATCAGCATGGCATCATCGGCAACGGGTTTTACCATCGCGATCGGGGCGAAGTCGAGATGTGGGTGGGCCGCAACGGGCTGGTGCAGGGCGAGCAGCTTTGGGGCCGGCTGGCGGCGCGCGGGATTACGTCGGCCGTCTGGATGGCACAGAACATCAAGGACGCCGCGGCGGACTACATTGTGACTCCCGAGCCGATTCATCACCCCGACGGTCGGATGGACCTGTGGTGCTACTCCAAACCGGACGGTCTTTACAAGGACCTGCTTGCGGACCTCGGCCACTTTCCATTGATGAACTACTGGGGGCCGATGGCGAACATTAAATCAACGGAGTGGATCGTCAACGCGGCGCTATGGCTGCTCCAACGGAAGCGACCGCGATTCAATTACGTCTATGTGCCGCACCTGGACTACGCGGCGCAGAAGTTCGGGCCGAACAGCCCGCAGCAGATCGCCGCGTGCGTGGAAGCGGACACGCAGCTCGGCCGGCTGTTTGATGGCGCGGCGGCGCTGAGCCTGGGCGACGTGGCAAGCATGGTGGTCAGTGAGTACGCGATGACGGAGGTGTCCCGCGTCGTTTACCCCAATCGCGTGCTTCGCGAGGCCGGGATGTTGATGATTGAGGATCGCGATGGCCGCGAGTACCTGGATGTCGGCGGCTGCAAGGCGTTCGCCGTCGTCGATCACCAGTTCGCCCATGTCTATGTGCAGGACCCAACCGACATCGACGGCGTCGCCGGTCTGTTTGAGGGTGTGGAGGGCATCGCCGAGGCGTTGTACGGAGAGAACCGACGAAAGTACCACCTCGATCATCCTCGAAGCGGGGAAGTCGTGCTGATCTGCGAGCCGGATGCGTGGCTGGCGTACTACTGGTGGCGCGACGACGCCAAGGCCCCGCCGTTTGCCCGCACGGTCGATATCCACGCCAAGCCGGGGTACGACCCTGTCGAGTTGTTTTTCGATCCGGCGACGAAGTCGATCCCGCTAAACGCCACTCTGATCAAAGGAAGCCACGGCGCGCCTGTGGCAAGAGCGGATCAGCACGGGGTCGTAATCTCAAACTGTGACGCACACGCAGATCGTGAGTGGCGGGACACGAACGTGCGTGAGGCAATTGAAAGGGCGATTTGAATCGGCGGCGCTACGACTCCAAGCTGAGACGCGAAACTTATTCCCCATCCTCTCCCTTCAGTACGGCTCGCGAGACATGGCAATACAATGGCCGGCCATCTCGGGGCGCATCCCCTTTCGCCATGCGATCCTTCAAGCGGTCCCGCAATCGACTCCACTCCTCCGCCCGAAACGATTGTCTTAAGCGATGCAAGGCCGCTTCATCATCGGTCAAGAAATCGACGATGTGCGGAGACACGTTGCCCCACACTTGGGTGGAATTCGGCCCGAACTCCACATCCTTGCCAAGGTGCCGGTATTGCATAGGCATGTAGGTGTTCACGGAAACCAGACGCCGTCCTCGTGTAAGTCCGAATTCCTTCGTTAGCGATACATCGAATTCCAACAGGACCGCGGCATCCAAGTCGTCGGAATAGGCCGCCACGACCAGCGGTTGATCGCTGACAACGACGGCAGGCTGGGCGTCCCCGCCGGCAATAGCCTGGCGGATATGATCACGGGCGTCTTTCGCGGAGAGACCGAGTTCCCGATGGAACAACCCAAAAAACAACCCGCGAATGCCGTAAAGTTCGGGGTGCAGCCTCCGAAGGCGAGAGTCGGATAATGTAAAGCCGCCGGGTCGCGATGCAAACGTAGTGTCGTCCAACATTCGCATTCCGGATCCGACAAAGTAGACGACGGTGTTTTGCGCCAGCTTTGCCCCGATCCCCATCAGAAACGCAATCAGAATCAGCACCGCACCGAGCGTCGGCAATCTCTGCCCAAGGTTGCCGGGCACCGTGTGCAAAGCAAGCTGAAAGATGCCAAAGCCCGCCGCGCCGTTGATCAGCACCACATACATCGCCATGAGGATGCGTCCCAGGGGCCGCTTCGTCCGACAGGCAAACCGAATGGCCGTTGCATCCGCAAACAGGATGATCGACGCCGCCGCCCAGGCTTGTTGTTGCGTCGCGGCAAACGCATACGCTGCGATTCCGGACAAGATGAGCGAGGCCATCCCGAGCGATACGCCCACCACGTCGCCACCGGACACCGCTAAAGCGCCGTTGTGGTCCGCCCGCACCACAAGCGTAGCGATGAAATCCGCGATCTTCGCGAGAATGACGATACCAAACAAACAGCAAAGGCCGATGATCGCCGCCCGCTCCATTTCGGGACCAGCGCGCCCGAGCTTGATTATCATCCCCGCGATGCCCATCAACGCAAAATGGAAGAACATGCGCGCTCGCGATACGCCTTCATCGGCAGCGAGCGGACCGACGAGGCCCAGCGTGTGGAGCACTAACATCCATGAATACCGGAGTTTCAGGGCGTCCTGCAATCGATCGCGGAGATTGAGATCGGGTGAATCGCCGGCCGCCGCGGCATAATGTTGCGCCGCCCGTTCATAATCTCCTTCGGCAAGGGCGGCTCTTCCCCTCTCCGCAATTTCGTCGATCGTACGGGCTTCGTACCAATTCGGTTCCGTCTCGCCATCCTTGCGGGGCGACAACTGGCGCGGCGCGATCGGCGTCTCCAATTCGATTGCGACGGGTAATGGGCCTCTGTTGTATTCACCCGGATGGGATTCCAGCGGCGACAACGGAATGGACATTCCCTTACCGCATTGTTGGCAGCGGACCTGGCGCCCAGCCAATCGATCGGCCAGCCGATAGCGTTTTCCGCAAGCGGCGCAAGCGATATCCAGCGGCATACGTGCCGTCCATTTCAGAATGTATCAACCCAGCGGCGACACTGTTTGAAAAACGCCAGTGGATTTTCGTACACGATCTTTGATATCAACGCGTCGGCGTGTCCGCGAAGCCGCATCTCCAGGTTCAACTCCGGCACGGCCATGGGGTTGCTTGGCCCCCAGTCGCCGGCCGAGTTGGCCATCATCCGGTTAGGACCGTAGCGTTCGATCATGTCGGCCGCTCGCTGGGGCGTGCATTTCGTGATCGGGTAAAGCGTCATCCCGCACCAGTATCCGGCGTCGAGCACAGGCCTAATCGTGTGCTCCTCGACGTGATCGACGCAGACGCGCTCGGGGCGCAGGCGGGTTTCGTTTTTGAGCATGTCGAGGATCATCCGCGTGCCCTTGTACTTGTCCTCGAGGTGCGGCGTGTGGATCAGCACCAACTCGTCGCGCTTGGCGGCCAGTTCCAGGTGCTCGCAGAAGATCGTGCATTCGTTCGGCGTGTTCTTGTTCAGGCCGATCTCGCCGATGCCCAGGACGTTGGGCTTGTCCAGAAACTCCGGAATGAGCGCAATCACCTCGCGCGAGAGCGCGACATTCTCAGCCTCCTTGGCGTTGATGCACAGCCACGAATAGTGCTTGATCCCATACTGCGCCGCCCGCTTCGGCTCGACGTCTGTAAGATGCCGGAAATAGTCGTGAAACGACGCCGCGCTGCCGCGATCGAAGCCCGCCCAGAACGCCGGCTCGCTGACCGCCACGCAGCCGGCCATGGCCAGACGCTGGTAGTCGTCGGTGATCCGCGAGATCATATGGATGTGGGGGTCGATGTAACGCAACCGTCACCAACCCTTCCAGGCAATAAAGTTGACTGCCATGTGGACGAGTACGCCGGGAATCATGCTCCCGGTCATTACTCGGGCCATGAGCGTCCATGCGCCGCCAATGAAAACATATATAAGCTGAAAGGCGACGTAGGCGGCTCCGATACCCTGGAAGTTGGGTACATGCCAAAGTGAAAAAAAAGCGGCAGTGATAAATACGGCGATCGGCACCGAAAGGCCAATCCTAATTTTCCCGCTAAATCGCTCCGAGATCAGGCCGTAGAGGTAGCCGGTAAACAGGGCATCTTGCGCCAAAGGTGAGATCGTCCACATACTGTGTGGTTGGCCCTTAAAAGGGGCGCTAGTAAGTGGATAGACAATGGCCGTCAGGATGATCGGCACCAGACAGATTACCAGCACCCTGATCGAACAACCTTTCCACTGACCGATCACCAACCCCGACCGAACAGGAGTGGAAAAACAAAGTAAGAGCGGCATGACCGAGGCGATGCAATCACGGATCGCACTATAGCCTTCGATACCCCAGCGGTCGTACCATGACCGTGCCGGAAGATATGATCCGAGCAACCAACTTGGAATTGCATGCCAGGAAGCGGTTAAGGCCAACGCGAGGGCCAGGGTTTCCCAGCGCCTGAATCGAATCCCAACGTCATCGTCGACGACGCGATAAGGCATGCTGCTTTCTGGAACGGGTCGTGCGGCAATCATTGATTACACGCTCAAGGTCGGTTCGGGTGCGGCCAGTTCGATTCATACGGCAGCGAAAAGACTCTCTGGCATCGCTCGGCTCGATCAGGTTTTCCGTCGGTCAATGCGCTGATCGCTTCGCGAACTTTCGCCAGCCGCGGATCAATCGTGATCCCCGTCGCCCCTGTGCCGCGGTCGATGCGATCCAGATTCGCGGCGATCTCGATGATCTTGCAACGTGTCTCCAAATAGTACCGATTCAGCGCAGCCTCGGCGGTGAGCGGTGGGTTCATGATGGCACCTCGTGATCCGCACATTATGTCGGGCAGAGCCACGGCCGCAAGGACGAGGGATGACACGGAATCCGAAGTGACCTTTGATATTCGATGCAAAGTCCCCTGGCACGCCCTTGCGGGCGTGGTATTGATCAGGCTTGCGAGTACGCTTGCATCCCCGCGACCGTTTCACGACAATCCGATGAGCAGGAGCCCGCACCATGGAAATCCACGACAGCGTTCTCGAATTGATCGGCAAGACGCCGCTGGTGCGTCTTCGCAAGGTGACCGACGGTGTGAAGTGCACCGTCGCCGCGAAAGTCGAGTATTTCAACCCCGGCGGGTCGGTCAAGGATCGCGCGGCCGTCCTGATGCTCGAAAAGGCGGAGAAAGAGGGCAAGCTCAAGCCCGGCGGGACGATCATCGAGCCGACCAGCGGCAACACGGGCTCGGCCCTGGCCATGGCCGCGGCGATCAAGGGCTATCGATGCATCCTCGTGATGCCCGACAAGATGGCCCCGGAGAAATTCGCGCTCTTGCGGGCTTACGGCGCGGAGACGGTTACGGTCCCGACGGTCGCGGCCAATAGCCCCGAGAGTTACTACAGCGTCGCCAACCGGCTGACCGCTGAAATTCCCGGCGCGTATCAACCGAATCAATTCGAAAACCCCAACAACCCGCAGGCGCATTACGACACGACCGGCCCTGAGATCTGGGCGCAGACGGATGGGAAGATCGATTACTTCGTCGCGGGCATCGGCACGGGCGGAACGATCAGCGGCACGGCCCGATACCTCAAGGAAAAAAATCCGAATATCAAGATCATCGGGGCGGACCCCGAAGGCTCCATCTACACGCCCGGCAACATGCCGAAGTCGTACAAGGTCGAGGGCATCGGCGAGGACTTCGTGCCCCGCACCGTCAATTTGAAGATCGTCGATCAAGTCATCGCGGTCAGCGACAAGGATTCGTTCCTAATGGCCCGGCGACTGTCGAGTGAGGAAGGGTTGCTCGTCGGCGGCTCGTCGGGGACGGCCGTGTGCGCGGCGCTCAAGGTCGCGGCGGACCTGCCGAAAGACAAGCTCGTCGTCGTGCTGCTACCCGACAGCGGCCGCGGCTATCTAAGCAAGATCTACAACGACGAGTGGATGCAGAACATGGGATTCATGGCCTCCCCGGGGCATGGCACAACGCTCGGCGATGTGCTCGCGGCCAAGGGCGATCGCGAGCCGCTCATCACGGTCCACAAGAACGACTCCGTGCGCAAGGCGATTGACCTCATGCGCGACAACGATATTTCGCAGGTTCCGGTGTCCGATGACAACGGCG
This sequence comes from Phycisphaerae bacterium, assembly GCA_035275405.1. Taxonomy (NCBI): domain Bacteria; kingdom Pseudomonadati; phylum Planctomycetota; class Phycisphaerae; species Phycisphaerae bacterium. The sequence continues at coordinate 30,385 of DATEMU010000018.1, forward strand.
TGATCATTGGCTCGATTCAGGAAGTGACCGCCATGCAACTCGTGTTCGACCACGTCGATATCGCGCACAAGAAGATCGGCGACGTCATGGGCTCGCCCTTTCCCAAGATGGACCGATCGACCGAGATCGAGAAAGGTTTCAAGGCGCTCACACTGGGCGCGCCGGCGATCCTCGTTCGGGACAACGACAAGTCCGTCGGATTGCTCACCAAGAGCGACTTCATCTCTTACTTGAGCGGAGATGGCGACGCGGGTGCCGAAGCGCGCTAATGGCCGAATTATGCCGGTGGGGCCAGGCCGTCGAGAACGAGATCCGACAGCGCGACGTCCACTTGCATGGCTCCCAGGTCCACCGCGACCTGCTGCTTGTCCAGCCGAACACGAACCACACGGCCCGGCCGGTCGAAGGACCGGACATGGACGCCGTCACCCGGTTGAAGTTTCATCACACGTTCGACCCAGGCGGCGTAGTTGCGATGTTCTGCCTCCAGCGCCTTGGCGCGATCGATGGCCGCGAGCGTGGCCCGCGCGGCGTCCTGGCGGGCCATGTCCGCGTCGCGCCGGGCTCGCTCGGCGTCGCGGCGGGAATCAAGCGTGCGGGAGATGGCCTTATTGAGTGCGCGGTACTGACCGGTCAGGTGGCGACGTGCGGCATCGACGAGCCGCTTGGGCATACCCAGACGGGACGCGATGGCGAGGGCGTTGCTGTTGCCCGGCTCGCCGATCCGCAGGTGATACGTTGGCCGTAGCGTCTGCACGTCGAACTCCACGGAGGCGTTGTCCACGCGTTTGGTCTCATAGCCCAGTGCCTTGAGCGCGCCCAGGTGCGTTGTAATCATCGCCAGGCTGCCGCTTTGAAGGAGGTGCTCGACGATCGCACGGCCGATGGCGGCCCCTTCCTCAGGATCGGTCCCCGCGCCGAGTTCGTCGAGCAGCACGAGCGTTGAGCGGCGGGCGCGCTGCAGGATGTCCAGGATTCGCTTCAGGTGCGCGCTGAAGGTGCTGAGCGATTGCACGAGACTCTGCTCGTCGCCGACGTCGATCCAGACGCCGTCGAAGACCGGCAAAGTCGAACCGGCCCCGGCGGGGATCGGCAGGCCCGCTTGCGCCATAAGCACGAGCAGCCCGACCGTCTTGAGGGTCGCGGTCTTTCCGCCCGTGTTCGGCCCCGTAATCATCATGATGTCGAAGTCGTCGCCGAGGCGAACATCGATCGGGACGACCGGGTGATTGTGTCCAGCACCGTGATGGGTCTCGAATTCAGCCATAAGGATGGGATTGCGGGCGTGATGCAGTACCAACCGGCGGTCGGGGCTGAGTTGTGGGAGGTTGAGTTGGAATCGGCGGGCAAGTTTGACCTTCGCGGCCAAGAGATCCACGACCGCGACGGCCTCCAGCGTGCGCAGAATCTCCTTCTGGTTGAGATGAACGAGGTGCGTCAGCTCCCACAAAATCCGCCCGATCTCTTCATTCTCCTGTAGGAGTAGATTGATCCGCGTGTTGTTCAGCTCGACGGCTTCGGACGGTTCGACGAAGAGCGTCTGCCCGGTGTCGCTGCTGCGATGCACGATGCCGGGTACGCGGCCGCGCTGGTCGGCCTTGACCGGCAGGACCATGCGATCGTCGTGAAACGTCGCGCTGGCGTATTGGAGGAACTTCGTGATGTGCGACTGGCGGAGGAGCTTCTCGAACACCTCGCGGGTCTTCTGGCGGACATCCTCGATCTCGTGACGAATCCGGTAAAGGCGTTCGCTCGCTTCATCGCGGACCTGCCCGCGGTTGTCGATGACGCGGCCAATCCGCTCCGCGATGACACGAAAGTCGCCGATCCGGCCGGCAATCTTGCCGATCGATTCAAAAACTTGCTCACAGCCTTGGAAATACAAACGCACGGCGTCGATGCCGACGAGCGTCTCGGCCAATTCGGCGAACTCGGCGGGTTCCAGTTTGGCGGGAGGAACGGCCTTTTTCACCTGCGGCCGCACGTCGCGAATGCCTCCGAACGGCGGAAGGCCATGCGTCGTGACCCACTTGGTAAACTCTTCCGTCTGCCGCAGCCAGATTGAGACTTGATCGGCGCGGCGCGACGGTGAAATACGCTGGGCCAGCTCGCGGCCCAGACCGCAGGCGGCCTGCTCGGCGAGCAGTTCCCGAACCCGCTGAAAATCGAGCTTCTCAAGCGTATGTGCGTCCACGCAGGCATTTTACCGTGTTCGCGGCGAGCGTGGGGCCAACCCATCGGACGGTCCGCATCGTCACGGCAGGCCGTATATCACGTCGACCTGCCATTCGCGGTTGCCGCGGCGGACGGGGAGCGTTCGGAGCGCCTCGTCGGAGAGGTTTGCCACTGGACCGTAGCCTTTGGCGCTGTAAGGGTGGGCATCGTGCCGCAACGGCTGCGCGGCGGCGTGGCCATCGAGGAACAGCACGTTGGCCCGCCCCAGATGGCGGAAGTGGCCGAAGCCGCCGTTTACGCCGGCGTTGGAGTTGAACGCCGTGGGGTCCTGCCATTGGATGTAAGCTGGCTCGTTAAAAGTCTGCTCAAGGGGGACCGAACCCGAAAACGACAGGCGATCAAAATGGATGCCGTCGGCGAAGATGAAGACCTCGGACGTGCGTCCGCCGAATTGCTGCACGCGGCGCACGCGCGAGTTGGCGGGGTCGAGCGTGTTGTAACCGCCCAGCGCCGCCGTGTTATAGCCGTACCCACCTGCGGGAGGCGAGAATTTTGGGAAATACTTGCCACGTCCATAGGGAAAGCTGGAACAGCGCAGTTCCTTGGCTTCATCGCCAAAATATGTTCCCAAGAGACCGGCCGGCTTGTCGAGGAATCGGTGCTTTTGATTTGGATTCGACGGCGGGCCGCCCGGCTCGAAGCCGAACCACCAGCGCCGCCCCCCTCCTGCACCCGGCACATCGACGTAGTAGGGCCAGAACGAGCCTTCGTTGTCGTCGAGGTACATGCTTGTGGCGAGCGCCGCGTTGTGCAGCAGGCCCGCGCAGTAAGATCCTCGGCCGGCCTCGCGGGCGCGGCCGAGGGCCGGTAGAAGAATACCGATCAGCAGCGTGATCGTCGCGATGGCGACCAGCAACTCGATCAGCGTGAATCCCCTTTCCCCGATTCCGCTACCGGCAAACCTGTTTGTTTGCGAATGTTTCATGTCCTATGGCGCGAGCAGCGCTGCCTCGAAATCGGGGATGTCGTCGGTTGTCGCCGCGGCATCGTTTGTAAAGTCGGCGCGCTGAACGGCACACGGAGCGGGTTGTGCGGCGAGCAGCGTGTCCACGAACATCGCGATGTCGGCCCCATCGACGCGGCCGTCGCGGTTCATGTCACCCTTGACGAGCGTCCGGGCGAAAAACGTAATTTCCATCACATCCACGTCGGCCACAACGCTGGGGGTTTGGGGATCGAAATCATAGGTATCCTCCCACGCCGTCAAGGCGAAGGTATCGACGGTAAACGGCGTATTGACGAAGAGCGCCGTTTGAATCGTGGCGGCGTCGCTATCCGGGCCGCCGGCACCGCCCCCGCCGTCGGTATTGATTCCGAGGAAGCTGGAAGTCCCCTGCACGGTCTGCGTTGCGGTCTGCGCGCCGGAGTCATAGGTGACACCCGCGGTGTACACGGTGTCGAGCGCTGGCGGCTCGTCCCCGAAAGCAGTGTTTATGTCGGACTCCGGCCCAAAGGGAAAATCAAAGCTGGAAAAATAATCGTCACCCACGTCGCTATGCCAAATCGTCGCGCCCAACGTCGGGCCTCCAAACGAGGTGACGTTCGGATAATAATCCAGCGTGACCGAGTCGAAGGCATAGGGGCCGTTGAGTGATCCGCCAACACGGTCTTCGCCCGTCGTCTGTGAATTAATCAAGCCCCAGCCGATCTGGGCGAAGCTGGCGGGGTCGGCGATGAAGCCCATGCTCTTGATGCGAAAGGTCACCGTGAATTCGAAATCCTCGCAGCGGCCCAGCGTCCGGGGCTGGTTCGCATCGATCGGGCGCAGATACCACGCCGTCGGCTCGGAAGTATTGTAATGGATCGTCAGGAGCGGCCCGCCGTTGTCGTAGTCGAAACGGCTCGCATCGTGACCGACCGGGACTTCGAATCGCCCCGCGATGACGGGATCGTCCACGAAATCCTCCACCCAACTGATGTCTTCTCCCTTCGAGATTGTCGCAGCAGTCAGCATTACCAGGCTCGCGACGATCCGCCCCCCATGCCATCCATGAAGCCTATTACCCTTGAACACGTCGGCACTCCCTTCCGTGGCCCTCGTTCGGAGCCACAAAAAAACCTCCGCACCCGGTGAGCCGGTTGCGGAGGCGGGAAAGCCAATGTCGTGCAGGAATTCGCACCGGCTAAGTGCCGGTGCCACAGGACGAAGGGCCGTCACTCCTCCGCCCAGATCCGGGGCGGGGCGACACTTCGACGCGGGCAGGTCTTCTGGCTCTCGGATCGTCCTACTAGCCGCGCCTTCTCTCCGCTTAGCGGAAATGGCTGTTGCGGCGTTCGTCCCCGATTACAGCGGCGGGACCGCGGTGGATTCGAACCACCTTCCCTTTTTGTCTCCCCACGCGGGAGACCCGCATCGAATCGTATTCACTTGTCAACCTTGCGGTGCGATGGCGAAATCGCCTCGCGAAGTCAAAGGCACGATAACAAGTACGAGGAATCGGCGTCAAGAAAATTATTCGCCACAGAGGCACAGAGAATACAGAGGTGACGATACAAGACTATGAAACGACAAGGACTTGCTGATTTTTTGCGTGTCCTCTGGGTCTCTGTGGAGAATTCTCATAGAAAGGCGAGAAGTGCACCGGTCCTCGGCGATGACGGGTGCGAAAAAATCAGGCAGGCATTCCCCTCCGGGATGCCCGCCTGAGCCCACACCCGCTGGTTTCACCCCAGCGCATTGATGATTAATAAGGGCCGCGCCAACTCCCCTTGGCGCGGCCTCGGTGCTACGCACAGTAGCAACCCGCTGGGCGAGGTCCTTCAGAATTTTCGCATCCCCTCTCCCTGGGGCCGAAATCTCCGAGGGACTTCCCCCACCGAGTTGCCGTCGCGGGATGCCGCGACGATCAGTGAGGCAAGCTTGGGTTAATCACTTCCCATGCCAGATGTGCCGCATATATCTCCATGCCAGCGCGCAAGGTTCATAACTCTCTATGTCGCAAGCGGCTGACAATCTTGCAAGGTGGTTGACGGCGGGAAGCGGCACAAGGATTCGGTGTAATTTGGGGACATCTCCCCAGGAATGGGGTACCCCAAAATGGCTATTTCGCGCCCTCTCCCGTACCTGTCGCCCGGGTCACCTGTTCCAAACCGAGGAGCGCCGTGCGGTTACGCGGATCCTTGCGCAGGACGGTTTCGTAGGCCGCGCGGGCTTCCTCCGAGCGTTTCAGGGACCGAAGAAAGCCTGCGTATTCAAGATGGATGGCGACAAATCGAGGGCTCTTTTTTTCCGCGCGCTGGAGTGCCTCCTGATACCACTGCAGCGCCTCCTCGTGACGGCCCAGTTCGCGACAGCATTGGGCGTAGAAGCGAGGAGTGTTGAGATGATCGGGCAAGAGTCGTGCCGCCGCTCGATAGTACGGCAGGGCCTTTTCGCACTCTTTGTTACGCTTGTAGTAATTTCCAAGGTTAATGTTGCCGGGCACGCAATCAGGATTCCCCGCGAGGGTGTAAACCCAGAAGGTCTCGGTGTCATGCCAGACGTGGTTCTGGCGGACCGTGAGCCAGCCGAGGGCCGCCAAAGCGGCGACGATCACCGCCCCCCTTCCTAAACCCACAGCGAGATGATCGGCCGACCGCACGAATCTCTCGACGACCAACGCTGCGGCGAGAAAAAGTCCGGGCGCGCTAAGGTACATCAGGTGGTCGGCGACGAATGAAAACTGCATCAGGTTGAAGTGCTTGAGCCCGAGCGCCGGCAGGAGGGGCAGCAGAAACAGGGCGACACACCACAACACCCGATCGCCGAGCTTCTTGCGAAATCGCAAGAGTAAAATAGCGACAACTATGAGCGCGGCGGCGCTCAGCCAATAGCGATATTCATGGAATGACTCCGGCCAGCGGGGATATAACGGCAGCAGGTTCGCGGGCCAGACCACCTTGCCGACGTAATGGACAAGGGCTGCGCAGGCGATGAGCGGACGGAGCATTGGATCGACCGGCCGTCCGCTCTTGCTTTGTTCACCTTCGACGCCGATGGTGATGATGGCCATGAGAAAGGCCAGGGCCAGAAACGGTACGGCCCGCCGAAACGATAATTTCGTCCAACGCCGGTCGAGGACACGATCGCTCACGATGAGGAGGGCCGGCAGAACGACGACCGCCGTCTTGGCAAAGAGGGCGAGTTGAAAGGAGCCCAGCGCGGCCCAATAGCGCCAAGCCCCCCCGCTGCGGCGGTGCTGCAAATAGAGCAGGAGCGATAGCAGGAAGAACAAACCCGAAAGCGTGTTTTTTCGCTCAGTCACCCAGGCAACGGACGCGACGTTGACGGGATGCACGGCGAAGAGCGCGGCGGTCAGCGTGGCCACCGGCAGGCTCACGCCCAGCCAGCGCAGCACGAAAAGCCAGAGCATCGAATTGACGGCGTGGAGCGCGATCTGCGTGGCGTGGTACAGCCGCGGCTCGACGCCAACGAACTTGTGCTCGATCCAATAGGAGGTGAAGACCAGGGGATAGTACTGCTCGTGCTTGTCTTCTTTGAAGAGTTCCCCCCAGATGGAGCCCAGGCCCCCTTGCAGCAGTGGATTCTGGTACACGTAGTCGCCGTCGTCCCAGCTCACGAACCCGTTCTGGAGCGTATTCCAGTAAACCACGACCGCGGCCGATGCGACCAGCACCGCCAAAATCCAGCGGGCCCACCACGCCGACGGGGCGAGCGGCTCGATCATCGGCTCGGCCCGCCGGCCGCGCCGCCCTTCGGAGCGCCGCTCTTTCTTATCCTGCCGCGATTCCCGTTTCATGGCGATCCCGTTGTGCGCCCCGCACTATAGATCGACGGCAAACCGCACTCAAACTCGCCGCCGGTTCGCCGATCCTTGACCGGCGGCCATTGACCGGCGCGGCGGCGTTTCATAGACTCGGTCGCCGTATTCAGGGTAACGGCTTTTTTCGAAGGTGAGGCTTTGATGAACAATCCGAGATTCGCGAAGAAGTATGCCTGGCTCGCGGCCTTGACGACGGCGACGTGCTGGGGAGGGTCGTGCCTCATCGATGGTTTCGCCTCCCTGGCGGCGACGTTTTTCTAGTGCAACGCTTGGCAGGAGCTTCGCCCTCCCAGCCTCGGGCCGCAAATATTAGATGATGATGTCCGCGTCATCGTCGTGGATCGGCCGGGCCGGTCGCGCGTACGCAGGCACGGGCCGGCGCGGCAGGAGAAAAATGAGGGCCGCGCCCGCCGCGAAGCCGCCGATGTGCGCCCAATAAGCGACGCCGCCCTCTTCTCGGCCGCCCAGCGTCGCGGGGAATAGATTCTGCAGCACGATATAGACGCCCAGGAAGACCCACGCGGGCAGTTTCGCGGTGAACCAGTACCAGCCCAACGGCACGATCGCCAGAATATGGGCATGCGGGTGCACGAGGATGTAACCGCCCATGACACCGCTGATCGCACCGCTGGCGCCCACCAGCGGAACCCAACTGGCATTGAAGTAGGTATGCGCGAAATTGCCAACGAGGCCGGTTCCCAGGTAGAAAACCAGGAACAGCGCATGGCCGAGGCGATCTTCAATGTTGTTGCCGAAGATCCAGAGATAGAGCATGTTGCCTAGCAGGTGAGCCCACCCTCCATGCAGGAACATGCAAGTAAATAGGCTGATCCACGCAGGCGTCGCGGTGGCCGCTTCCAGTGGCGCCTCATGCTGCACCCGAAGTGGCCGACCAAATGGGTCGACCCGGATTCGTCCAAACTGATCGATGACCGGAGTTGTCGGTTGATGCTCCTGCAACTCTTCGCGAAATCGTTCAGGCCCAACGACGAGCTTGGCGGGGATGTAGCCGTACTTCCAAACAAACTCCTCCCCCTCTTTTTCCGGCATCGTTGCCTGAAACAAGAAAACCAGCACGTTGATCACGATCAGCGTGACCGTCAGGATCGGCGTGCCGTGGGTGGGGTTGTCATCTCGGATGGGGATCATCGGCCGGCGGCCCCGGTCTCTTCCTGACAATCGATCGGCTTGCCCGAGGCGATCTTCAGCACGTGCTTGATGGCCGGGCCGACGAGCGCGAGCGATTCACGAACGGCTTTGAGGCTGCCGGGGAGCATGACTATTAGCGTGTTGCCGATCAGGCCGGCCCCGCCTCGGGAGATTATCGAAAGCGGCGTTCGTGAATAGGTTCCGGTCCGCATGATCTCGCCGAAGCCCGGCAGTTCACGGTCGAAGAGCGGCGTAAGGGCCTCGGGCGTGACGTCGCGCGGGCCGATCCCCGTGCCTCCGGTCGTGACGATGAGGGCCGCGCGGCCCGCCCCATCGCGGACAGCCTGCTGAATCGCAGGGATGTCATCCGGCACGACTCGACGATCCGAGATGGTCAAACCCAGATCGCGCAGGAATTCCTCCGCCGCCGGACCGCTGGTGTCGGCCCGTTCGCCGGCGGAACGACTGTCAGAGATGGTGATCACAACCGCGTCGGGCATGAGCGGATCGTATCCGCGCGAAAGGTGAACGGCAATCGGGACAGAGGCGTTACGTCGCAGCGCCTGCGGTCGTGGGCGCCAAGGGAAGCCAGAAACTGACCGTCGTGCCGCGGCCGACTTCGCTGGCGATGCTCACCTCTCCCCCCAGCGCATGCACGGCATGTTTGACGATGGCCAGGCCCAGGCCGGTCCCGCCGACGGTGCGGTCGCGCGACTTGTCCACTTGATAGAACCGCTCGAAGACGCGCTCGAGATCTTGCGGGGGAATGCCGCAGCCGTTGTCCTGCACCACAAAATAGACGCGATCGCCCTCGCCGCGACAACGCAGGTCGATCCGGCCGCCGGGGCCGACGTATTTGACGGAGTTGTCGATCAGGTTCTTGAGGACCAGTTCGAGCCAGCGCTGATCAGTCACGATGACGGCAAGCTCGCATGTGACATGAAACTCGGCGTTCTTCCCGCGCAGAGCCTCGGCAAAGCTCATTTTCAGTAATGCCAACACGTCGGCGGGGTCGAATTCGGCCGGACTTAACGCGGCGGAGGGCGATTCGACTTTGTTCAGGTGCATCAAGTCTTCGGTCAGGTCCTGCAGGCGGACGACGTTGCGATCGATGACGGACATGAACCGGGACTGCGTCGCGCCGTCGAGACCGTCGGAGCGCAGCGTCTCGACGGCGGCGCGGATGGCGGCGACGGGCGTGCGCAACTCATGGGAGGCGTTGGCGACAAAGTCAGCCTTCATCGCCGACGATCGGGCCAGCTCGGTGATGTCGTTCACGCACAGCAGCCATGCGATCGGCGTGTCCGGCTCGTTCACGCGGACGATGGTGACCGTGACGGTTCGCTGCGGCCCGGGGCCGTTGAGGTTGACATCGCGGCGCAGCTCGGGCGTCTTCGAGCGGATCGCCTCGCTCCAAAGCGTCGACAGCGCGGCGTGGCGGAGACCGATCGTCAGCGGCCAGCCGACGACGGCCCCCTCGGTGCCGAGCAGTTCGCGGGCGGCGCGATTGGCCTGGAGGACGACACCGTGTTCGTTGACGGCGATGACGCCCTCTTCCAGGTTCCCCAACGTCACTTCGAGGTCCTGACGCCGCTGCTGGACTTGGCGGATGCGTTCGGAAAGGTGGACGCGCATGCGTTCCAGCGACTCGGCCACCTGCGCGACCTCGTCCTTGCCGGTGATTTCCACGCGCGTATCCAGATCACCCGTCGCGAGGCGCTGCGCGAGCAGGCCCACTTCCTGCACGGGCCGCGCGAGCGTGCGCGAAAAGAGGTAGGCGATGATGAGGGCGAGCGGCAGGGAGACGGCCAGACCGATCATCACCCATTTGATGAGTGCGGCTTCGCGAGTTTGGAAATCCTCCACCGGCGCGGCGACGCGTACGATCGCGGCAACCTCGCCGTTGCGCATCATCGGCACGGCGATATAGTTGAATGAGCGGCCTACGCTTGTGCTGAGGCGTTCGTCGTGACCGACCTGGCCGGCGAGGGCATCAACGACCTCCCGCCGATGGCCGTGGTTTTCCATGGTGGCCGCCTCGGCGTGCGAATCGGCCAACACGCGGCCGTCGGTCGCGATGACCGTCAGGCGCAGGCCGGTGCGGCGGCTTATCTCCGCGCAGCTCGCCATCAGGGCGTCGGGGGACAGGGAGACGTCCGCGGATTCGATCGTCAGGCAGGCAAGCTGGGCGTGGTTAGTAAGCTGTAGCGAGGTGTACTCGTACAGCCAGCGCTGCATGATCTGCCACGTCAGTGCGCAGACCAGGACCATCCCGGTGGACAAGAGCAGTCCCAATCGGGTGAAGACGCGCCGAAAGAAGCGTCCCTTCCAGAATCTCGGCGCTGAGTTCGGCATGGGCGTCGTCTGACCGTTAACAGCCTACCGCGGCCTGCTGCCACACGTCGGCAAACCGGTATCCGACACCACGCACCGTCTCAACCAGTTCGCGATGCCGGCCGAGCTTGCGGCGGAGCGACGTCACGTGGACGTCAATGGTGCGGTCGGTCACCGCGACATCGGGCCCCATGGCCTTGCTCATAAGCTGGTCGCGGGAGAGGACGCGGGCCCGGGCCGTTACGAGGGCTTCGAGCAGCCGAAATTCGGTCAGGGTCGTGGGGATTTCGGAACCGTCGAGTTCGACGGTGTGTCGAGAACGATTGATGCTCAACGGACCGGCTTGCAGAACCTTCTCTTCATCGGCGACAGGCTTGCGGCGTCGCAGGACGGCACCCACACGCGCGAGCAAGACGTCCATGCTGAAGGGCTTGGTTACATAATCGTCCGCCCCGAGCTGCAAGCCCAGGACGACATCGCCTTCTCCGGTGAGTGCCGTCAACATGATGATCGGAATGGACTTCGTGGAAGCGTCGTTCTTCAGCGCCATCGTGACGTCGCGACCGCTGGCGCGCGGGAGCATGATATCGAGCACGATCAGGTCGGGGCGCTCGCGGCGCGCCACGGCCAGCGCCGTTTCCCCATCCTGCGCCGTCAGCACCTGGTACTGACTCCGCTCCAGATTGAAGCGAATGAGATCGACCAGATCCCGCTCGTCATCGACGATCAGTATTTTCTCGCTCGCCATGATTCATCCTTGAATTTGCGGATAGCCGCGTTTGAACCTAACACCAAGGCGTCTTGCCAAGGCCCATTATACGCAATTTCCTGCAATCAAAAAACGACGCGCAAGAACTGCGTAGTCGTTTATTAACCGAAACTTAACAATTCATGGCAGGTATCCACAACAAACACATAAAATGGATGCAAAAATGGCCTCAAACTGCTTGCTCGACGATTGCAGGCCGGGGGCTTCTGGGTAGAATCCAAACGCGCGGTTCACGGCTCAGGAAAACGTTTGCCCACCGCGATCTGGCTTGGAGGTTTCGGCGTGTTCAGCATCATGCCTCGCGACACCGGCTTTTTCGACTTGTTCGAAAAGGCCGCCCGCATTGTTTACGACGCCAGCGAGGCCTACTCCAATGTCGTGCGCGATTATCCCAAACGCGACGAATACATCAGCCGAATTCGACAATTCGAACACGACGGCGACGAAGTCGTGCATCGTACGCTGGAGAAACTCGACACCACATTCATCACGCCCTTCGATCGCGAGGATATTCACGCCCTGATGAAGCTGATGGATGACGTGATCGACGAGATCGACGCTGCCTCCAAGCGACTCAATCTGTATCAGATTAACGAACCGACGCCGTGGATCATCAAGCAGACCGAAATCCTGGTGCGTTCTTGCACCCTGGTCGGCGAGGCGGTCAAGCGGCTGCGCGATCTTCGCCGCCCCAACGGGCTTCAGCAGAAGCTGGTGGAGATTCACCTGCTCGAAAACATGGGCGACGAAAACAACCACTCCGCTATCGCCGAGCTGTATGCCACGACGCGCGATCCCATCCTGGCGATGAAGTGGAAGGAGATCTACGACCTGACGGAGCGGGCCATCGACCGCTGCGAGGATATCGCCAACACGATCGAGGCCATCGTCTTGAAGAACACGTGATCCTCGCACGTCATGCTGACCTACATCATCATCATCGTCGTCATCGCCCTTCTCTTCGACTTTAGCAATGGGTTTAATGACGCAGCCAATTCCGTCGCCACCATTGTCGCGACGCGCGTGCTATCGCCGCGCAAGGCCGTGTTGTGGGCTGCGTTTTTCAACTTTATCGCCGCGTTCGGGTTCGAGACACACGTGGCCTCGACCATTGGCAAAGGACTGCTAGCCGCAAACGTCATCGACCCCCATCTGATTCTCGCAACCCTCCTTTCCGCGATTACCTGGACGATCCTCTGTACTCAGAAAGGGCTTCCCATCAGCGTTTCCCACGCCCTCATCGGATCTCTTGCAGGCGCCGCGTTCGTGAAAGGAGGCGTGGCGGCGCTGATCTGGTCGAAGCTGGGCGAAGTGGCGATGTTTATTGTGTTTTCCCCCCTGATCGGACTGGCCATCGCCTGGTCGCTGATGGTGGCGGTCTCCTGGATCTGCAGGTACCGCACGCCGAGGGGCGTGGATAAGACCTTCCGGTTCCTGCAACTAATCTCCGCGGCGGTCTATAGCCTGAGCCACGGGCTCAACGACGCCCAGAAGACGATGGGGATCATCTTCGCCTTGCTGGTCAGTCAACCGACCCTGGCCGCCTATGCCCGGCACGGGGGCGATCCCAACTCCAAGGAACTGGCATGGTGGATCATCATCTCCTGCCACCTGGCGATCGCGTTGGGAACCTACATGGGGGGATGGAAAGTCGTTCAAACGCTCGGACACCGAGTGACAAAACTGCAACCCGTGGGCGGGTTTTGCGCGGAGACCGGCGGCGGTGTCACAATCCTGGCCCTCTCGAGTTTCGGGATCCCGGTGAGCACGACGCACACGATCACCGGGGCGATCTTCGGAGTGGGCGTGACGCGGCGGCTCTCCGCCGTGCGCTGGGGCGTAGGCACGGAGATCCTGACAGCCTGGGTGCTGACCCTGCCGGCGTCGGCGGGCATGGCCGCGGCCATTTACTTTCTCATTAACTTGATCGTTCGTTGATCGGATCGGAAGGTCCCGCCGACGCCGGCAGGGTCGGCACTCAAGCCGTCAGCGCAGAAGCGCGCGAGCTTTGTCCGAGTCGGCGAGCCACTGCGCCGCACGTGTGCGGACGGCTTTGACTTCCGGGTTGGAGCCGGGATCGACGCCAATCAGCCGCGAATACACGAGGGTGGTATCCGCCCAGAGCTGGCCGAGCCAGGCGGACGCGTCGAGGTTGACGTCGGACACGGCGATCAGGAGCGTGGGCATTTTCTCGCTACAGCGTTGGACGTTTGCCAGGGCCAGGA
>DATEMU010000019.1 GCA_035275405.1 Phycisphaerae bacterium
ACAATTGCCCAGAGTCCGTCGTCGACGAGAGGCTTGGCCATATGCGTGTCCTCCATGACACCCGGTGTCGTCGCATCCTGCAACACCCTGGCTATCGGCACTCTTCGTCATTGTTTATGAAGTTCTTTTAGGGACTCTAAGGGCAACGAACGTCGTGATCACGCTGCCGTCCGCCGCGCCGGAGACCGCATTGTTAAGCGGTTTGCCAGTACTCTCATTGGCGCTTGCCAACAACCTTCTCGCGAATTACTTTGATCTGCTCATCAAGGTCTTTGTACTCGCCTTCCAAGGTGAACCGCATATCTGGACGATGAACTTGCAATGACTCCGCCGCTGCATCGCAAACGCGCATTGGGAGCCGCCTGTCTTGGTCATCAGGTTGAATAGCGTAGGTGTAACCGTCTAACGGCCGCGTGTCATTGAGAAGCCGAATTAGAATCGGGACACACCATTCCTCTTTTATCTGCCGCAATGCCTCAGCCGCACTGTGGCCGCGCTGAGCGCTCGCATCCTTGAGATAGCGCGTGAATGTCGGGACCGCATTTTTCCCCAGGCGTTCGGCCATGGCAACTAGTAAGTCATGGCCGTCCCCGTAGGCCCCCCCTTCTTCCATAGGGAGAGCGTCCAGAAAGCACTGGAGCCGATCTCTTATATGATCCGTGTCGTCGATGCCCGGAAGAGCGGCGAGTAACACGTCGATGTCGCCTGTTTTTGTAAAGATGGCTCGGATCGCTTCGCGAACTTTGGAGTCTCGGCACCATGAGACCGCTTTGATGAATTCATCTGTCCGCACACCGTTGGCGACTTCGCGGCGGATAGAAGCATCGAGTTCCTTTTCTGTCGCAGGCGATCCCTTGCCCCGAGCGCTGGTCTTGTTGACATCGAGTTTGCGGAGTCTTTCCGCGATCAGCGCCGTACTCTCCTTTGGAAAAAAGTAGAGCAACCGCATCGCGGCTTGGATCTGCAACTCGCTGCCAAGATTCCAACTATCCAGCGAAGGTCCCTGAAAAACTCCCTCGGTGGCATAGTCCAACAGCAGAGTATTAAGCAGTTTTCGAGCCGGCTCGTCGCTGGTCCAAATCTTGCGAACCTGTTCGCGAAGCGTGACGTCCTCGGTGGGACTATTGATGACAATACATGCCGTCGGCTGATATCTGACGGCCTGATAGCCCCGACCAACAATCTGCCCGATCGCCACCAAGCAGACGTCGCCGATTTTGACGGTGTAGGACTCAATGCGCTTGTCGGTATTCATTGCCTCGTCAACGTCCTTCGGTGGGCCGAGGACCTTTATCTCCAACTCATTAACCGGATTGCCCCACAACTCGTTGGCGAGCCACATGGCAGCACCGCGTTCTAGCTTGAGTTTCGTGGGGGTCTTGTCGCCAAGGGCCCCCAGGAGGAACGGGAGCGCTTCCGGCCCGATTTCGACGAGGGTCTTCAGCGCCGCTGACGACTTGAGCTGATGATCCGTCAAGATCATCGCACCACTGTGCTGTTGGTTTGGTAACGGGAGAAAGGCCGTCCCACTCATCGTGGTGGAGAGACCGAAATCGGGGGCATCAATGTCGGCGAGACGGGCGATGCACGCCTTGATTTGAGTCGCCTTCTCCTTGGTCAGGGGTTCCCTGGGACCAAGCTCGATTGCGGGGACGCTGCCAAGTTTGACTTTCGGTCGGAGCCGTTCCAGATCGTAGGTGGGATCCTCCTGATTCTGCGCAGTATCATCCGATGTGGCCTGTGCTTGTTGGGCCATTGCGCTTCCCGCAAAGCGAATAGACAAAGACAGCGAGAGAGAAATGAGAAGGGTCAGCGTAAGAATGAGTTGTCGAAACATGGCAGCTTCTCTCCTTCGAATGACCAAGCTCATCTGTCGGGGCCTCCGAGGGGCCGTGTCGATCGAGGGATTGAGGCTGAGCGTGGCGAATCGAGTCATGATCGATTGGTGCAGGCGATGATCTACTCGTTGGGCGACTCGATTAGCGTTCGACGCGACAGCGGCTCAAACGTAATCCGACGTCGGTCGAATACACCGAGCCTTCCCAGGAGGTTGGGCACATTTTCTCGCGTTGCAATTGCAACGGGAACTTTGAAGGCGGGCTCGTCCCGGTCAAGTCGAATCGCCAATTCGTGGACGAACGCCTCGCTGTAACCACCCGCCGCATTGGCCAAACGTACGGGACGGCCGCTATCCAACTCGATGCCGAGTTCTTCGGCAAACGACCGGCGGACGAAGGTCGCAATCGCGCCGGAGTCCACCACCATATGAAGTTTCGTGAATGTCCCGGATACAGCCTGGAATTCGGCGACGATGACCGGAACCCAGACCCTACCGAAGTGAGGGGATTCTTTCTCGCGCCACTCAAACGCCGCCATAAACGACATCCGCGTCGGCCATGACCGCTTCCAAGACAAACTCGCCGTCCGCACAGACTTGTCGGGCTTGATCCGCAGCCTCTTTGGCCGTATTGCCGACGCCCACCACGCGGCCGCCGTA
The DNA here is from genome assembly GCA_035275405.1 of Phycisphaerae bacterium. Lineage (NCBI taxonomy): Bacteria > Pseudomonadati > Planctomycetota > Phycisphaerae > Phycisphaerae bacterium. The sequence goes on from DATEMU010000019.1 coordinate 2,498, forward strand.
AACCGCGATCCATTTGCCCGCGTACTTGCGATCTATTTCGATACCGTGTTCGACAAGCCAGGCGATATCAGTCTTCGTGTCCATACCAAGCCTCGATGGGATCATATTCCATCGCCACAACCCAGACTACCAGCCCCCGTGCATTTTATCACTTGTCCTCATCCTTGATGCCCATTCCTCTTCGATCCGGCGGCTCGGGGCGATTCGGCTTGACGTAGGGATGCGACTTGACCTCGGCCATCAGGTGCGCGATCGCGGCGTCAAGTTGCGGGTCGCCGCCGTCGACCATCTTCGCGGGATCATCGACGACCACCATGTCCGGATCGACGCCGTGACCCTCAACGCCCCACGTGCCATCCTTCTCGTAGAAGCCGAAGGTCGGCACATTCGTGTTGCCGCCGTCGATGAACGGCGGATTGCCGCTGATGCCGACGAGACCGCCCCATGTGCGCATGCCGATCACCTTGCCGAGCTTGTTGAACTTGAACAGCCACGGAAACATATCGCCGCCCGAACCGGCCAGACCGTTGATCAGCATGCACTTGGGACCCTGGTGGGAATCCGGCGGCCACGGCCAGTCCTCGCCGTCGCGCCGCGCCCAGTAATTCGTGATCGGCCGGTTGAGGAGTTCGATGAACCGCGTGGGGATCTGCCCGCCGCCGTTCCAGCGCTCGTCGATGATCAGCCCGGCCTTGTCCGTCTGCCCGTAGAACTGGCGAACGAGATCGTTCTGGCCTTCGAGACCGGTGTTGGGTACATAGATGTATCCGAGTTTCCCCTCAGATTGCCGCTCGACGTACGCCCGGTTGCGCTCGATCCACGCGCGGTACCGGAGCGGCGCCTCGCTCGCGATCGGCTTGACGACGACGTCGCGGGCCTTGTCGTCGCGCGTCGGCTTGCCGCTGATCGTGATCGTCACGTTCTTGTCCGCGAGCCCCTGCAATGCCGCCCACGGATCGCGCGTCGTGTCCACGGGAACCTGATTGACGGCGAGAAGATAGTCGCCCTCCTTGACGTCGATCCCCGGCTCCGAGAGCGGCCCGCGCCCGTCCGCGTCCCACGGCCCGCCTTCGTAGATCCGCTTGATGCGATAGGCGCCGTCGAACAGTTCAAAATCGCATCCAAGCATCCCGACGGTCACGCTGGGTTCCTTGTCCACATCGCCAGCGCCGCGAACGTAGGCATGGCCGATATTGAGTTCGCTGATCATCTCGCCGATGACGTACGTTACGTCGTCGCGGCTGACACAGTCGGCCAGCATCCGCTCATAGACGGCGCGGGTCTTTTCCCAGTTCAGGCCGTGCATGTTGGGGACGTAGAAGTAGTCGCGGTGAATCCGCCACGCGTCGGTGAAGATCTGCTTCCATTCCGCGCGGGGATCGACGCTCGCCGTCATGCCCGAGATCGACAACGGCTTGTCCAGTTTCTGCTCCGCCGCGGCGTCCACCATGGCATAGGTCTTCTCGTCCTTGCGGATGAGGAGTTTCTTGCCGTCGGCGGACATGACGAACTGCTCCACGTCGTCGACGACCGTCTTCTCCTCTTTCTTGTCCGCCTTCTTGTCCTTCAGATCGAGGATCTTGATGGAGGGCTTGGCGTCGATGCCCCGGGACACGCCGCGCGTGTAGAGCAGATGGCCCTTGTCATTGACGCAGAGCCTGGCAAAGAGCCCCTTCTTCGGTGGCAGGAGTACCGCGCGACGCTCGAATCCCTCGAGGTCAATCTTGACGGGCTTGATCTCCTTGTCCTTCTTGTCCTTTCCGTTTTTCTTGTCGTCGCCGGGTTTTGTTGAGGCGGATTTCGTCGTGGGCGTCGACGGCTTATCGACATCCAGTGACTTGTCTTTCTTCTTGTCGTCTTCCTTTTTCTCGTCGGCATCCTTTTCCTCGTCGTCGCCGTTCTTGCCCTTCTCGGCCTCCTCTTTCTCCTCCTTTTCCGCCTTCTCCTTGGCCTCGCCCCACAGTTCCTCGTCGCTCTTGGGAGCCAGCGGCGACTTCACGTCCTTCCGTAGCGGTACCGCAAAGAGCTGGTCCAGCTCCGCATACACAAACGTCGTGCCGAGGTCCTCGTAGATCGGAGCCGAAAAACTTCGAGCGCTGGCGAAATACAGGAATTCTCCCTCCTGATCGAACGTCGGCCACGAATCGGCGAACCGTCCGCTCGTCACCTGGTGCTTCTTGTCCTTCTCCACCTCGTACAACCAGATCGCCGTGAGCCGATTGGGCATTTGCTTCGTATAGACCACCCAGCGCGAATCCGGGGACCACGTCGCCCGTGTCGGATCGCCGGACGGATTGGTATCCACCAGCTTCGTCTCTTTCTTCTCGACAACATGCCGATAGATCGCGCCGGTCTTGTCGGCAAAGAGGATCTGCTTCGAATCCGGCGACCACGTCGGTCCGAAACGAAACACCTTGCCGTCCTTCGTCAGTTGCCGCGGCTTTTCCTTCCCGTCCGACTGCACGACGTACAACTCGTATTCCCCCGTCGCGTCGGAGAAATACGCGATCCACTGGCCATCCGGGCTCCAGGCGGGGTCGCGCTCGGCGACGCCGCTGGTTCGGGTGAGATTGCGGGGGACGCCTTCCTTGGCCGGGGCCGTCCAAAGGTCGCCCCGCGCCTCGAAGAGCGCCCGCTTGCCCGTCGGAGAAACATCCCATCCGGCGATGAATTCATTCGCCTCCACGATTCGCGGCCGGATCTTCGGCCGGTCGCCGGGGATGACAACCAGCACTTCGCGCGATTTGCCGCTCTCGAGATCGAGCAGGAACAGCTCCGACCCATTTTGAAAAACAATCTCGCCCTTGCCCAGCTTGCCCGGGCCGATGGAAGGCCATTTCACGTCGTAGTCGGCGAAGTCCGTCACCTGCTTGCGCTCCGCGGACTTGGTGTCGTACGACCAGATGTTCAGGCGGTGGTTGGCTCCGGCGTCCGAAAGGTAATACACCTTGGCGCCGTGCCACATCGGCAGGCTGTCGAGGCCCTCCCAGTCCGTAATCTGTTTCGACGTCCGCGCCTTCAGATCAAAGAGCCAGAGATCCGTCTGCATCCCGCCGCGATAGCGCTTCCATGTGCGAAAGTCGATGCTGTGGGGCGTGTAGGCGAGCACTTGTCCATCGGCGCTGATCGCGCCATTCGCGCCGTACGGAACAGGTATCTTGGTCGGCAGTCCGCCCTCCGGAGAAACGGTATAGAGCTGCGTCTGCCGCGCCAATCCCGCAAAGCCGTTAGTGGCGTAGAGGAGCCGTCCGTCCGCGGTCCAGTCGCACAGTGTCTCCACGGCGGGATGATGCGTCACCCGCGCCGAGACGCCGCCCTCCGTCGGCACCACATACAAATCGCGATTGCCCTCGTAATTCCCCACAAAGGCGATCTTTCCGCCGTCGGGGCTGAACTTGGGCAGCAGCTCCGGTCCCGGCGGGCTGGCCAGCGGCGAAGCGGCGCCGCCCTCGCGGGGTACCAGCCAGAGATCGTTGGCGTAAGAAAAGACAATGTGCGTCGCGCTGACGTCGGGATACCGCAACATTCCGGCATGCGGACGGTGTTGATCGGCCTCGCGCGTGCTGGGGCCGTCCTCCGCCCGCGCCGCGCGCAGGATCAAGAGGACGCCTACAAGGCTGAGAAAACAAAGTCGGCTGCACTGGCGCATGAATCCTACTCCACTTTCCACGACACGACGGCGCGCTCGGCGCCGCACTCTTCCGTTTCCGTTTCGTCAGAATGACAAGGGAGGATGTCCAATCCGCATTCTGCGACGGGCGCCGTCTCCACCGTTTGGTCGGTGACCGTCGCCGCCGCACTCCGCCGGCCCCTCGTAATAAACACGACGCCCGTCACGATGATGGCCATCGCCGCAATCGTCCACGACCCTACGGGCTCCTTCTTGACCAGGAATCCCAGCAGCACGGCGACGACCGGATTAACGTAAGCGTAGGTCGAAACCTTCGCGGCGGAGGTCACCGTCAGAAGCCAAGTATAAGCACTAAAGGCGATGATGGAGCCAAAAACGGCCAGGTAGAGCAAGGCCAGGCACGAGGAGAGCGAGAAATGCCAGGTGTCCATCTGCCGCCACTCGCCGGTAACAACTCCGGCGACGGACAAAAGGATGCCCCCGGCCAACATCTCCATGCCCGCAAAAAGCAGCGGCGATGCGGGCATACGGGCGTGTTGCGACCAGATCGAGCCGATGGCCCAGGACAACGAACCGAGCACGACCACACCGGCACCCAAGAAATTGAGCGACTCTCCGCTTATCGGACGCGGGTTAAAGAGGATGCTTACGCCGGCAAATCCCATGACCAACCCTATACACTCCGAGCTTGTCGGTCGCACGCCGCCCCGTCGCACCCAGTTGATCAGCACCATCCACAGCGGAACCGAGGCGACGAGGAGAGCGACGACGCCCGAAGGGACGGTCTTTTCCGACCAAACCACAGCGCCGTTGCCGCCGAGAAGCAGAAACGCGCCGAGGATCAGCGCCGACTTCCAGTGCGCTGCGGAAGGTTTGGCCGCGCCCCGCCATCGGGCCCAGGCGTAGAGCGCGGCGCCGGCAATGATGAAGCGCCCGCCGGCCATGGCGAACGGTGGCAGCGATTCGATGGCGATGCGAATCGCCAGGTACGTCGAGCCCCAAACGAGGTAAATCGCCGCAAATGCCGCGACCAACGCGAGCCGCGAAGGCTCGCTGACCCTTGATAAACTCATTCTCCGCCTGCTTTCGAGGCTTGCGCAAAGGGTAGGAACCATCTGGCGCCGGCCCTGCGCCGGCGCGCCTGGTCATTTGAAGGAAAACTGCGCCTCAATTCCCCAGTACGAATTCCAGCGCCTTAAGTTCTTCCTCCTCCGCTTCGTCCGGGTAGGCGTGGCCGACATCATCGTATACACGGAGCTTGACCTTGGCGCCGAGCTTCTTGTAGCGTTCCTCGGCATCCCGGTTCGATTTCAAGATGGCGTCGTCATCATCCGCGCCGACCATGGCGTAGATACGCAGTTTGGCCAGCGCCTCTTCATCGATCTCCGATTCGGACGGCGCATCAAAGCGGCCGCAGACAGGAATCAGACCGTGAAAGGTGTCCGGATTCCGGGCGCCGAGCGACCACGTTATCCACGCGCCCTGGCTGAAGCCCGCCAATACGACGCGGCTTTGGTCGACCTTGTGCTCGTCCATGACCTTGTTGATCGCGTCGAGAATATTCTCTTCGATTTCGTCGAGGTTGGATCCCCATTCGTATTGGCCTTCGCTGATCTGCGCGGTGCCTTGCGGAGCGAGCAGGATCGCGCCCATCCGCTGCGCCGCCGCCTGCCACCTCTGTGTCGCCTCCCGCATGTTGCTGCGATTGCCGTGCAGCACGACGAGCAACGGCGCCGGTTTTTTCGCAGCTGCACCTTTAAGAGGCGTCACCTGCCAGAGAAATCCCTCGCGATTGCCACCCGACGCGCCGCGAGCTTTGGCCAGGGCCTTTTCATAGCGGGAATCATCCCGGATGCTTTCAAAGTCGGAGTCGTTTTCAATTTGTCCCGCAAGATCCTCGCCGAATCCTCCGAACCCGATCGCCTTCTCCAGGTGCTCGAACGCCTTGTCCGTCTTGCCCGTCTGCGCGTACATGCAGGCGACGTTGTAGTGCGACAGGGACTTCAGTTCGTCCCGATCGCCGCCGTCGGCCAGCTTCGCGGCCTCCAGTGCGAGCTTGAGTCCCTTGTCGTATTGCTTCGACCTCGAGGCCTGCACGACCTGCTCCGCGAGTCCCAGTACTTTGCGCTGACGCTCCTGCGCCCCCATCGTCGACTTTGTATCCCCCGGCTCTTCTTCCGTATCGGACTCCTTCGCCTCGGGTTCCTCATCCTCATCTTCTTTCTCTGTCTTGGATGGCGCGTCGTCCGACGCCCCTCGTTCGTGCCGCTGAACCCGGCGAACGATCTTGCGAAAACGATCCTCGCCGCGGATCGTGCGAAAGTCTGAGTCGCTTCGCAGGTGGCTCGCATCGTCGTACCCCGCGTCGACCGCCTTCTCCAGCCATTCGTAGGCCTTGGCCTTGTCGCCCATGAGACAGTGCAGGCAGGCGATATTGTAAATCGTGTCGACGTGCTCCGGCCGCTGCTCGTGCATCGTCTCGGCGATCTTGAGCGCCTTGTCATAATCCGCTTTTTCGTACGCCCCGCGGAATTCGCGCTGCAGTTGGCCGAAGTCCCTGGGCGGATCGTCCGCCAGACTCGGCTGGACTACGCAACCGACCACCATGAGGACCAACAGCCTGCGTGTGAAGAGAGCGCCGCGATGGGGTTGAGTTGCCACGATGAACTCCTTGTTGGATGGAGCGACCATGAGGGTTTGAGCGCCACTGTCCGCCGATGGTCCTGCCGCTCGCCGGGGGGATTATACACCGCGCGGGCCGCTTAGGCAGCACCCGCACGTCGCTACTCCGGCCGGCCTTGCAGGCGGATTTGGGGATTCACGAACTCAAAGTCGTCCAGATCGCCGCTGCACGCGCTACCGCGAATTTCAAGAGTATTGGTGCCATCCTGAAGCAGAGCGGCGTCGAAAACGGCCACGAAAAAGCCGAAGCTGCCATCTTCCGGAGACTCGTCGAGGCTGACATCCAGGTATTGACCGTTGATCCGGATCCGATGGGGGCATTGCACGCCCTTGGCTAGCAGTTCGAGCGCGGCAACTCCATCGTGAAGTTGACCCGCCGACAATTGGAACTCTCCACGATAGTGGCGGCCTTCCGACTCGCGCTGGAACTGGCTGTTGATCTGCCCGACAAAGGCGTCGTTGCCCAGGTGATGCACCACGGGAAACTCCTCCAGCGGAACGACCTGGAGCGACTGCGGCCGAAGCGTAAAGTTGAGCCGCGTGGATCGCCCCGCCACGATGCGGTTGGCAACATTTCGCGACTTTGGCAGATAACCGGGTTTCGACGCCGTAAGTGCGAAGAAATCCGGCAGGTCGGGGACGTTGATTTCATACTTGCCCTTCGCGTCGGTCGTGGCGGAGAGCGTCGCGCCCCCCGGCAAATCAAGTTGGACATGGGCATCGGCGAGCCGCTCGCCGGTCATATACTCCATCACGCGACCGTAGATGCGGCCGACCGCCGGAGCGGGAGGAGGAATCTCAGCGTCGGCGACTGGCGCTGCGGGAGGCGCGGTCTCGTCGGGCAAATTGACGGCTATCGCAGTGGGATCGGCCGTAACCGGTATCTCCGTTGAGGGCGAGCCCGTCGCGCCGCCCATCGATATTCGGCCATCGGAGATTCCGTTTCCGCCCGCGTTGATCTGGCCAACTCCGATGGGCGAACCGTTGGCCGCAAGACTCTGACCGCCGGGAGGACCGGATTGCGAACCATCCGTCGATAGTTGAAAAATTGTCGAAGTGCCGCCCCCGCCGACCAGCGAATACCCCGGCCGCAGAGCACCCGTGGATGTCCCGGCCGCGAGCCCACCGCCCGAGCCGGAGCCCACTTCCGATGTAGAAATGCGCTGACCCGATTCGGCGATTGGAAGCGCGACATCAATTTGGCCGCTTCCATTGGCAAATGAAAGTGCGGTGCCACGGCCGAACGCGACGCCGGGCAGTTGCGAATTCCCCGGGCCGAAGCCCGTACCGCCATCGAACGTCCCGACCCCCGTCGAAGCGACCAGACTGGGTTGCGAAGTAGGACTCCCTACGGCATCCGGCGGGAGTTCGTGGATCGTGCCTTCCCCCGTTCCGAATGTAGTCACCGTTGAAAAACCGGCCCGCACCGGAGTCGACAGGAGAGCGACCGGGGCATTCGACGCCTCACCGGTGGACTGGCGAGGAATATCGCCGGCCATTGGCAGCGAGATGTCTGTATCCGGAATCACTCCCAGTATCGCGGCGGCGAAATTCGTCTGCATCACACCCGGTCCCGGCGCGCCGGGACGCGTCGACGCGGCGTCGGTCATCGGTCCACTTTGGGCGACGCTTTCAAAAACATGCCCGCCGTCACCCGTGTTCTCGGCCGCCAGTTCCGCTCTTTGCAACAGCACGGCGGGCTGTGTCGTAGGCGGCAGAAAACGACGGCCGATCTTCATGGCCTCCGCAAGTGGAGGCGCGGCGTCTGACGCTTCCAGAGCGCGCGAACGCGACCGCTCGGCCGGCAGCGAGTATTCGGCCGAAGCGAGCGAAACATCGGTCGGGGCCACTGGACGTAGCGGCGCGGGTACGGGATTCGGCGAGGCATCGACAGACCGAGCCTGAATGGTGGAACTCTCGCGCGGCGCGTCCGTCGGGGAGATAGGCACGACCATTGGTGCGGAAGAGATCGCCGAGGTCATCCGCGGCGAGGCGCGATCCAACTTCGGCGCCGCCGCGGGCGGTGCGTCCGCGTGCGTCAGACCGCCGCGAATCTGAAGGGAGAGATCGCCGCTGCGCCCGCCCGGTGACAACGCGACTTGAATCGGACCCGCGCGGCGGACCGCCGACGCGATCGTAGCCGTCACCTTCACCGCGTTGAAGCAGAGCATGAGCAGGGCATGGACCATGAGCGACACGATCAGACATCGCGCCAGAAGACTCAGCCGGCGGCGGTAAGCGTCCCGCATGAGCGCAAGGAGCAGCAATAATACGAGGAGCCCGAGGAGGGCCCACATCACATTCGGCCCGATCTGCCTCCACAACGCCGCCCATTGGATGACGGGCTGCCGGACTTCCACATCATGAAAGACTTCGCGCGAAAACGTCCGGTAGAGGTGATACCGCGCCGCCGACGAAGACTCGGCCTGTGTGCCATCGGTGACGGACCGATCGGAACTGAAGTGCAGCGCATAACCGCCCACGTCGAGCGCCGGGTCGAGTTCATTGGCCGTGGTGTTGACGGCGCCGCCGAGATTGGCGGGAGCCTGGAATTCGCCTCGGACCTTGCGCGTGCGATAGAGGTCAAACCCGCCCAAACCACCGGCCCGATCGGACGCGAAATAGAGAAAGTCGCCGATCGGGCTGAACGCGGGCGCTCCGTCATTGCCCGCGGAGTTGGCCGCTTCGAGCGGCTCCGCGGATTGGAACCCGGCGTCAGTGATCGACGCTGCGTACAAGTCATAATCATGTCGGTAAAGATCTTCACGCACCGTCGCACGCCAGGCCTCGTCTGAGGGTGGCGTCTCATCCGGCTTCGGTCGGTTTGAGGAAAAGCACAAGGTCCCGCCATCCGGTGACAGCGCCGGGCCGTATTCGTTGTACGCCGTATTAATCGCCGAGCCCAGATTCGTCGGCGGTTGCCAACCGTCCTCCGTCTTGCGAGCAACCCAAAGGTCATAGCCTCCCAGGCCTCCGGGCCGATCGGTGTAGAAATAGAGGGACTGACCGTCTGCCGACGGCTCCGGGCCGAGTTCATCATCGTTCGTGTTTACTTCTTCGAAGGGTTCGGGGCTGCTCCAGCCCTGGGTGGTACGAGTGGCGAGATAAATGTCCGCGTTGCGACCAGGCTTTCCGCGTACAAAGAATAGTGTTTCCCCATCGGCGGAGACGCGCGGCTCGAATTCATCCGCCGGTGTGTCGGTCAGGTTGCCGACCGGCGTCGGCGTCTGCCAGAGGACTTCGCGCAATGTGGCGGTCGCGGCCGATTCGCGAATCGTCTCCGCATCCGTCAGAAACGTCATGCGCGTCGGGCGAAGGAACCACCACCATGCGCCGCCGGCGACCGCGATGAGCACGACCACCGATATGACCAATACTCTCTTCACAGATCGCCCCGGGCGTTATTCCAAAACCGTGTCGATGTACGGCTCCTGAATGCCGTTGGCCTTGCAGAGGTCGAGCACGCGAACGACGTTCTCATAGGCCGTCCGCCGGTCGCCCCGCACCGTAACCTTCTGGTCGGCGTTCTGTTTGACGGCGTCCGCGACCAGGGTTTGCAGTTCGTTCGCCTCCATCTTCCGGCCCCCGACGAAGATCTGGCCGTCGTTCTGCACGTTGACGATCATCTCGCGCAGCGCCGCGCTGATCGGCACCGAGGAACTGGCGGCCGGCAGGGCGATCCGCATCTCCCGCTCGACCTGGGCGATTGTCGTCGCGAGCAGGAAGAAGATCAGCAGGTTGAAGAGAACATCCGCCATCGGCACGAAGTCGATGTGAATGTTCGAATCAGTCTCGGAGTCTTGTAACAACATGGCAGGCTCCTGATCGTCGCTTAGGCCACGGCCGGCTGGGCCGCGAGTGGTGCTTGAGGTTCCGAAATGACGGACGAGGCGGGAAGCGTGTGCGTCCGCTCCGACAATTCAGTTGCGTGCGAATCTCCGCCGTGATTCTCGACGAAATCGACAGCGACGCGGTCCATCTCCACCACCAGCGAGTCGATTTTTCCCAGGAGCATCTGGTAGGCGACCATCACGGGGATGGCCACGAGGAGCCCTGCCGCGGTACAGGTCCAGGCTTCGTAAATTCCCTTGGCCAGCGCCTCGGTCTTGCCGAGCGATTGTCCCGACGCGGCGACCGACTGAAAGGTCTTGATCATTCCGAAAATGGTTCCCAGCAGGCCGAGCATCGTCGCCACCTGCGGCAGCGCGCCGAGCAAACGCATGCGATGGCGAAGACCAATAATCTCGCGCCGGCCCGCCTCGCCGACGGCCTTCTCAATGACATCGATTCGCTGTCCGCGGCGCTTGACGGCCGCCGCGATGACGTTCGCGACCGGGCTCGCGCTGGCTTTGCATAGATCGAGGGCCCGTGCCCGATCGTTCGCCGCGCCCGTAATCCCCTCAAGGAACGCGGGCGGAATCACCCGTTTTCGGCGGAGCACGACAAGGCGCTCGACGACGACCGTCAGTGCGACGAGCGAACACACGCCGATCAGGATCATCGTCGGCCCGCCCTTGACGACGAAATCGAACACAGAATGGACCTGCATCGCGGACGCTGCGTCGGGCGCTTGCGCCAACAATGTGCCCACGAACGAATGAACCTGTGGAAACATACATCACTCCTGAGTGTGTTGATCGCCCCTGAGTTCAACCCGACGTATGGCCGGGGACGACATTCGTAGCCAGTTCCGCCAGTTGCTTCGCGGCGAGGGCCGACCATTGCGTGTCGCCATACTTCTCGACGACGGTCTTGAACTGCGCCCGCGCCTCGGCGGACTTGGCCAGCTTGGTGAAGCAGCGCCCCGCTTCGTAAAGCGCCGCCGCGCTCCATTCCGGGTAGTCGTACAGGATGTCGACCTTGAGCAGTTCGCGGACGGCCTCCTCGTATTGCTTCTTCGCGAACAGACATTCGCCGATCTGAAATTGCGCCCGCGCGGCCGTCGGTCCCTTGTGCCGGGCGACGACGTCGCGATACGCCTTGATCGCCTCGTCGTGTCGCCCCTGGTTCTCTCGCGCCCATCCGAGCCCGAACACGGCTTGATACCATCCGTCGCGTTCGCCGAAATCACGCAGGTACTGGTCGAATGTCTCCTCACTCTTGGCCCAGCGCTGTAATTGCGCCTGAACCTCGCCCTGCCGCAAGAGGGCGGAAGGCGCCATCGCTTCTTCCAAGTCGCCGCGCATCGCCCGATCAAAGTGCTCCGCCGCTCGTTCATACCTTTTGGCCTGAAAAAAGGCCTCGCCCGCGTAGTAGTTCGCCGTTGGTTGAAGCGGGCTTTTTTCAAAGCTCTTCACGAAACTCCCCAGCCCCTCGCCCGCTTCGGCATACCGGCCGGACTCGAATTGCCAAAGTCCCCTTCGAAACGCCACCTGTTCCGCGAGCGTTCCCGTCGGGTCGCCTTCACCGGCGAGTTCCTGTTGCAGTCGGCCCAGTAGCTCCAGCGCCGGTTCAAACCGCTTCGCCGCGGCCTCCTGCGACGCCAGTTCCAGCATCGCGTGCAGTCGGAGCATCCCAGCGGCCTTGTCCGCGGCCAGTTGGCGATACACCGATGCCGCCTCCTCTTTCTTGCCCGTCTCACTCAGGCACCACGCCCGCTCGTATTGCGCGGCGGATCGAAGCGTCGCCTCCAATTCCCCCAACTGCACTCGGTCAAAGAGTTTCATTGCTGCGTCAAACTTCTTTTCTCGCGCCAAGGCGATGGCTCTTTGCGCCCTGGCGCTGTTTGCGAACGGGTGATCCGGGTAAGCCTTCAGAAACTTCCCGAAAGTCTCGCTCGCCGTCTTGAAGTCCTGCGCGCCGGCCTGCGCCGCCCCCCGGTGAAACAGCGCCTCGGCCGCCAGTTCCGGCGTCGGCGCATTCTCGACCGCTTCCGCCAGGAGTTCGTCTGCCCGCGCCGCATCCCCCGATTGCAGGGCCAACGCGCCCAGATGGTTGCGGGCATAGGGCGCAAAGCGCGAGTCGGCGCCCTCGGCCAGGACTTCCTCGAACGCCTCTTTCGCATCATCCGTGCGCTTCAGCTCCAGCAAGGCCTGCCCGCGCTCGAAGATTGCCTGCAACCGGTGCGGGCTTGCGGGCGATTCCGCTAGGAGCCGATCGAACGCCTTCACCGCCTCCTCGCCGCGCTTCTGCCGCGCCAAAGCCAGTCCCAGCCTGAGCAACGCGTCGTCTTCCGACGTGCGATCCACGGGCTTCTCTAGAAATCGCCCGAACCATTCCTCCGCCGACTTCCACTCGCCGCGGTCAAATGCGGCATTGGCCAGCGCGAACAGCGCCGGTCGGACGCGCGGGTCGGAATCCACTCGCTCCGCCGCCTCCGCAAGAAACGGCGCCGCGTCATCGACTTTTCCGGAATAATGGAGCGACATCCCCAGCCGGTAGCGCGCCAGGCTCGCATTTTCATCCTTGGGGAATTGGTCCAGGAATTTGCGATATCGCGCCGCCGCTTCGGCGTATCGCTTCTGAAGGAATTCGTTTTCCGCCGCAATAAATGCCACCGCTCCCGCGCGCGGGTTCGAAGCCAGCCGCTTCAGAAACTCGTCGCAGCGCTCCTGGCTCGCTTCGTATTTCGCCGACTGATGCAGCAGCGTGGCGAGCAATTCGAGCGCTTCGGGCAACAACGAATGCTCCTCGAAGCGAGTGACGAATTTTTCTGCACACCCGATCGCCAATCCAAGCTCCCCCGCCCGACCCAGCGCGACCGCCCGGTCATAGGTCATCTCCGCCAACAGCTTGCTTTCCGGGTGCGCCTCGAGCGCCTTCTTAAGCCGCCGCGCCGCCTCCTCAAACTTGTCCTGACGAAGCTCGCACTTCGCGATCCAATACGCCGACTCGTCCGCCAAATTTGGGGCGGCTGTGGCCGCTCGCTCCAGCGCTTGGACCGCGGAATCGAAGGATTTCGCCTCATACGCAGCGCGACCGCGAAGAAGAAACGCGCCCCCGATCAGCGAGCTTTCCGGGTGCTTCTCAATCAGTTCGTCGAGCAGCCGCCCGGCCTCGGCGTAATCGCCTTTTTGAAGGACGAGCGCGGCCAGGCCGTACAACGCGTCCGGTCGAAGCGGACTCTCCGCCGCTTTCAACACCTCCCGATACTTCGGCCCGGCCTCGTCAGGGCGGCCGAGTTGATGCCAACATTGCGCCAGCAGCAATTCAGCTTGCAGCCGATTCGCCGATTTCGGATAGGCCGTCAGTAACTTCTCCAGGTGCGGCGCGGCCTCCGCATAATCTGTTCGCGCCATCTCCGCCATCGCCGCGATCAGGCAGACGCGCTCGATCTGAGGCGCTTCCGGCCAGCGTTGGAGGGCCGCCTTGCACCGGGCACGCGCCTCCTTGAATTTGCCCGCCTTGAACAGCGCCTCGGCGAGTTGCGTCCCCGCCTCCGCCGCAAGTTTGTGGTCACCGTAGTCGTCCAGTACGCGCTCAAAGGCGCGAACCGCGGCGTCGTAGTCCCCCGCCGCGAGCTTGCACTGGCCCAGCATGGTCAGCACGTCCGCCGCGAATGCGAAATCCTTCACTTCCGCAAGTTGTTCAAGTTCGCTTGCGGCATCCGTTTGCTTGCCGGTTCGAAAGAAACAAACCGCCAGACCGTATCGCGCGACCGCCGCCTTCTCATGGTCGCCGTGGTCGCGCAGGAAGCTGCGATACTCGGCGGCCGCCAGGTCATAAAGGCCGCGCTGCAGGAACCCGTTGGCGGCGTAATAGGATTGCAGCAGCGCCTCGCCGCTGGCATCGCCGTCCATCCCACGGACGGACGTGCAAAGGAATACGGCCAGGTAACAAAGCGCCCCTCCGCCGCGCGATGGGAAACGATGCATGACCGCGTCTCCGAAAATGATGGACTCTCGGCCGGAATTCGACCGCGCCTACTCACGCTACGTCGCGACCGCACCGGTGGATCAATCGGTTTTTTTTGAGCAATCGGCGGGGCCGACTTCACCCTACTACTCTTGTCGTAACACTACGTCAAACGTAGTAGGTGGCGCACCTTCACCCGCCTTGCCGCGCCCGACGGGAACGACAAGAGGAGCCCGTGCCAGCCCGGAAGGGTTGAAAAACTACGCCGCTATGCTAAAAAGTCTTTGTCCGACAAAGAGTTGCGCCCGTAGCTCAGCTGGATAGAGCACCGGATTTCTAATCTGAAGAGACGCGATTACTGAAGAACAACTCGACGACAACCCCGCGCCATTGCGCAGAAACGAGGGTGTCGCGGGGTTGTCGCGAACTTTCCCGCCGTGGTCGGCGGCAAAGTGACGCACAAACTGACGCACAAAAACGGTGCTTGCTTGAACCGACCTGCCCATCGACTTGTCATGACGATTGCTAACTTGAGTGAGCCCACGATTACCGAGTTGATGGGCAATAGGCCCGCGATCGCGCGACGGCACAACGCGGTATGGCTTTCCGGAGGATCGCGGAAAGAAGGGAGGGGCGTGATCGCGCGAGCGCCCACTGTCCGAAAAGCCTAGACGGAGTCGCGGCGAGTTAGAGTCTCCGGTTCCTATTCCTCGGCCAAGCTAGCAACACGATTAACAGGCCGGCACTGGCTGCTTCCGGTACCGGCTTGAACGCCATGCCAATGGGGTAGTCCAAGCCCCCGCTTTCCGCAAAGACCCGGACAAATGCGCCAGAAGATCCGTCAAACTCGACGACGTTGTCGGCGGTTTCATTGGCAACAAACAGATTGCCGTTGGGGCCGAACTCGACGACCCTCGGACGTTGAAGGTTTTCGCCGCTTGCAAACACGCGAATGAACTGCCCCGACAGGCCGTCGAACTCCACGACGCGATCGGTCTGAATACTGGCCACGAAGAGATTGCCGTTCGGCCCCCAGGCCATGCCGGTAGGGTCGTCGAGGCCTCCGCTCCCGGTCGAGACGAATTCGCCAAGATAGGCCCCCGTACTGCCGTCGAATTTCAAGACGTTATCGTAGGCCCCGTCGTTGGCGACCAGAAGATGGCCGTCGGGGGTGAGGAGCAGCCCTTGCGGATTGAACAGCAGGCCAGCGCCTAAAGTATCGAGGAAGGCCCCGGTCCCGGAATCCATTCGCGCCACATGACTTCCGGCTGCGCTACTCGGGACATTGGAGACGAAGAGATATCCCTCCGGCGAGAACAAGAGTTGATTGGCTTGGTCGATGGCGGGATGGGCGGCGAACGGACCGACAACCTGACCTGTGGCGCCATCCATTTCCTGAATGGAGTCGGTGGCCGAATCGGCGACGAAGAGATTGCCGTTGGGGCCAAAGCCGATGCCCCGGGGGACATGAAGACCATCGCCGACAAACGCAGCGACGAACTCCCCCGTGACTCCATCGAATTGAAGCACGTTGTTGCTGACGTGACCGGCGACATAGAGATCGCCCGGTGCTCCGACCAATCCGGCACGGACGACGGACCAGGGGCTTATGATCATCAACGTTGCCGCAGCGGTGACTGTCAAAGGGCGCATTGCACTAATCCTCCTGGAATGAAGCACTCTCTGTCTTTTTCATCGGAGGTTGTCGCGACGATGGAGGAGAATGGCTTTGCGGTCGCCACGGGATCGGAAACCCATTCCCTTCTCGATACAGGATCGAGGCCATGAATCAGGCAAGCTCGCGTCCCCGTTGGAGGCGGTGCCGAGGCCTCGTCGCCCCCCTTTTCTGGGACACTTTTCGCAACATAATCCCCCTTACCGGAGCTAGAGGTTCGAATCGATACCTCATAACCCGGAGGTCGCTGGCTCGAGTCCTGCCCTAATTACCCGGATCGAGTTACGCCTTCGACCTTAATGCTTCTGGCGCGATCATGCTCCTACAGAATCACTGCTGCAGTCTTTTGGAATCTAGACTACCGACACCAGGTCAACACATGAGGCTACATCAAAAGGCTTACATTCACTCGGCACTCCCAACAGGGATGAATGGCTACGACATGCTCAGCAATCGGTTCCGCGCGCTACATCTCGATTTATTCTTCTACTTTCGTCACTGGACATCAAGAACGATGCGAATGTCCGGCCGCTCATTTGTAATAGTCCGAACGCAGTCACGAGTAATTCTCGTGTCTCGTGCATCTACACTCCGGAGTGAACCCAGGCCACTCTCTTCTCTGAACAAATATCTCAAGCCGTCGTCAGTAATCCTCGCGCTTCGGAGATCGAGGACACCCAGGCACGCGAGCCCGGTCCCATTGCGGGCCAATCCCATCAATCCCTGATCTGTCACATCCGACTCACAAAGACTCAGTACGCGAAGCTCCTTTAGACCGGTGCCTGTCCGCGCGAGTTCGTTCAGACCCTTATCGGTTATCGGTGTTCCATTAAGAATCAATACCTCGAGTCCCTGAAGTCCGGTGTCCGATGAAGCCATGGCCCTTAATCCTTGCTCTGACACCATTGTTTCATATAAATGCAACGCCTTAAGCTCCTTCAGGCCGGTGTCCGGCCGCGCGAGTTCTTTCACGTCTGCGTCTGTTATTGTTGGGCCCCCGAGAATAAGTACCTTGAGCGCCCTGAGCCCCGTATGGCGACCCGAAAGCGTCCGGATCCCCTCCAGTGTTATTTTCGTGCGGTACAAATGTAACTCACCTAGGGCGTTGGCCACATTATCAGCGCACGCAAGCTCGGTTACTCCGTCATCCGTAACCTCCGTATTGCTAAGGTTCAACATGGATTCAAGATGGAAACCTGGATCGGCAAGTATCACCTTTAGGTCCAGATCCGTAACCTCAGTGTGTTCAAGATTAAGATTGTCAATCGTCTTCAATCTCCTAATGGCCCGTAGTGATTCCGAGCTGGTTTTTGAATTTGAGAGATCCAAGGAAATGATGCGGCCGAGCCCTTGTAAATATCGGATGGTTGGCAGTGTAAATGCACCCCGAACTACTACTTCGCCAGTTGCGGCATCATACGTGCAGTAACGCTCGAATTCCGTCCTGGCTGCCTCGGCATCCCGCTTTAATCCCCAAGTCTTTACAGCTATGAGTGCAATAGCAGTTAAGACCGTAACAAGCGTAATCTTCGCAATTACCCTTGCTCGCCGCCAAGGGGCCCGATCGATCTCCTTCAATGCCAGGCGGATGAGGACTGCCAGAAAATCGTGAGACACTTCCCAGTGCTGACCGATCTGTCTAACAAGCCCGTACCTTGCCAATGTGTATAAGGCAATGTCTACTCTGCTCAACACAATTCCTGTCGCATTGGCCATCGTTACTGATCCAAGAGGCTTCTCACGTTGCCCAGTCGGCGTCACTAGCTTGTCTAAGATTGCCGGAGCGACATCCCGAATCTCACGCGAGTCTATTCGTGTTCGCACATAGGTCGCAATAACGCCCTTAACGGCTTTTGTTTCGGTTGCGGCAAGCTTGCGCCCGAGTGCTGGGTCGGATTCAAACATCACACCACTAAGATTCAGTGCGATGGGGGTCGCATATTGCGGCATATCTCCGAGAGCTTCGGCTTGACGAGCAAGCGCAGCGGCTAATTCATTATTGTCCGGCTGTGGACCTCGAATTTGAGTGAGGCCCTGGAGCATGAAGGTGGCAGCCTCCTTTACGTAAAATGGTGGTACGTCCTGCCAGGTATCTTTCTCAAAGCGAAGAGGCAATCCGAATGACTGGAACGCATCCGCGTATTCTGAGCGAGTCACTAGGACGCAGGTAATCGCATCAATGGGATTCTCGATGAGGGATTTCGCCAGAGCTACTGCTGGAGGAATGGCTTGGGCGTTTGGATCAACGCCGACGACAACTTCTTCGAATTGATCCAGGGCGAGCACGAGGCGTAGACTCTGCGTCTTTAGCCTCGTTCCAACTCGCTCCAGAATATCCCTTGAAGAGAGATCATTCAGGTTTGGCGGACTTTTCCATAGTCGAGCCTGGCTAATTAGAGCGTCGCGAAGTGTTGCGGCAAAGTCGCCGAATGCTCGAATCATGACTGCTAGGAATTGCTTGGCACTGCCATCGGGCAAGGTGAGGTTAGTGCAATTCAGCATCGGAATTACGTATGCATCCATGAGCGAGCTTTTCCCGTCCCGGATTGGCCTGTGACGTAGATCAAGGGCCGAGTGGTGCTGCGTATCCAATCGAAGATGACCTCATGTTTGCAGTCTGCTCGGTGGAAACGAGTCGGCTCGACCTGACCCTTGGGAGGTGGTAGGGGCTCCACGCTGAAAAAGCGATGCGAACGCGTTTCGGTCAACAGACGCTCTGCCTCAATTCTCTTTTCCTCGAGCCTTGTTACCCTCCACTTTCTTAAGCATACGCATAGGGCGACGACTGCTAACATAGCCGCAACGAAAAGTGAGGTACCCCACCATTTCAGTCCCTCGAGCCCCGGGAGGCCGCGAATCGATTCGTGCAGCGATTTGAGGCTCTCAATGAGTTTTCTCCAACCATCTACATAGGTAACCAGAAGTCCAAGCACTGCGGCCGCCGACCCAGCTAGGGCAAATCTCTTCACGCTTGCCCCGGAGGGCGTGTTAGGCTGGATATTCGCCATTAGCGTCGGATTCTATCGAATCCTGCCCAGATGGTCACGCGAGGCTGCGAAGGTGCCCGCCGATAGATCCACGACTACTCCAAGGCTGGAATGACTTCGTCTTGAAACCTGAGATGTCCATTCTTAACGGCGACGGCAAGCCCGCCGATGTGGAGATGCCCGTCACCAATCAACAAGCAATACTCGGGTAGGACGATCCCCACTCACTCATCGCCGGGAACCGAAGGCGGTCTCCGTCTCGGCTAGTACGGCCTTCAGCCTCGGAATCCCAGCCAGCGAGAATTTGCGTTCCAAGTCAACGCTTACACATCTAACGTCGGCCGCCCACCGGTAACAGGCTGTCAATCAGCTTAGACCCCGTTCGTAGAAAATCTCGAGCGGCTACGCGGCCTTGCCGCCGGTTGTTTCGGCTCTCGACCGTCGCGCCACGCCGAATCCTACTCAGAGACCGCGATGACCCCGTACGAGCACGTCATGCAACATAACCCCCGTTTGGGGAGCTCTTGTTTGGTGACCTCTGGCTTACAAACCGGAAGTCGATGGTTCGGTCCAACCGACGATGCGATTGTCGTGCCAAGCAGTGCGAGGATGCGATCCGCGGCCGCGTTACGGCGTCAAATGGAAAGGGCCGCAGCGAGGGCGACACTTGCCTTGCCGAAGGCCTAATCCCCAATATGGGCAATTACGCATGCCCCAACAGGCCGAATGCTGCTATACAAGCAGCAGATTTGCCGGAGTTTAGCCTGCTGCTGCAATGGCAGCAGGGCCAAAGCACAAGCAGGCGCACAGGAAAACGTGAGGGATGTTCCGCGCCATGCGAGTCATGGCAGGCCTGACTCAGCGGGGCCTTGCCCGTACACTCAGGATTCACCGCACGAAAATCCACCGGTCCGAGATCGGGACGGGCGGATCGATCCGGTGGAATTCGCGGCATGGTGTCGGGCCAGCGACGCCCGGCGAGATGATCCACCATCGCCGTTGACCAGTAGGTTTCAAGGATACGCGATGCTTAAGATGACCCCTTCGACTACAGGCAATCGCCTGGCAACCGCCGTTGTGAATTGACCCTCTGGCCAACGAGTGCAAGGGCGACTCTCTGAGATTGGAGACGGAAGTACAATGGCTAAGACACCGGACACAAAGGCGGACCCAACTCCCGAGGACTCGAGTCTCACTGTTACACGCATCAGCATAGCATGGCGCGCGCTCAACGAGACGATTAGGTATATCCCCGAGGTGGGCAAGTACTTCCTTGCAGTGGTTGGCCTATCTGGTGCAGCCAGCCTCTGCGGCGCACTGTTTCTTTACAATTGGCAAGTAGCGTTTATCGCGGGGGCAGTTACTCTCGTCGGCGCGCTGCTGATATTCGTCTTCTCTAGTGTGCAGCACACTCAGGTCAGAGACCCGATACTTCGGAGGGTACGACAGCTTGGTTTGACATTGATCGCAACAGTAGTTGTCGGATTCGCCGTTTTCCTGGTTGCACTGTTTATCGGCCTCGTTTTCTCCTATCCTCGCGAGTTCTCCGACTGGCTCAAGTCTATGTCTGCTTTGCAAGTTTCGCGCCGCTTGATACTCCAAAGGCCGATAGCGCACCCTGATAAAAATGGACGCTACTTACTCCCAGAGCAAATGGAAAATGCCCGTCTTGCAATACAGGTTCAAGTTGTTGGCAAAGAAATACAGCCATACACTCTTGCATGGTCCGCAAAGTCGGAGCATGCCGTGACGTTCAGCGACCCATCGGCGTCTTCGCCAATTGTAACATTGCCGAATGTGGCGGCACCATGCACTGTTCACCTTGAAGTGCGAGCTCATGGCGCGCAGGATGCACTTGGACTTGAGATACTTGTGCCTATTCGCGCAAGAAATGACGATCCTCTAGTCGCGATACAACTCAAATCACCACGCGTTCTATCCCGACGAGCCGTCGACCTCACTTGTACTGTAAACGACCCCGACAGCGTGAAATTCACATACGAGTGGATGTGCGATCAACCCGGCATACAAATAGGCAGTCCTAGCAACCAGTCGTCAGTGTCTTTCGATATGCCTCAGTACGACGTCACCACAGATGTTGCTGTGGCAGTCCATGTCAGCGATGGTGAGAATACCGTTGTAGGAAAGCATATCTTGCGATGCTCGCCTTTCAATAACACCGATATATCCTTAGATGATGTCATAAGCTTAGACCGCGATACATACCTAGCGGTAGGGTCGCGCAAAAGAGATCTCTATGCTCAGGATGCGATTGTAGCAACACTTAGAGTCCCTAAAAGAACTTCATAAACAATGACGAAGAGTGCCGATAGCCAGGGTGTTGCAGGATGCGACGACACCGGGTGTCATGGAGGACACGCATATGGCCAAGCCTCTCGTCGACGACGGACTCTGGGCAATTGT